>CAZVPE010000004.1:0-51794 GCA_964628155.1 uncultured Polyangiaceae bacterium | reverse complement strand
GAGGGAGCTTCGTTCGCGCGCGAGGAGCCCGTCACTCGGGGAAGCGACCTTCGTGGTCGGGCGAGGGGACGCAACTGCCGCGCGGGTGAACTACCCTCTTCCGGGACCGGAGCTTCTTCGCCAAGCATAGAACGTCGTTGGTCGGGGCTTGCCGCGCCTCCGAGCCCTATTTTACCACGGGCCTCAGCACCGCCCTTCCGTCTTTCACCACCACCTCGAAGTCGACAGGCCGCCCCAGCTTCTGGCGGAGCTTGGCGCTCGACTCGCGCAGGCTCCTGGCGACCGCCTCGTAGGTGACGGACGCGGTCGACTCGTTCTGCCGGCGCTTGGTTTCCACGTACTGCGAGTAGAGCTGGCGAACGCGCTCGTCAGGGAGCTCCGCGGACGGCTTTTGAGCCGGCTGAGGCGAAACCGCGGTCGCAACCGGGCGGCGACCCAGCTGGCCGGCCACGGCGGCGGACGATGGGGGTGCCGGGGGGACGGGGGCATTCGGACGCGCACCGGCGCGCGCCGGCGGCGCGGAAGCCCGGGCCGGCGGCACCCTAGGTCGGGACTGCGGCGCGAGAGGCCGAGCTGCTCCTCCGGGCGGAATCGTCGGAGGGGGCATCGGCCGCGGCGTCCCAGGTGGCGGCGGTCGCGGCGTCCGAGCATGCGGCGCGAGGGGAGGCGCAATCCGCGGCGGGGGCGGAGGTCGCGGGAGCGGCGGGGTCCGAGATGCGGCCGGTGGTGGTCTCAACGGCGATCGGCGTGCAGTCGCCGGCTCTTCTTCCAACTCGAAGTCGCCGTCGGCGAGCATCTCCGCGGGCGCGAACTCCCGGTCCAGCTCCGCGAGCTCGGCTTCCACCGATCGCGCGGACCGCGGCGGCGCCGAAGGCGGGCGGAGGCTCGGCCGCTTGATCCCGAAGCGCCGCTGCGCGCGGATGACGTGGCGCGTGTAGGTGCCATTCTCGATGTCGCGGCAGATGCGCTGCCAGTACGATTGGTAGGTATTGTACCGCTGAAGGAGCATGTGGAATCGGAAACGGAGGGCGGTATTTCGGATCTGCTCCTTGCGAAGAACGTAAATGCGCCGGTCGACGTCTTTGCGCACGACGGTGGGCTCGATCTTCTCGATACCCATGAAGTACTGCTCGTAGAGCGACCGAAGCCGATCGACCGCGAGCTCGAGGTCGCCGATCAGCTTTTCGGTTTCAGTTTGATCCACTTCGCTGCCTCAAGGCAACGGTACGATCCGGACGTTGTCGAAGCAGACCTTTACTTCCCAGTCGTTGAATCCGAAGTGGTCGTGTCCGGGGCCGGTCAGGGGTGCCGAATCTGCGTACGAAAGCATCTCGTTTCCGTCGACCCACCACTTGACGGTCTTGCCGTCGGCTCGTTCGACTTTGAAGTGATAGCTTTGACCCGCGACGACCGGCTTCTCCCGAGGGTCGTCCGAATTCGGATCGACGTTGATCTCCTTGCGATCGCCGCCGTGCTCGTTCAGGCGCGCGAGAACGTGATACTTGTTGTGCCACCCGCCGAAGATGGTCAAGTAGCTCGTCGCGTTCGTGTACGACAGCGCCGTCGCCGAGGATCGACCGTCTCCCCAGTATTCGGCCTTCAGATCGCCGTCGGTCGCGTCGCTGGCGGCGTCGAACTCGATGCGGGCGTTGACCGGGAGCACCCGCCTCAGCCAGACGCCGTGGTTGTGGGCGCGTTCTCCGCACAGGCGCCCTCCCTCGACCCGCCATACGCCCGGGACGGTCGCCACCCAATCGCGGCCGAGGTCGCCGCTCGCTTGTCCCTCACTCGAAGGGGAAGTGGCGGAAGCACGTTCGAAAAAATCTTCGAACGGTGCTTTCAGCAAGTCGGCTACGGGGACAGCATTCGAAGCGCGCGGAGCGGCGGAAGGGCGCGCCTCGGCCGCGGGCGGGGCGGGCTGACCGGCGTCCGGTTGCGAACCCGCGCTTCCCGGCGGCACGCAACCGGCCATAGCGAGCCCTGCGATCCACGCGTTAGGTCGAGGTTTCATCACCGCCCGGATCTACCATAACGCTCTCTTGGCCTCGATCGGGCCAGCGGACTAGTTTTCTTGTACACAGAGGCTGGGAAAAAAGACATGCATCCGATCCTGTTTCGAATCCCGCTGCCGCACGCGCCGCTCAAACTGTGGTGGATCCTCGCCGCGGTCGCCGCAATCGCCGCAGTGTTCGCGGGCCTCGCGCTCTTGCGACGAGACAGGAGCGGAGCGCTGGGCGCGGCGGTCGTCGCGATCGCTGCGGTCGCCGCGGGTTACAACTTTCGGGGGGTTTCTTACGAGGCTCAGAACCTCCCCATTTACGCGTACGGTGTCATGCTCGGCCTCTCGCTCGTCGTCGGCTGGTACGTGGCACTCCCGCTCGCGGAAAGGGACGGCCTGCCCAAAGAGACGATGGCCAACTGCTACGTCGTCACCGCCCTTGCGGCACTCGCCGGGTCGCGCGTTCTCTACACGCTCACGAACCCGGAAGATTTCAAGTCGTTCTGGGACCTCTTCGCCCTGCGCAACGGCGGGCTGGTCGCGTACGGGGGCTTCATCGGCGGGCTCTTGGGGAGCTGGGGGTACCTCGCGCCGAAGAAGATCCGGCTGCTCGCTTGGGCCGACGACGCGGTGCCGAGCCTTGCGTCGGGTCTGCTCATCACGCGCCTCGGCTGCTACCTGTTCGGCTGCGATTTCGGCAAGCGCCTGTCGGACGGCGCGCCCCGCTGGTTGAAAGCGCTCGGAACGTTCCCGCACTGGCCGGCGGGTACGCTGGCGACCGGTGAAGGAAGTCCGGCGTTCGTTCGTCACGTGGACCTCTACCGCGGAACGCCGATGGAGTCCGAGCTTCTTCGGATGAACACCAGCTTTCCCGTGCACCCGACGCAGCTCTACGAGTCGCTCGTCGGACTCCTTCTTTTGGGCGTTCTCTTCTGGCAGCGCAAGTACACCCGCTTTCGCGGACAGGTGTTTTTCCTATTCGTGTTCGCCTACGGCTTTCTCCGATTCGTTCTGGAGCTGTGGCGCGACGACGTCGAGCGCGGCAGCTACGGCCCGACGTTCGACGCGCACCTGTACATCCCGCTGTGTTTGCTTCTCATGGCCCTTGGCTTCGTTTTCGGGATCTCCCTCGGAATCGTCAACGAGCGCGCGCGCACGGTCGCGCGGGCCATTGCGTTCGTTCCGCCGGTCGTCGCCTACGTCGCGCTCAAGCCAGCCAGTTTCGCGCAGACCGAGGCCTATCAGCTTTCGACGAGCCAGCTCATCGGGCTCCTGAGCGCCCTCGTCGTGTCGTACTTCTACGCGCGATTCTGGGAGCAAGCGCGAAAGAACCCGAGGCTCGCGATGAGCGTGGGTGATGCCGAGGCCATCCGCCGATTGAACGGTGAATCGGCGAAGGAAAGCGAGCCGGAGAGCGAGGGCGGCGGCAACGAAGAAGAGGGCGAAGAAGAGGGGGCCGAAGACGGAAAGAGCGCGAAAAAGAAGGCCAAGGCGGACGAGGAGGAAGTGCGCGCCGAAGGTGCGCAGCCCCACCCTTCTCGCTCTTAGACCGAGTCCCACTTTCGCCGCGAGAGAAACCGCCAGGGTCGCCAAGGACGCCAGGGTCCGACAGATCCTGCCATCCCCTCGCGTTCCTGACAGCGGTTCATCCCCCGGCGGCTCGCCGACGGGAAAGCGAACTCACAGGGCTTCCCGCTTTCATTTTACCGGATACGATGAAGGCATATGCGACGCGCGCACGCTTCATCGGCGGCCTTTGCGCTTGCGCTGGCGTTTGCGGGGGACGCGTCTGCCTATTGCCGAACGACGACCGTCCCGATTCCCGCGGGCTACAACCCGACGCAAAACGGCTGCATCGGGGAGGGGAAGCCGCTCGTCTGGCCGTCGATGCCGGTCACCTATGAAATCGAGCAAGAGGCGAGTTCCCAAATCGATCTCGCGGAGGCGACGGCCATCTTGGATCGCTCGTTCGCAAAATGGTCGCAGGTAGCTTGCTCGGAGGTCGATCCGATGCAGCACCCGGACCTATCGTTTCGCAACGAGGGCCCGACCGATGCGGGCTATGCTGGTTGCGAAGCCGGACCGTGCGGCTTCACGGCGCAGGACGCTCCCCACGTCATCCTTTTCCGGGACAGTGTCTGGCCGTACAACGATCCAACGAACACGCTCGCGCTGACCACGGTCACCTATGGCGTGGAGACGGGACACATATTCGTTGCCGACACCGAAATCAACACCACCCCCGGGCACACGATTTCGATCACGACGCCGGCGGTTGGCGGAGCGTACTCGCTCGAGGCGATCATGACGCACGAGGCCGGGCACTTCATCGGCCTCGCGCATTCCCCCGTCAGCACCGCCGTGATGTACGCCTACTACCAGAAAGACGCGATCACGCTGACCCAGGACGACACGGACGCCATCTGCGCCGCGTACCCGATCCCCGGCCCGTCCAAGGGGTGCTCGGCGGGCGCCGCGAATCGCGAGGGTGGTGCTGCGGGCGCAGTGGCCCTGGCGCTGGGCGCCGGCCTCGCGCGACGGCGCTGGCGAAGCACGCGCGCGCGACGCCGCCATCCCCGCCCGTGACCGCTCGGTTGGTCCGCCCCCTTCCTACGCGCCGCGACACGCGCGAGCTCGGCACGGCAATCGCGCGCGTGCTCCGTCCGGGTGACCTGGTCGTCCTCTCCGGCGACCTCGGCGCCGGCAAGACCTTCCTCGTCCGGGCGATGGCCCGCGCCCTTCGCGTTCCGCCGCCCATCACGAGTCCCACGTTCATCCTGGTGCACGAGTACGCGACCGCCCACGCTCCGCTGGTTCACGCGGACCTCTACCGGCTTCGCGACGCGGGGGAAGCGCGGCTGGCGGGCGAAGTGGCCCGGCTCGGACTGCGCGAGCGGCGCGGCGAAGGTGCGCTCGTCGTCGTCGAGTGGGGCGAAGAGGCGATCGACGCGCTGGGGGGACCCCCCGAGCTCTTCGTGTCCATCGCGATCGCGGGGGAGCACGAGCGAACGGCAACCCTCACTGGTTGTCGCGCGGGTGATATCGTCTGAACGCCCATGCCGCGTGAACGCCGAACCATGGGCGAGCTCGTCGCGATGGGCGTCATCGCGGGCATGATCGCGTTTGGTCTGGCTTACGCAGCCCGTCCGCACGGAGTCGTCCGAGCGCCGACTCGAGCCGGTACGTTGCTCGATACCCGTGGTGCGAGCTTCGAGCTTCATCCCGGTACGGCGCGCGTGACGCTGCGCAGCCGGGACGGGGCCGTCAGTCGCGACGTGGAGCTCTCGCTCGTCGTCGACGGAGCGGCGCGCGCACTCGCGATCGCTCGCGACGAATTGCGCCCGGTCGCGGGCGGCCTTCGGGCGAGTGTCCCGGTGCCGGTTGGCGACGCCACGGTCGACGCCACGCTCGAACTTCACGTCGATCCGGCCGCGGATGCCATCTCCATCTTGCTCAGCGCGCGTCCGAACGCGGTCGAAGCCGGACACACGGTCGCGCTCCGCGCCGAGCTGCCGAGCGATGGGCAGGTCGTCTTCGTCTCGGGCGTCGGGCAGATCGCAGACCGGGCGCTGGTCACGGGGGCGGCGCTTCTCGTCGACAGCGAGCCGCATCCGATCGGGGTCGTGTCTTCCGCGGGATTGATGGCCGTCGAAGCGATGCTCGACGAGCCGAACGGCCAAGGCGAACCGACGCGCGTCACCGCCACGAGTCCCGTGCGCACCTCGACCGAAGACGGCCGCCTCGCCGACCTTCGCATCGCCGTAGGGTCGTCGAGCATGGCGATTTGGCGCACCCTCTTCGAGAGCGCCGGCCTGACGACCGAAGCGGTGCGGGGCCGCGTCGCGGGGACGACCGAGAGGGCGCTCGTCATCGGCCGCGACGCCCAGGGCGTTCCACAAGTTCGCGCGCTCGCGGACGACGGGGGCGCGTTCCGGATCGACGCGCCCGCGACCGTCGTCCAGTGGTACGCGGCGATCGACCCGGGGAGGGCGAGCAGCCTCGCGTCGTTCGTGCCTGGAACGCCGCGCGAGCTGGTCCTCGACGTCTCCCCCGGCGGTGAGCTGCACGTGACGATCGTCGACGCCGACGGAGGCAAGGCGCTCACCGCACGGCTACTCGTGCGAGGTCTCGACGGAACCGTGGATCCGAGCTTCGGCCCAGATTACCGCGCTTCGGGCGCCGGACCGGTCATCGACGCGCTCCGCGGCGAAGTCTCGACGCCGTTGCCTTCGGGGCGCTACCGCGTCGCGGCGACCAAGGGGCTCGAGTGGAGCATCGACGCAAAGGCCGTCAATATTTTGCCCGGACGGGTCACAGAAGTCTCGCTGGCGCCACGCCACGTCATCCCCACGCCCGGCGTTTTGGGATGCGACCTCCATGTGCATGCGCGCCCGAGCTTCGACTCCCCGGTGACCCCGGAAGACCGCGTCATCTCACTCGTCGCCGCGGGGATCGACTTCGCCGTGCCTACCGAACACAACGTGGTCGGCGACTACTCGTCGGCGCTCGAGACCTTGGATCTACGAGGCGAGATGCTCAGCGTGACCGGCGTGGAGGTCACCACGTATGGACGCGGTTTCGGCCACTTTGGAGTCTTTCCCTATCCGCCCCAGGTGGCCGTTCCACCGTTCAAGCATACGACGGTTTCAGCGATCTTCCGTGCCGTCCGGACCGGGGACCCGAACCGCTACTTCCAGCTGAACCACCCGCGACTGCCCAAGGGGATCGGCTACTTCGCCAACATAGGCTTCGATCCCAAGGCGCCGCGATCGCACCTCCGGAGCCGCGTCGATTTCGACGGCATCGAAGTCTACAACGGCTACGAGAGCGAGCAGCCCGAACGGGTCGACCACGTGCTCCGCGACTATTGGGGCTTGCTCGATTACGGCTGGCGTTTCACGGCGACCGGTAGCAGCGACTCGCACCGCATCCAATTTCGATGGGCCGGCTATCCGCGCACGATGGTGACCGTCGACCCGCACGCCACGGGGGAAGACAACGGCAAAGAGGTCGACCCGCTGGTCGTCGTGGCCAACATCAAGAAGGGGCACGCGACCGTGACCAGCGGTCCCATCATCGAGTTCGTGCTCGCCGGCACCGGCCCGGGCGACGAGGCGCTCACCACCGACGATCCGCTCCACGGCCACCTGCGCGTTCGCGCGGCGCCGTGGGTCGACGTCTCCCGCATCGAAGTCGTCGTCGGCGGGCGAATCGTGCAAGGCTTCGAAGTGGCCTCGCGCCCGACGCAGCTCGGTCCCGAAGAAGGAACCCTGGAAGAGGCGCAAGCGCGCACCGTGCGCTTCGACCGTGACATCGATGTGACCGTCGGCGCGGCCAACGGCTGGGTCCAAGTCATCGTGCGCGGCGAGCGCCGCCTCGACGAGGTGCTGCCTTTCATGCCAGTGCCGCCCCTGGCGTTCACCAACCCGGTGTACGTCGTTCGTCACCCCGAGCCGCCGCCCCCGTTCCCTGGAGTGCCGACGGAGTTCGGCAGACGAGGCCCGTAGTCTTTGCGGGCGCATGTGCGCCGAGAACGCCATGCGTCCGACCATTGCGAGGTGTCTCGCGATGCGCGATACGTCACTCTCGTGAGCTCCGCATTTGGTCGCTATCGACTGCTCGAGCGGCTCGGCCTGGGAGGCATGGCGGAGGTCTTCAAGGCCAAGAGCTACGGCGTCGAAGGTTTCGAGAAGATCCTGGTGATCAAGCGAATCCTCCCGGAGCTCTCTCGCAGCCAAGACTTCGTCGACATGTTCATCCACGAGGCGAAGCTGGCCGTGAGCCTGTCGCACGCGAACATCGTGCAGGTGTTCGACCTCGGGAAGACACCGGGCGGCGAATCGGGCGGTGTCCAGCAGCCAGACGCCTACTACATGGCGATGGAGTACGTACACGGTCTCGATCTCGCCAGCCTCCTGGCCCGATGCCGGCGCAAGCAGATCGTGCTGCCCGTCGAGATGGGCGTGTTCGTCGCTTCCGAAGTGGCCAAGGGGCTCGACCATGCTCACCGCCGGCGCGACGAGCGAATGCGCCCGCTCGGCATCGTACACCGCGACGTTTCGCCGCAGAACGTCCTCCTGTCTTTCGAAGGCGAGGTCAAAGTCACCGATTTCGGCGTCGCGAAGGCCTGCGGAGCGCTCGACCGCGGCGCGGCCGAAGACACCCGGGCAAATCGGCTGCAGGGCAAGTTCGGCTACATGAGCCCCGAGCAGGCCCGAGGGGAGAGCGTCGATGCGCGAAGCGATCTCTTCTCGCTCGGCACGATCGCCTACGAATGTGTCGCGGGCGTGAATCCATTCGGGGCGCCGACGACCTTCGAGACGCTCCGGCGCGTTCAGGCCTGCGAGTACCCGCCGCTGACGCTCCTGCGTCCGGACGCTCCTTCCGAGCTCGTCGCGATCCTCAAGACCGCGATGGCGAAGAGCCCGGGGGATCGCCATCCCGATGCCGGACGTCTGTACGAGGCACTCCTCGCATTCCTCTATGCGCAGGGAAGTCGTTACGGCGCGAATGATCTCGCAGAGTTCCTGTCGCGATTCCGTGAGAACGAGGGCGCCGCCGGCGCGAGCGCGCCCCCGGAGCACCTGCTCGAGGCCGACGGGGCCCAGACGCGAACCGAACGGACACCGGTCGAAGTGCCGTCGTCTCGCCAAGCGTCGGGTGTACGCGTCGCGATCGCGCCGCAGCCCATCGGGATCGAGCGCGCGGCGGAGATGGGCGAACGGCGCGAGGTCACCGGCGTGGTGATCGAGCTGCCGCGTCACATGTCCAGCGCAGCGGCCGACCAAGCGGCGAGCGTCCTCGAGCGCTGGGGCGGTCGCGTCCTTCGCCGCGAGGTCGGGCACATCGCGGCACTCTTCGGCCTCGGCGAGCCCGACGGTCGTGACACGGAGATGGCGACCCGCTGCAGCCTCGTCGCGCTCCGTAGTCTGGGGCCGGCGCACCCGCCCGGCATCGGGCTGCACGTCGGACACATTCACGTCTCGAGCGAGGGTCAACCAGTCGAGGACGACCGACTGGCTACGCTGATCGATACGGCGCGCGATCTGGCTCGCGTACGCGACGGACAGGCCGTCATGAGCACGCTGGCCATGCGCCAGGTCAAGTCGTCGTTCGAGTTCGAGCCGCTGGGCGACAGCGACAAGCCGTCTCCCAACGTTCCCGCCATGCGGGTGACCGACGTTCGGGTCCCGGGCGAGACGCTCGGTCGCTTCGTGGGGCGCACGGAGGAGCTTCGTCGCATCGGCGTCGTCTTGGCGCTCGCCGCCAAGCGAAAGGCGCGCGTCCTGACGATCCGCGGGGACTTCGGCGTCGGCAAGACACGCCTTCTCTACGAAGTCGAGCGGCGAATTCGAAAGGGCGGGTACGACGTCGGCTTCCACGTCGCGACCTGTCCGCCTCGGGAGGAAGGATTTCCACTTTCGGGCGTCGTCCGCATGCTGCAGGTTCTCTGCGGCACCAGTGAAGCCGACGCGCCGGATCGCATTCTCGCGCTCGAGCCGCGACTCCGCGCCCTCGGCTTGAGGGGCGAAGAACCCCAAGCGGTCCTGATGGCGCTCGGGGCCGGCGTAAAGACGCTCGGCGGCGACGCCAACGCGCTTCTTTGTCACGCGCTGACGCGCATGGTGCACGGCCTCTGCGCCGACCGGCCGCATGCGTTCGCGTGGGACGCCGCGGAAGCGATGGACGAAGAAAGCTACGCGCTGCTCGAGGAGGTCCTGCGGCGAAGCGCGAACTCCCGTATCGTCTTCGCATTCGCCGTCCGCGTGGGCGTTTCGCACGCGCTCGAAAAGACCGAAGGGCACGTCGCGATCGATCTCGGCGATCTCGCCCCGGCGGAGGTCGAGCGCCTCGTGGCGCTGCGGCTGGCGGTGGATACGGTGCCCGAGGAGCTGATTGAGTTCGTTCGCGAGCGGGCAGGCGGGCATCCGCTCTTCGTCGGCGAGTTGGTCAAAGCCCTCGTGCACGAAGGGGCGGTGTCGATCGTCGATCGGCGCGTTGCCTCGGCGAGGCTCGTCGGGGAGGATCTCGCTGTCCCGAAGACGTTGCGCGCGCTGGTTGCGTCGCGCGTGGCTCTTCTGTCGGCCGGCGAGCGGGCGACGTTGCAGGCGGTCGCTGTTCTGGGCGACCCCATCGACCTCGCCGTTCTCTCGCACATGATTGGGCAAGCGGTGCCGTCGATCGAGCGGTCCATCGCCGCGCTCGCGGCCCGCGACTTCGTCGTCCACACCGGACCTACGGAACTCCGGTTCACGTCGCCGATCATCCGTGAGGTCGTGACCAGCGCTCTCACGCCCGAGGCCTGGCGCGAGATGCATGCCGCGGCGGCGCGCGCGCTCGAGGCGGCCCTCGGCGAGCGTGCGTGGGAGCAACCGGCGCGCATCGCTGCACACTGGTACGAAGCTGGGGACCACGAGCGCGCGGCCGGATACTTCGCCAAGAGCGGCGAGCGGCGTCTCGCCATGGGCCAGCTCGAGGCAGCAGCGCGGGACTGTGCGCGCGCGATCGCGCTCACGAACGTCGCCGCCCGGGCGCCCGAGGAGCTCGTGACCTGGCTGGAGCGGCTCGCGTCGGGCGTCCGCTTCGTCCGCGCGTTGTCCGGCGCCCAAGAGCTTTGCGACTCGGTTGTCGCGCACGCCGACCGTGTGGGGGCTCTCGGCGAGCAAGTTCGCGCACGCGTGGCGTCCGGTCAGGTGCTCGCTGCCGTGAATCGAATCGATGCGGCACGCGAGAGACTGTCCGAGGCGAGGGCGATTGCGCGCGGCGATCCGCAGCTCGTCAAGCCGGTGCTCCTCGCGGAGGTGGAGCTCGCGGCGCGTCAAGGCGATTTCAGACGGGCACTGGTCGTGCTGGGTGAGATTCGCGCGCTGGCGCGGGCGTCGAGCGATGCCGACGGGGAGCACCGCACCGCGCTCCACTTGGCTCAGTCGCACGCCGCGATCGGGGACCGCGCCACGGCGCTCGCGCACCTCGAAGAGGCCGAGCGTCTGCTTGCTCACGACCCGATTGCGGCGCTCGAACGCGCGCGAGCGCGTGCGCTGGTCGACTATTTCATCCGCGACTTCCGCTCCGCCGTCCAGCGGTGCGAGGAGGCGGCTCAGCTCGCCCGCGAGATGGGGCTCGCCCACGAGGCGATGCTCAACCTCCACAACCTCGGCCACGTCCTCGTTTACATGGAGGACCTGCCGCGAGCGTACGGGGCCATCCAGCAGTCGCTCGCGCTGTGCAGCGAGTCTGGGGACGAGCGCTTCGCGAACTACAATCGGATGCTGCTCGCGTTCCTCGACGGGATCAAGGGCACGGTCGACGGCGAGAGGCTCCTGCGCCAAGGGATTGCGTACGCAGAGAGCAAGGAGTTCACTTGGGACGTGGTGGGCGGGCGGAGGCTGCTGGCGAAGCTCTTGCGCAGGCTCGGCCAGCGAGGCGCGGCGCGCGACGAGTACGAGAAGGCGCGCGATCTCGCGGTGCTGGCCGGGCATCGCCTCGTCGCCGACGACTGCGAGAAAGCGCTCGATGACCTCGGACGCGGCGAATCGGCGCTCGGCACGGTGCGCAACGACTCAGCGTGTTGACAGTACCGCGCCGAGCTCCGCCACGAGTTCGGGATGGATGTGACCGTTGGTGGCGACGACATCGCCCTGCGTCA
The DNA here is from genome assembly GCA_964628155.1 of uncultured Polyangiaceae bacterium. Classification (GTDB taxonomy): domain Bacteria; phylum Myxococcota_A; class Polyangia; order Polyangiales; family Polyangiaceae; genus Palsa-1150. The sequence goes on along the minus strand of CAZVPE010000004.1, from coordinate 40,149 downwards.
CGTCCGCCGGACGGCCCGCGTAGTCGGTGACCCGCCCGCCCGCCGCGAGCACGATCGCGCTGCCTGCAGCCACGTCCCAAGGGCCGAGCTTTTTCTCCCAATACCCGTCGTACGTGCCGTCGGCGACGAGGCAAAGATCGATCGCGGCCGACCCGCACCGGCGAACGGCCTGGCACTTCTTCTTGATGGCCACGAATGCGTCGAAGTTGTTGTCGTCGCTCGTCCGGCGGTCGTAGGGAAACCCCGTGGCCAGGAGCGCGTCGTCGAGCAGTCCTACGTCGCTGATCGAACATCGAGCCCCGTTTCGATACGCGCCGTCGCCGACCACCCCCGTCCACTCCATCCGTAGAGAGGGCGCGACCACGGCACCGAGGAGCGGACCGGTTTCGGCCAGGAGGCCGACCGAGACGCACCAGAACGGATGGCCGTGGACGAAGTTGGTGGTCCCGTCGAGCGGGTCCACGTACCAGGTCGCCGTCCGCGCGCCGCGCGCGGGCTCGCCGCCTTCTTCTTCTCCGACCACGGGGAAAGGTGTCGTTCTCGACAGCGTCTCGCGCAGCAGCGCCTCGCTTTCGCGGTCGAACCGCGTGACGAGGTCCACACGCGCTCGCTTGTGGTCCGTAGTCGGGTGCGTCCGCCAGCCTTTTTCGACGAGGGAAGCTGCGGTGCGCGCCGCGTCGAGGGCAGCGCGGAGCAAGGCGGACAAATCGAGCGGCAGGTCGGTCACGCGCGAAAGATTACCCGCAGTTCACTCGCTCGGCGCGCAGTCCACCTGGAGATTCATGCTGGTGAGCGTCGGAGCCTGCGAACCGTCGCTGCTGGCCTGCAGGACGGCGTGGACCCGCAAAAAGGAGTTGCTCGCCGGAATTCCGTTTGCCTTTGCATACTTGCCGATGTCGAACGCTCCGACCTCCGTGTCCGGCGGCCCCCTCTGGGCCGTGGTGAACGCCGGGGTCAAGTCGGAAGCTTGGTCGATCCCTCCGTCGATGCTTCCCGGGCTCGTCGCGAACGCCGCGAAGAAACCGATGCGCGAATCGGAGGGCGTCGTGCTCGCCCAGTTGAACAAACCCCATGCGGGCGCCGTGCCGAACGGGCACGTGACGCCGTAGTCCTCGTACGCGTCGACGTTCGTGGGGAGCGGCCGAGCCGGGACGATGAGCACGACTGGCGTCGTGCTGAGCGGAGTCAGCGTGTTCTGGCCGAAGATATTGATCTTGAAATAGAAGATCTGGTCCACGGAAGACTGCGTCACGGCAACCGGCGACGTGGGAAGCGCAAACTGAATCTGGAAATTCGGCGCCGAGCCGGGCGAACACGCCGCGTAGTGGTTGCCGCTCGGCCCCGTGCACCCAGGGGTCGGTTGCGCCGCGATGCTGGCCACGAACGTCGCGTCGTCCACGTTGTACGGGGTGAGAAGGAGCCCGCCCCCGGGCGGCCCGTCGTAATCGGTGGCATCGTCGAAGTCGAACGGGACTGCAGTGATGGGCTGTGCCTGATTGTTCGTGAGTTCGGCGATGGCGGTCGCCACGACGCTGCCGAGATTGTTCGCCGTGGGACAACGCGGGTCCGATCCGGAGGCGGGCCCCGGCGTTCCGTCCTGCTTCACGCTGATGACGATTGGCTGGTTGCTCGCCATGGCCCCGGTGTCCTGCGCGATGCCTTCGAGCGACCAGCGCGTGAACTGATTCTCCCAGGCGGTGACCGGCTGGCCGCAGGTCGCGCCGCTCATGTCGATACCGCCGACTTTGGCGTTCATTCCAGGGGTCGCGAGCGCGTTCAGCATCTGCTGGTAGCCGGGCGTCGAGGCCTCCGCCGAGTGCATTTGCGGATTGTTGCTTGGACCGGACTCCATCGGATCGGTCCGGTCCGGCCACATGTTGAGCTGATAGCTCGCGAAGTAGAGCGGGTTGACGTCGGTCGGAAACTGCGATTGCGTCTGGTTCGAGTCGAGGACGACTCGGTAGCTGCCCGGCGGCAGCGTACCGACGACCGCCGAATTGTATTGCGCGATCTCTTCGCCCGGAACCCCGATGCCTCCCGCGCTGAGCCAAGCGAAGTTGTCGTCGCTGCAGGCCATCAGCAATCCCGAGCTCTTGTCCACGATGGACAGGATCGTGTCGTACGCCGAGCCCACCGTGTCGAACCAAACGCGTTGGGCGGCGACGCCGGGAGGGACCGTGAAGTCGAATTCGGCGTCGGGTCCCGTCCCGAGGTCCTTTCCGTTCCAGGTGCATTTCATGACGGCGCTGGGGTCGTAGGCGGTCGTCTTGGTGATGCTGTAGTTCGACGCGTTGTTGTAGGCCGACCCCATCCAAGTCTGCGGCTGTCCGACCGTGTTCGCCGGCAGCGTGATGACCTGCTGCGGTGCCGCCGCGGTACCTCCGAGGCTCGGGCTCTGGACGTCCCACCAGTACCAGGAGTTCTCGGTCGTGTAGTCCGCCCAGCTCACCGTGGGGAAGTACCGAGGCATGAACTCGTAGTAGGGAAACGACCCCGCGGGGCCGTTCATCATCGGCGAGTCCTGCATCAGAAGGACGACGTGGAACGAGTTCGGCCGAAAGCAGGGCGCTCCAAGCATCCCCGAGGGGCAGGTCTGGTGCTGATAGAAGTTGCCGAACCACTGCGCTTCGTACGATCGTCCCCAGTACTTGTCGACGGCATACCAGTAATCGCTACTGCTGACTGTTCCGCCGTACCAGACCGGGAACCCGGCCCAAGATCCCAGATCTTGATTGAGCGCCATGTCGAAGAGGGCCACTCCGGAGGACTGTGCGACGACGTACGGCTTGTTCGTAAAGTCGCCCCCCGTGATGCTGTTGAACGCGTTCGTGACCGACGGCGTGTCCGTCGTCAACCCGAGCAAGTTCGCGTAGACCGTGTTGGCCGCGGACTGGTTGGCATAGGGCCACGAATTGTAGTTGGTGAATCGACCGAGACCGAACGCGGTATTCGGAATGCTCGCCTCGATCGTGCTCACCACCGAGGGCATCTGCGCGGCGAGCTGCGTGAACGACGAGTACATCTCTTGCGTCGAGTTGAAGAGGAAGTAAACGTCGACGGGGCTCAGCGTCGTCGTGGCGTTTATCGGGTCGAAGGCGATCTGCCCCGGAATGAGGACGTGGTGGATGCCGGCGTCGACCTGGATGCCCCCATCCTGGGCAATGGCCACCCCGGTGCTGCCGGTCCCGCCCGCCGCCAGAGGGACGGTGACCCCGCCGTCGGGGAGGACGTTGCCGGGGAAGGCTTCGCAGAACGGATCGCATGGATCGCCGGCGCACCCGGCGTCCGCAAAGGTCAGCGGTGGCGAGAGCGTGTGCAGCTCGTTGACCGCGGACTGTCCGGTCAGGTCTTGCAGCTGGGCGCAGGCGGACCAGACGCCCGACTCGCAGCGGCGATAACCGAATTCACAATTCGGCCGTCCGGTCGCCGTCGTGCCGTGCACTTCGCCGCACGGAGCCAGCCGGCCCTCCGCGCCGCACGAACAACCGGTCTGCGGCGTGGCGCACGACACGTCGGGCCCCGCGCCGAGAACCGCATACGCCCCTCCGGAACTTCCCGGCCCCTCGTCGGCCCCGGGCCCGGAGCACCCCGTCAGCACCGTGAGAACCGCGCACGCGGCGGCGAGGGCAAGAAGCGCGAAGCGCTTCACTTGAAGCTCCCCTGGATCTTCGAGGCCGCAAACGTGATGGCGATGTTCCAGCCGGCGGGGGCGCTGGCGGTGGTCGGCCCGAAGACTTGCGCGACCGTCGTGCTGCCGCCGCCGACGGCCAGCGGCGTGCTGCCGGATGTCGCGGGAACAATCGCCGTGAGGCTGCCGCCCGTCAGCGTCTGGCACAGCGAGTCGCCCGCGGTGACGTTTACGGAGACCTGCGTGATTTCGATCCAGACTTCGGCTTGACTGGAGTCCACCAGTCGAATGAAGCCGCCGCTCGGCTGCGAACTCGCAGGGGTCGCCGTGAGCACCGGGTACTGGCCGGGGGCGATCGACAGCGCCGCAGGAGCGACCGCGTACTGGTACGGGAAGTACTGCTGTTGAACGCCGTTGGTCTCCGTGCCCGAGACCTGCAGCCAGTATTGACCGGAAGAGTCGACGTAATCGGCGAGAGTGAGCGGATGCTGCGTCGAAAGCAGCGGATTGAGCTGCGCTGCGGCGCTCGGAGTCACGACGCTCGTGTCGAGAGCCGCGCCGGTCATCCACCAGGCCATCTGTTGGTAACAGACGGTCGAGTCACCGCCACCGCGTATCCCGGTGTCGGGCCGCTGGGGCGTGTACGAGGCGTCGGTGGGATAGTCCGGGGCGACTGCGACGTCGAAACCTTGAAAAGGCGTCGTCCGCGAGGGCGGTGCGTCCGACGCAAGACCGCTATCGCGGGGCGCGTTCGCCGCCGTCGCGTCGAAGTCGCCGCCGACGCTTCCGCTGCCCGATGAGGCGTCTCCCCGCATGCCGCGGCCGCCGTCCGGCCCCGTCCCGGTCTGCCCGGCGACGTAGCTTTGGTCGGGCGGCGGAGGGTTTTGCGGACTGCAGGCGCAGATGAAGGCGGTTAGGAGCGAGGGGATGACAAGTCTCGAGGATGGCGTCTTGCCGATCATTCGGCGAGCGATCAAAGCAGTTTTTGAGCCGTCCCGACCGGTTCTGCAATTGAAGTGTGTCGACTCGAATCCGCGACCTTTCGAAGACGGGCGCGGAGCGCACTCGGCCGATCGTCAATTCCATGACGTGGCGCTCGCACAAATTGCAATCCCCGCGTGTCTTGCTATTCGCCGGACTTCGGCCGATCGCCGCTCCGCCCGAGCTCCGCGGCCAGTTTTTCGTGAATCCCGCCGAACGCCCCGTTCGACAAAAGGACTACAGTGTCTCCCGCTCTCGCATCGTGCGCAATTCGCGCGACGATCGCGTCGATCCCGGTCATCGCACTGGCCGCCGGGCCGACCTCCCGCGCGAGGCGCGTCAGGTCCAGCCGCTCGCCCTCGGGAACGTTCGTGCGTCCGAGAGGGGCCAAGAGCACGTGATCCGCCGCGTCGAAGGCGCGTGCGTAGGCCTCCTGGTGGAACGCGCGGCAAGCCGTCGCGCTCCGCGGCTCGAAGGCGACCCAGAGAGCACCGGTCGGGTGGCGCGCTCGAAGCGCTCGCAGCGTCTCCTCCACCGCAGTGGGATGATGCGCGAAGTCGTCGTATACGCGCACCCCTCCGGGCTCGCCGAGGAGGTCTTGGCGACGCCGCACGCCTTCGAAGCTCGCGAGGTACGAGCGCGCGTCGTCCACCCGCACGCCGAAGCCCTCCGCGCATGCGGCGACGGCGCCGATCGCGTTGCGCACGTTGTGACGGCCCGGGACGCGCAGCGAGAATCGCCCGCAGGCCACCCCACCGGCGAAGAGGTCGAAGGTCTGCGCTCCGTCGTGTGTGAACGCCGCCGGCGCGCCGAGCCACGCGGGCGTCACGTCGCCCGTGTCGTCGCGTTCCAGCGCGAACCAAGCCACGCGCGCATGCGCCTCCTCGCGGACCAGGGCCCGTATTCGGGCATCGTGCGCGTCGCATACGATGAGTCCGGCCGGCGGCACGCTTCGGAGGAGCCCGCGGAAGGCCCCTTCGTATGCGGCAGCGTCGGGATAAATGTCGATGTGATCTTGCTCGATGCTCGTCACGATCACGACGTCGTCCGCGCCAATCCCGACGTAGTCGAGAAACTTGGGTTGCTTGTGCCAGTGCACGGCATCGTATTCGTCGCCCTCCACCACGAACGGCGAGCGCCCGCGGTCGGGCTTGATGCGGGGCGACCCGATGGCCGCAGGCGCGGCGAGCCCTTTGGGCACCCCCCCGATGAACCACCCGGGCTCCAAGCCAGCTCGGAGCAGGACCCACGCGCACATGGCGCTCGTCGTCGTCTTTCCGTGCGTTCCCGCAACGACGAGGGGGCGGCGCTTGGCCAAGAATCGCTGGCGCAGCGCAGACGACATCGACGTCCGTTCGATCCCGAGGCGCAGCGCGGCCTCGTCCTCGACGTTCCCGCGACGGATGGCGTTTCCGACGACCACGAGGTCCGGCCGCGGTTCCAGATGGCCGGCGTCGAATCCCATCAAGCAGCGCACCCCGGCGGCGCGCAGCGCGGGTCCGATCGGCGGGTCGAACGCGACGTCCGAGCCGCTGACTTCGTTCCCAGCTTCTCGGAAGAGCACGGCGAGCGCGCCCATTCCCGTTCCACTCACGCCGACCAGATGAACGTGCATCGAGCGTTCAGCCCCGGGCGAACGTGAAGTCGTCACCGTGCACGTCCACTCTGACCGCGCTACCCGGCGGGTAGCCGCCGCGGAGGATCTCTTCCGCGAGGGGGTCTTGCAGCTTCTTCAAGATGGCTCGTTTGAGCGGGCGTGCGCCGAACGCCGGCTCGTAGCCGAGCTCCACGAGCTTGTTCTTGGCTTCGTCGGTGAGCCGCATCTTGAGCTCTCGATCAGTCAGCATCTTTTCGAGACGGCGTAGTTGGATGTCCACGATGCCGCGCAGGTCGGCCTTCGACAGCGGCCGAAAGAGGACGATGTCGTCGATGCGGTTGAGAAACTCGGGACGCAGGAGGGCGCGCAGCTCTTCTTGCAACACGTCTCGCAAGGCCTCGATCCCTTCGGGGGTTTCGAAGAGCTTCGAATCGGTCTCCAGCAGGCGCTTGCTCCCGACGTTGCTCGTCATGATGACGACCGTGTTCGAGAAGTTCGCCGTCCGCCCGCGACCGTCGGTGAGACGGCCGTCGTCGAGCACTTGGAGGAGCAGGTTGAAAACGTCCGCGTGCGCCTTCTCGACCTCGTCGAACAAGAGCACGCTGTACGGCCTCCGGCGCACCGCTTCCGTCAGATAGCCCCCCTCCTCGCTGTCGACGTACCCGGGCGGGGAGCCGACCAGGCGTTGGGCCATGTGCTTTTCCATGAACTCGCTCATGTCGAGCCGAGTCAGCGATTGCTCGTCGTCGAACAAGAACTCGGCGAGCGCTTTGGCGAGCTCTGTCTTGCCCACGCCGCTCGGGCCGAGAAACAGAAACGAGCCGATGGGTTTTCCCGGATCGCGCAGGCCGATACGCCCCCGCCGAACGGCGCGCGATACCGCTCGCACGGCTTCCTCTTGGCCGACCACGCGCTCGGCGAGGCGAGCCTCCATCTTGAGAAGCTTGTCGCTCTCGGCCTCGAGCATCTTGCTGACGGGGATGCCCGTCCAGTCGCCGAGGACAAGCGCGACGTCTTCCTCGGAGACGACGTTCGACGCGCCGCCGGCCGTTTCGCGGCCGACTGCGGCTTCCGCGGCCTCGAGCCGGCGCCTGACGTCGGAGAGCTGCACGTGCTCGAGCTCGCCCAGCCGAGCGAAGTCGTGCTTGTCCCGCGCCTGCGCGATCTCCGCAACGAGCCGCGTCTCCTCCGCGCGGAGCGCCGCGAGCGCAGCCAGTGCGCCTCGACGCGAGTCGAGCTTTGCGCGCATCTCGCTCACGGCGGGCTCGAGCTCGCGAATCTCTTTCTCGATGCGCTCGCGCATCTTGACGCTCATCACGTCGACGTCGCCTGCGAGCGACGCAGCTTGTGCCCGGAGCGACGCCAGTCGCCGAATGGCGCCGTCGACCTTCTCTGGAACCCCGTCGATTTCGACGCGCTTGCGTGCCGCCGTCTCGTCCAACAAGTCGATCGCAGCGTCCGGGAGAGCCCGGTCTTGCAGATAGCGTCTGGCGAGGCGCACCGCCGCGACGATGGCCCCTTCGCCGATCTGTACTTTGTGATGCGCTTCGTATTTCGACGCGATGCCTCGCAAGACCTCGATGGCCTGGTCGACCGTGGGCGGCTCGATCGCCAGCACGCTGAATCGCCGGAGCAGGCCGGGGTCGCGCTCCTGCATCTTGCGCGCCCCTTCGACGGTGGTGGACGCGACGAGCCGCACCTCGCCGCGCGCGAGCAGCGGTTTGAGCAGATCGCCGACGCCGCTCCCCGCCGCCCCTTGTCCGAGGAGCGAGTCGATCCCGCTCACGTAAAGGACGGTGTCCTTCGCCGCGCTCTTGACGGCTGCGACGACCTGGCGCAAGCGTTCTTCGATTTCGCCCCGGAGCTTCGCTCCGGCGACGAGCATGCCCGTCTCGAGTTCGAGGATGTTCAGCTTCGAGAGGTTTTCTGGAACGTCGCCCGCCGCAATGCGCATGGCGAGCGCGCCTACGATCGCCGTCTTGCCGACGCCCGCTTCGCCGACCAAGAGCGGATGGTTCTTCTGTCGCCGCTCGAGGATCTGCAGCAGACGGCGGACTTCGACGTCGCGTCCGATCACGGGGTCGAAGCCACCTGCGCGAGCGCGTTCGACCAGATCGTGCGTGAAGCGCGAGAGGACGTCGCCGCTTGGAGCGGCGGCCGCGGCGATGTCGCGCGGGACACTCTTCAGCGCCCCCATGTGCGGGCGGAAGCTGCCCGGCCCGAGGCCGAACGCTTGGAGCGCGACCGCGGCCGCGCCGCGTATCTCTTGCGACAGAGCGTTGAGAAGGTGCTCGACGTCGACGGTTCCGGTACCCGCTTCCTTCTCCGCGCGCGCCAGCAGCTGAAGCATGGCGCTCGACAGATAGGCAAGCCCGGCCGTCGTCTTGTTGATGCGGGCCAGGCCCGACTCCGCTTCGACCGAAAGGTCGGCCGGGTCGGCTCCAGCGCGGCGAAACACTTCTTGGATTCCGCGATCGCGCTCGATAGCGCGCGCGAGGAGGTGAATCGGCTCGACCTGCGCGTGCTTGCGATCGTCCGCGAGACTTTGCGCCCCGGCGACGAGCGCCTTGGCGTCCGGCGAGTATCGGTCGAGGTGGATGGTTTGCTCGGCGGCCATCGCGATGCGAAGTTAGCACGTGGACCCAAACGCCATGAACGACGTCAAGATCTATACGACTCGTGTTTGTAGTTACTGCCTCGCCGCCAAGCGCCTTCTCGCCGCGCGCGGCGTCCCCTACGAAGAGATCGACGTGACCAGCGACGACGCCAAGCGAGATTGGCTCGTGCAAGCGACCGGAAGGCGCACGGTGCCGCAGATCTTCATCGGCGGTGAAGCGATCGGCGGTTATGACGACCTGGCCCTCCTCGATCGGTCGGGTCGTCTGAAGACCATGCTCGGCTGAACGCGCCCCGCCTCCGTCTCAGAGATTTTCGGAGACACGGGGGCGAAACGCCACCGCAATCCACTCGATCCGCGCCTGCCGCAGCCTATAAGACCGGATGACCAGGTGGACGGAGTTCGACTGGAGCGGCGCGGAAGCGACCGGCGCGGGCGAGCCCCCCGCGGGCTTCGCCGAGACGTTCTCGGCCTCGATGCCGGCGCGCTACCGCGTTCTCTTCGATCCGCGCACCACCGCGAAGCACGCCGCGGTCTGCTTTCGCAGGGGAAAGCGACCGGCCTACGCGGAAGTGTGGCGGACGCTGGCCGACGGAAGCGCCGCCCTGTGCGTCGTGGCCGACGATCGGCCGGGCCTCCTGTCCGCGGTTGCCGCGGCCCTCGTGTCCCATCGCCTGGACGTCATCACGGCGCTCGTTTTTTCGCGGATAGTGCCGGGCGGCGGCAGCGAAGCGGTCGATCTCGTCTGGGTTCGGCGCGCGAACGCGGACGACAAGGCATCGATCGACGACGACGAAGCGGCCTCCATCGGGGAGGTCTTGAGCGCGATCCTCTCCGGCAACGTGTCGGTAGAGCAAATCGCGTCCCGCACGGCTGCGGCTCCGTCGTCGGGTGGCGCCCGGGTAGAGGTCCGCTTCGACGAGGTCGACGAGGACGGCCTGTCCGCCCTATTCGTCGAAGCCCCCGATCGCCCTGGGATCTTGCTGGCAATCGCCCTCGAGGTCTTTCAACAGGGGGCGCAGATCGTCCGGTCGCTCGTGCGCACGGCGGGGGGTCGCGCGTACAATAACTTCGAGCTCGCCGAGTTCAGCGGTGCGCCGCTGTCGGCCGAGCGGCGGGAGCAAATACGCGCGGCGGTGCACGCCGCACTCTCGCTGCAGGAGAAAGGCCCGGAGACGTTCCGGGACGCATAATTTTCGTGACGTTGACACGCTGAGCGCTTTCCCCTACGTGCCCGGGTGGCCCATGGCGTCCGCCAAATCGGTGACCCGCAGCGAATCCGGAAAAGTTAGGCGAGTGATCGTCGTCGGCGGGGGTCTTGCTGGGCTCATGACCGTCATCAAACTCTGCGAGGAGGGGGTGCCCGTCGACCTTTTCTCGCTCGTGCCGGTCAAGCGCTCCCACTCCGTCTGCGCGCAGGGCGGGATCAACGCCAGCGTGAATACGAAGGGGGAAGGGGATTCGCCGCAGGTCCACCTGGAAGAGACAGTGTACGGCGGCGACTTTCTCGCGCAGCAGCCGCCGGTGAAAGGGATGTGCGACGCGGCGCCGGGCATCGTTTTCATGCTCGATCGCATGGGGGTTCCCTTCAACCGCACCGCCGAAGGAATGCTCGACTTCCGTCGCTTCGGAGGAACGCTCTTTCACAGGACGGCGTTTGCCGGTGCCACGACCGGCCAGCAGCTCCTCTACGCGCTCGACGAGCAAGTGCGGCGCTGGGAGACGGTCGATGTCGAAGACGACAAGGGCGAGCGCGTTCCCGGCGAGAAAATGGTCCGAAAGCTGGAGTGGTGGGACTTTCTGGCGCTCGTCGTCGACGACGGCGGGACCTGCAGGGGCATCGTCGCGCAAGACCTGAAGACCACTGCGGTTCGAGCATTCCCGGCAGACGCCGTGTGCCTGGCCACGGGCGGATGCAGCATCGTGTTCGGCCGATCGACCAATAGCGTCATCAACACGGGGACCGCTGCGAGCGAAGCGTATTTGCAGGGTGCCTGCTACGCGAACGGCGAGTTCATCCAAGTCCATCCGACGGCGATTCCGGGGGCCGACAAGCTGCGCCTCATCTCGGAGAGCGTGCGCGGCGAGGGGGGCCGGGTCTGGGTGCCGAGGGACTCTTCGGAGCGCCGCCCCGGTCGCGACGTTCCCGAGAGCGGACGCGATTACTTTCTCGAGGAGAAGTACCCGGGTTACGGCAATCTGGTCCCGCGCGACATCGCGAGCCGAGAACTCTTCAAGAAATGCTTCCACGAGAAGCGCGGCGTTTACGACCCCAAGAGCGGCAAGAACGAAAACGAAGTCTACCTCGACGTGACGCACCTACCGCGCGAAGTGTTGCGCAAGAAGCTCGGAGGCGTCCTCGAGATCTACGAAAAGTTCGTGGCCGAGGACCCGTATACGAACCCGATGCGTGTCTTTCCCGCCGTGCATTATTCGATGGGCGGCCTCTGGGTCGATTTCGAGCGCGCGTCGGACGGCTCGATCGCGGCGGGCTCCCCGCGCAACCAGGCGACGAGCATCCCCGGCCTCTATGCGGCCGGTGAGGTCGACTACCAGTATCACGGGGCGAACCGACTCGGAGCCAACTCCCTCCTTTCGTGTCTATGGGCCGGGATGATCGCAGGCCCCGCCATCGCCGCCTACCGCAAGAACCTCGCGAGGAGCGCTTGGGACTTGCCGTCGTCACTCTTCGACCGAGCGCAGAAGCGCGAAGAGAAGAAGTTTCAGGCCATCGTGTCGATGGACGGCGAGGAGAACGCGTACCAGCTGCACGGGGAGCTCGCGCAAACGATGCTGGTCGATTGCACCATCGAGCGCCACAACGGCTTGCTCGACCGCGTGCTCGCGAAGATCGAAGAAATAGACGAGCGCGCGCGCCGCGTGGGCGTGACCGACAGCACGAGGGGCAGTATGAATCAAGGGGCGCAGTTCGTGCGGCACCTCCACAACATGATCGTGCTGGCGCGTGTCATCGCGCTCGGAGCCCGCAATCGCGACGAGTCGCGCGGAGCCCATTTCAAGCCGGAGTTCGCGCAACGCGACGACGCAAAGTGGCTGCGAACGACCCTCGCTTTCCACCGAGAAGCGTCGAACGGGAGCCCGGCTTCGGTCCGCTACGTGCGCGAATTCGACTATGCGCTCCTCGGACAGTCGGTGCACGTGACGGACGCAGTCGACGTCAGCCTCGTGCGCCCGCGGCCCCGCAAATACGAGACCGCGGGGGCCGCCAGTGGGGCCGCGGGCGGCTCGGAACCCCCCCGGACCAGAATCTCCCATAAGGCAGGCGAGGAGCCGCAGGCGCCGGCAAGTCCCCCTTCGAAACCTTGAGGCAGAAAGCCGACGCATGCCCGACGCGCGCACCGTGAACCTCAAAGTCAAGCGCCAAGATGGCCCTGGAAAGGGCAGCTACTGGCAGGACTTTCGGCTTGCTTGGAAGCCTCACATGAACGTCATCAGCGCGCTCATGGAGATTCAGCGCAACCCCATCACCGTCGGCGGCCAACGGGTCGCACCGGTCGTGTGGGATTGCGTCTGCCTCGAAGAGGTGTGCGGCTCGTGCACGATGATTGTCAACGGGCGCGTGCGTCAGTCGTGCAGCGCCATGATCGACCGAATCGCACCGCAAGGGGAGGCGATCACGCTCGAACCGATGACCAAGTTCCCGGTGGTCCGCGATCTGGTGGTCGACCGCTCGAGAATGCTCGAGGACCTCAAGCGCGTGAAGGCGTGGATCGATCTCGACGGCTCCCACGCGCTCGGGCCCGGTCCGCGCCAAGCGCCGTCGGACCAGGAAACGGCCTATGCCCTGTCGCGATGCATGACCTGCGGCTGCTGCCTCGAGGCTTGTCCCCAGGTCAACCCGACCAGCGACTTCATTGGTCCCGCCGCGATCAGCTTGGTGCGACTCTACAATCTGCACCCGAGCGGCAAGATGCACGCGGACGAGCGGCTCGACGCCGTCATGGGGGCGGGGGGCATCGAAGGATGCGGAAAAGCCCAGAACTGCGTCGAAGTTTGCCCAAAGGGCATCCCGCTGGTCGACTCGATCGCCGCCGTCGGTCGCGCCGCGACCAAACGCATGCTCTTGGGCTGGCTGCTCAAGTAGCCCGCCCCCATCCGGGCGGCGCCGCCAAGAGGCGCCGCCCCGAACTTGGCCACGTGCGGCCGACCTTGGTAGTCGCTCGGGGAACGGAGGCAGGTATGCTCCAAGCTGCGATCCCATCGATTTCGAGCCGCAATCTCATCGAACGCGTCGGCGACGCGCTCGGCGCTCTGACGTCAGCGCGCGTTTGGGTGCGAGGTGCCGGGCGACACGTCCTGCTCGGTCTGGACGCCGACGAAGCGTTCGCTCGACTGACGGCGCTCGGCTCGGGCTGGTACGGCCTCGCCTTTCGGGGCGGCGTAGCGGGGAACTGGGAGCTCTTGCTCATCGACGAACTGCCGGCGGTCGTCGAGCACGCCCTCGTCGGAGCGAACGCATTGCGCGCCCTGGACTCGTGAATTGTGGGTCGGCGTGCCCCCTCGAACCGTCAGGAAGGCGGGAACGCCGGGTTGCGAAGGTAGAGCCAGCGTCCGACACCGTAATCAAGAGAACGCCACGCTGGATAGGGGATAGGCCGCAAAACTCCCGTTTCGCGGACTCCTTGTGACATTCTCTTCATCGACCCCGTGTTGTACCGTCGATACGTGCGCGCGTTCGCGTTCGGGCTTTGCCTCGTGCTGGTGCCTGCGCCGGCGGCGGCCGAGGACGTAGCGCGAGCTCCGGACGCGAACATCGAGATCGCACCGCAGCCTCCGTCCGTGGAGACAAAGGGCCCCGGCGCCCCCTCCGTCGAAGCCGGCGGAATGCCGGCCGAGGAGCCTCCCTCGAGGCCGGGCCACAAGGGATTGGTCCTCGAGTCGACGCTCGGCGTACTCGTGTTTGGGGGGCAATTCCGCCACGTGGCTCCGCCAGCGTCGTTCATGCACGCGCAGCTCGGCTTCGAGCTCCTTTCCTGGCTGATGATTTTCGGCGAGGGAGACCTCGCGTTTACCAATACGAGCGAGTCCGAGAGCGCCTCGGACGCGCGCGCATTTCCCTTGTGGGGTTTTGGGGGTGGGATTCGGGTGGGTCCGCGCATCGGGCGCTTTGGCGTGTTCGTTCAGGCCGATGTGGGCGCGCTCTCCGCGCAGGTGCCGCACGACGCCCTCGCGTACCTTGGATTCCGCCACGCCGAGAGCCTGGGAGCTTCGTTCGGCGCGAAGGTCGGGGTCGAGTGGTATGCGCGCGACCGGCATCTCGCCCTTACCTTGCAAGGGGGACCCCGTTTGGCGCAAGGGTTCGCCAAATTCGCGGATTCGGCCGATGTGCCCCTCATGTGGGACGTGGCGGCGGGTCTGCGGTATACGTTCTAAAAGAGGTTGTTGCGGCCACCATCCGAAAGGCCGGCCCTGGACATGTCGCTGACTCGGGCGCTATCCTAAGCGATAGTGAGGGGTCTGTCGTTTCATCATGTTCGGCGTCGTCGAGACCGTCGTGCGTTCACGCTGATCGAACTGATGATAGTCGTCGTGATCATCGGCATCCTCTCGACGCTCGCTGCTTATGGCGTTCGAAAGTACATCGCCAGTGCGAAAACCGTAGAGGCGCGCAACGCGCTCGGCCGAATGGCGAACGCTGCGGTGATTGCCTACGAGAACGAAAAGATGGCGTCTCCCGTTCTCGGCCAGGGAGCTTCGACCGGTCTTGCGCGCGCCCTATGCGGCAGTGCTACCCAGACCGTTCCCAGCGCGGCCTCGGCGATCGCGGGGCACAAATACCAATCCTCTCTGGCCGATTGGAACGCCGACTCCGCCACCAACTCCGGATTTGCGTGCCTGCACTTCACGATCGACGAGCCGCAGTATTTCATGTACGGGTATGCCGTGAGTGGCTCGTCGCAGCCGGGCGACAGCTTCACGGCGACGGCCAACGGCGACTTGAACGGCGATCAAATCCTCTCGACGTTCCAGCTCACGGGCGCCATAAGCACGTCGTATGTCATCAATCTCGCCCCCAACATGCTCGAGGTAAGCCCCGAGGAGTGACCTCGTGTAGTAGGATCGTCGCTGGTCGCAGTGATGAGACTCGTGCGCGTCGCCCTCGCCAACGTCAATGCCACGGTGGGGGCGTGCCGGTCCAACGTCGATCGCGCCGTGGCCCTGGCGCGAATCGCCGCCGCCGACGGGGCTACATTGGTCGCTCTGCCCGAGCAGGTGATCGGCGGCTATCCGCCCGAGGACCTCGTCCAGTGGCGGTCGTTCGTGGAAGCCCAGCGCGAGGAGCTGCTCCGCTTCGCGCGTGAGACGGAACCCCTTTCGTGCGCGAGCGCGATCGGCCTCGTCATCGCCCGCGGGTCCCATCTCTACAATGTCGCTGCTCTCGTCCTCGGTGGGCGGGTTTGGGGTTTCGTTCCGAAGGAAAAGCTTCCCCTCTACAACGTGTTCTACGAAGCGCGCACGCTCGCTCGCGGCGCACCGGGTCTCTACGACACAGTCGGCGGAGTTCCGTTCGGCGATCTCGTCTTCGATCTCGATTTCGGAACGATTTCGCTCGAGGTTTGCGAGGACGTCTGGTCGCCCGACGGACCCATGCGCCGGCGCTCTTATGCGGGCGCCGAGATCGTCGTGAACGTCAGCGCATCGCCGTTCCGGCTCGGCATCGCAGAGACCAGGCGCGAAATGCTCGCCACGCGCGCCGCCGATTGCCAGACGACGGTCGTCTACGTGAACCTCGTGGGCGCGAACGACGGCCTCGTCTTCGACGGCGGCGGCTTCGTCGCGCAGAACGGGCGACTGGTCCTCGCCGCGGAGCGCTTCCGGGAGGGGGTGGAGGCGGTGACGCTCGATCTCGATCGGACACGGCGGCTTCGCACGGAGAACACGACGTGGCGCGAGGACCAGGAGGCCTCGATGGATGCAGCCACGAAGCCGGTTCACGTACGAATCGACGCGCCTACCGGAGGCCGGGAAGCCCTCACGTTCGTCGTCCCGGCGAACCGAAGCTTCTTTCTGCCCGCCCAAAGCCCTGCCGTGTCGCCGCGCGACGCGTTCTGCGAAGAGCTGCTCGACGCCCTCGCACTCGGAGTAGGGGACTACTTCGAGAAAATCGGGTCCTTCAAGACGATCGGCGTCGCCCTGTCGGGCGGCCGCGACAGCCTGCTCGTGCTCGCCGTCGCGCGGCGATGGATCGACAAGCGGTGGCGCCACTTGCCCGAGGGCGATCGCAGTGCGAAGGCGAGGGACATCTTGCGCGCGTTCTACATGCCCACCCGCTACTCCTCGACGGTGACGCGTGCAGCCGCCGAACAGGTGGCGCTGGATCTGGACGCTCCTTTCATCGTCGTTTCCATCGACGAAGCATTCGAGCGGGAGCTCGAAGCGGTCCAAAAAATGCTCCAGCCCGGCGAGGAGGTGACCGCCCTCGCCCGGCAGAACGTTCAAGCACGCGTGCGCGCCGAGCGCATGTGGACGTGGGCCAACTGCGCTGGGGGCCTATTTCTCCAAACGAGCAACATGAGCGAAAAGGCCGTCGGTTACGTCACCATCGGCGGCGACGGCGAGGGTGCGCTCAGCGTGATTGCCAACGTTCCGAAGACCGTCGTGAACTACCTGCTCGACTGGCTCTACGATACGACGCGCGCGGAAGGCATTCGTCTCACGCTCTTGAAGCCGGCCACGGCGGAGCTTGCCGAAGACCAAGAAGACGAGCGGGAGCTCATGCCATTTCCGGTTCTCGACGCCTGTTTTGCTCTTTTTGCCGGAGAGAAGATGGCGCCCACGGAAGTGGTGACGGCGCTGCGCGCCGTGTTCCCCGAGCATCCTGTCGATCGGCTGGAAGAGTGGGTAGGCCGGTTCGTGCGGCTCTTCAGCGCGTCGATTTACAAGTGGGTGCAGGCTCCGATTTCGCTCCACGTGGGAAACCTCGACTTGGAGCGGGAGCGCGCGCTGCAGTTGCCCGTCGTTCAAAAGGGAGAGTGGCAGCGATAAGGGCGAGAAGGTGCAGTAAGGCGCGCGCGAGCCTCACGCCGATGGTTTTGCCTCGCCCCCTTTGGTGAAGCTCGCGATGAACGCGAGCGGCCCCAAAAGTGGAAACAGAAGCGGGACTGCGCGCGCTACCATCGCCAGTGCGCCGGGCCCCGTCGCTCGCGTCCCGTCGCGTCGCATGATTACCACTGCGCGCCCCGTCTTCACGGCATCCGGCGCCCACGGCTTGATCTCGAACCGTCCGAGCCAATCGAGCAGGGATACGGCGCGGGCGATCGTCCGGCCCCGGAAGCGTGTCGAATCGTAGAAGAGCTTGCGGGCGCGTACGTCGGGCGTCGCGAAGAGGGCATAGACGGCAAGGGTGAGCCACGTGAAGCCTTCGACGCGGCTCGTGGCTTCGATCAAAAGGTGGAAGCACGTTCCCCACCAGAGGGCAAAAACACGCGTGCGCCGGCCCCAAAGGCCCCAGGCGAGAAAGAGCTCGGTCCCGATGGCGAGCTTCGCGAGCGCGCTCCCGACCTCCGGTTGGCCCAACCAGTCCACCAGCGCTTGCGGGACGCCATGCGCGACGGCCTGGTAACCGAAGAGGCGGAATCGTTCGAAGATTACGCGCCCGCTCCGCCAATCGGCGTCGACGAGCTTCGAACCGCCTGACGCAAGATAGATAATCGTAAGCTGGACCTGGGCCAGCCGGGCCGCCCAGAGCGGACCGACGCGCAGATTCGCCGGGTCGCCGGCTACGCAGAAGGACCGGTCACACGGCGAAAGAGCAAGAAGAAGCGAAAAGCAGAAGAGCGCCCACCGGTTGTGATGGAATTCGAGCCGGTTGCAACAGAGGACGTAGGTCCCCGCCACGGCGCTCATCATCAGCGACGTCCGCGCCCAGTAACCGGCGACGACGAGCACGGCCAAAAGCACCTGGGCGACGACCAGCGACGTGTATCCGGTGCGCGAGGGCACCATCGCCTCGGGAAGGATCGGCCAGTGGAAGACGTCGCCGAAGTAGACGTCCTGCAGCTCCCGGGCCGCGCGCAGGGCATTGGCGAAAAGCAGGAGCCCGAGCGCGACCCGCACGACGCCGAGCACGGTTGCGTCGCCGACCTCGTCGCGCCAACGGCGGATCGCGGAGAACATCTAGTACCGCCAGGCAGAAGTCTTGGCGCGCGCCACGAGTGCACCGCCGTCCACTACATTGATGCCATCTCGAGGGCGCTGCACTAGAGAGGCCGCCGCGGGTGACTGAACAGCGTGACGGTACCTGGCTCGCGTCCGTTTCTCCGAGCGATGACTTCCGCGCCGAGCCGCGTCGTTTCGGCGTCGGCGGGAATGTGATCGGCGACATCGTCCAGTGCTTGCTGCAGCCGCGCGAGTTGCGCGTCGAGGCCGTACGAGGCGAAGAAGGGTGGCGTGTCGATTGCCGCAAGTATCTTGTCGTGGACGCGGTCGTGCCAGGAGAAGTGGTGAAGCTGGCCGGACCGGTCTCGCGCCGACCACTCTCCGTGCGAGATGGGCGACCGGGCGCCGGCCACTTCTCGCACGAGGTGAATCTCCATGACGGACGCCTCCGGAAACATACGAAACCCGAAGGCACGATCGGGCCGGAGCGGTGCCGTCAAAACGAGCGTGGTTTGGCCGGAGATCCAAAGGACGGCAAACGCGACGCGACCGACCGGCCCGACATGTGGCACACGGCCACGTTAGCCGGGATCGTTGCAGAATTCCTGGGACAATTGCCCTCTGCGAGAGGTCCGATTCAGCCGCCCGGGCCGCGGGTCACGGTCCGCACCGGATGCTCACGAACCGAGTTCGCGAGCCCGCGAAGGCAGCTCACGCGCGAGCGCGGCGCGCACGGCGCGCGAAAGGGCTGTCGGCGTATAGGGTTTCTCGACGAATCCCGTGGCCCCCGCCGCGAGCGCCTCTCTCGCTTCGCTGTCGGCGGTGAAACCGGAGACCACCACCACCCGCGCCTCGGGGGCGAGCCTGTGCAGCCGAAAATAGAATTCCTTACCGCCCATGATCGGCATGGCCATGTCGAGCACGACCAAGTCGAACGGTCCCTCGGACGTCCACACCTCGAGGGCGCGTCTTCCATTCTCGGCTGCGCGGACGCGAAGGCCCATCCGCTCGAGAATCCGCTTGGCGGCGGCGCGCACGTTTGGCTCATCGTCCACCAAGAGAACCGTTCGGTCGGAGAGATCCGGCCGGCGCCCGCTCGGCGGGGCAACCGACTCTATGGCGCTCTTCTCGGCCGCGCACGGCAAGTGGAGCGTCACAGTCGTTCCATCGCCGACGCGGCTCTCGACCTCAGCGCTTCCACCATGGTTCCGCGCGGTGCCGTAGACCATGGCGAGTCCGAGTCCGGAGGTGGTTGCTTCCGGCTTGGTCGTAAAAAACGGATCGAACGCGAGACGTCGAGTTTCCGAATCCATTCCGGCGCCGGTGTCGTGCACGGAAAGAGCGAGATATTCCCCCGGGGCGACGGCGCGCCGGTGAGCGTCGCTACCCTCGAGCTTCACGCGCGCAGTGCGGATCCGGATGACGCCCCCGTCCGGCATCGCATCGGCCGCGTTCACGCAGAGATTGACGATCGCTTGCACGAGCTGATTGGCGTCTCCCTCGACGCGCGTGTCGCCGTCTTGCCGGTCGACTTCCAGCTCGATTTCCGCCGGCAGCATTGGGAGGAGCAAGTGACGCGCGCCATCGACGAGGCCCCCCGCGTCGAGGACGTCGGACGCGTACTTGCCGCGGCGACTGAACGCGAGCAAGTTGCGCGTGAGCGCCGCACCGCGCTTGGCGGCCCCGAGGATACTTCGGACGTCGTCGCGCCCCACGTCGTCGAGCCGTCCCTCCTCGAGCAAGAGCTCCCCCACGGTCGTGATCGAGGTCAGCATGTTGTTCATGTCGTGGGCCACGCCGCCGGCCAGCCTTCCGACGGCGTCCATCTTTTGCGCGTGCAGCAGTTGCTCGCGAAGCTTTTCCCCCTCGGTCTCCGCTCGGAGGCGCTGCGCGAGCTCGGATTTTGCGGCGGCCACGGCGTCGCGAAGCCGCTCGCCGCGGACGCGGTCGCGCGCGCGCAAGAGCCCGACCCTCGCGTACGTCCGAACGCGCATCCAGTGCAGGAGCCCGGCCGTGATGGCGGCGGCCACCAAGCCGAAGGCGTTCGCGAAGACCGCGGAGCTGGAGTTGCCTTGAGCGGCGACCAGCGACCAGGCGCTCACCGCCACCAACGTCAACGTGAACAGCCAGACGAGAGACCTCAGGACGCTGCTCGCGCACACGATGAGAAGGACGAGGTTTGCCGTCCGCAGCAGATCCCCGGTCTGATGGATCGTCCAGATTGCGTCTGCGGCGAGAACGAACGCGATGAACGTCGCAATCGGGTCGGAGTAGCGATGGGCCGCGGACCAGCGCTTCCAGATCGATGCCAAGAATAGACAGAAGGTCGCCGTTCCGATGTCGCACGCCACGATGCCCCATCGCACCGTCGCGGGCAGGACGAATGCGTCGACTGCGGCGTTGAGGAAAATGACTAGCCCGGCGCAGGACAGCACCACGGGCATCATGTCGCCGAGCGCACGTTCGAGCGGCTTGCTCAGGTCGTCCGGTAAAACTCGCCTAGCCATGCCCGCCCCGCCCCCTCCGGTCCAACGGCTCGCGGGACCACCCGGCTAAGGCGCCTGGGGACGAATGGTCGGCGTCCGGACCACCGATCCCTCCGGGCACCGCCCGCGTGCGCGTGTGCAAGATACAAATTTGCGGAAAGCGCATCTCGTGCCCTCTCAGGTGAGCTCCTCGGTGCCGCGGCGGACTGCTGGAGCGGCGAGGATACCGTGCCGAGTGACGAATCGCCCTCGTGAGTGCTACTTCTCGCGCCGTGACGACACGGGTCCGCTTTGCCCCTTCGCCCACCGGCTACCTCCACATCGGGGGTGTGCGCACCGCACTGTTCAACTGGCTCTGGGCGCGCAAGACGCGGGGCGTCTTCGTTCTGCGAATCGAAGACACAGACCAAGAGCGCAGTACGCAAGATAGCGTGCGGGTCATCCTCGAGTCCCTCAAATGGCTGGGTCTGACCTGGGACGAAGGGCCGGAGGTCGGCGGTTCGAGCGGCCCCTACGGGCAGATGGAACGTCTATCCATTTACGCCCGATACGCCGACCGCCTGATCCACGAGGGCAAGGCGTACCGCTGCTACTGCACCAAGGAAGAGCTGGAGGCGCAGCGCGCGGCGCTCAAAGCGCGCGACCCGAAAGCGACGTTCAAGTATCCGGGCACCTGTCGCGACCGAAGGCCCGAGCCCGAGCTGCCGTTCGTCGTTCGTTTTCGATCGCCTGGGTCGGGCTCCGTAACCTACGTCGACAAAGTGTTCGGCGAAGTGACGACTCCCAACGCGGCACAGCAAGATTTCGTGCTGCTGCGCAGCGACGGCGTTCCCCTCTACAACTTCGGCGCAGTCGTAGACGACATCGCGATGGACATCACGCTCGTGGCCCGCGGGCGCGATCACATGGTGAATACTCCCCCGCAGATCTTGCTTTATGAAGCACTCGGCCGGCGGCCGCCCGAGTTTGCGCACCTTCCGATGATGTTGGCGCCGAACGGCGAGAAGCTATCCAAGCGACACGGCGCGGTCAGCGTCGAACAGTATCGCGACCAGGGGTACGCCCCCGCGGCCGTGCTGAACTACCTCGCGCGGTTCGGCTGGTCGCACGGCGACCAAGAGGTTTTCTCCGTCGACGAGCTCGTCGCCGCCTTCGACTGGGAACATTGCAACCGGGGGGATGGCAAGTTCGACGCGAAGAAATTTCTGGCCATCAACCATGAGCACCTCAAGAGCGAGAGGCTCATGGCCACGGGCGAATACGTGGCCCGGACGATCCCGTTTCTCGCAAGCCGCGGCCTCTCGGCGATGGATCCCGCGAAGGTGGAGCCTGCGATTCCGATGATTCGAGAGCGCGCGAGCACATTTGTAGACGCCGCCGACCGCCTCGACTTCGTGTTCCGCGATCCGCCCGCCATCGACCCGGCGGCGGCCGCGAAGTTCCTCGTCGCCGAGAACGCACCGAGGCTGGTCGAGCTCGCGGCGGTGCTCGAAAAAGTCACCCCGTGGACGACACTCGGAATCGAGGCGGCGGTGGAAGCCTGGCTGGCTCGCGTAGGCCTTCCGATCAAAGAGGTGGCTCAGCCGGCCCGCGTCGCGCTCACCGGGCGCACGGCGAGCCCGGGTCTCTTCGACGTCATCGCCGTCTTGGGACGGGCGCAAGCCATCGCCCGATTGCGAGCCGCGGCGAGCGCAACCTAGGGCAACTCCAATCTCGTGTGGCGTCCGCTGCGTCCCCGAGCTTGGACCTCTTTCACTTGCCTTGCTTGGCGGCCCACGAATCACGAAGGCCGATCGTACGGTTGAAGACGAGCGCTCCGGGCTTCGAGTCCGGATCGACGCAAAAGTAGCCTACGCGCTCGAACTGGAACCGGGCGCCCACCGCGGCGCTCGAGAGCGCGGGTTCGACGCGGGCGGTTAGGACCGTCTCACGGGAATGCGGGTTGATGGCGGTGAGGAAGTCGTCGCCCTCCTCGCCGGGATGTTCGGCCTTGAAGAGCCGGTCGTACAGGCGGAGCTCGACCGTGGGAGCGAGCACCTCCGACACCCAGTGCAGGGTCCCCTTCACTTTGCGCCCGTCCTTCGGATTTCCGCCCCGAGAATCCGGGTCCCACGTGCAGCGCAGTTCCACGACTTCACCGCGCTCGTTCTTGACTACGCCCTCGCATTTGATGATGCAGGCGTACCTGAGCCTTACCTCCCCGCCAGGCGACAACCGAAACCAGCCTTTGGGGGGTTGTTCGGCGAAGTCTTCGCGATCGATGTAGAGGATACGCGACAGCGTTAGCGGGCGCGTCCCCTGCGCAGGGTCCTCGGGATGCCAGGGCGCATCGAACCGCTCCTCCCGCCCGTCCGGAAGGTTCTCGAGTACGACCCGCAACGGCCGCACGACGCCCATGGCGCGCTTGCAACGCGCGTTGAGATCTTCTCGAACGGCGTGCTCGAGCAGCGCGACGTCGACGAAGCTATTGCGCTTCGAGACGCCGATCCGATCGCAAAAAACGCGGATCGCTTCGGGCGTGTAACCCCTTCTACGCAACCCCGCGATCGTCGGCATCCGCGGGTCGTCCCATCCCGACACGTGACCGCCCTCGACCAGCTGCTTCAGCTTGCGCTTCGACAACGTCGTGTACGTCAGGTGGAGGCGCGCAAACTCGATTTGCCGCGGGCGCGGCTCGAACTTCACCTGATCGAGAAACCAGTCGTAGAGCGGCCGGTGGTTCTCGAACTCGAGCGAGCAGACCGAGTGCGTCACCCCTTCGATCGCGTCGGAGTAGCCGTGGGCGAAGTCGTACATCGGGTAGATGCACCACGTATCGCCGGTGCGATGGTGATGCTCGCGCCGGATCCGGTACATCACCGGATCGCGCATGTTCTGGTTGGGCGACTCCATGTCGATCTTCGCGCGTAGAACGTGCGCGCCATCCGGAAACTCGCCTGCCCGCATGCGGCGGAAGAGGTCGAGGTTCTCGGCGACGGATCGGTCGCGGTAGGGGCTCACACGGCCCGTCTTGTAGAAGCTCCCACGCCCTTCGCGGATCTCTTCGAGCGACTGGCTGTCTACGTACGCGGTGCCGGCCTCGATGAGCTCGATCGCAATCTGGTAGAGGCGCTCGAAGTAGTCGGACGCAAAGTACATTCGCGTCCCCCAGTCGAACCCGAGCCAGCGCAGGTCCTCTTGGATCGACCGTACGAACTCGTCCTCCTCGGTGGTCGGATTGGTGTCATCGAAGCGAAGGTTGCACACCGCCCCCGTGACGTTTTGAGCGACGCCGAAGTTGAGGCAGATCGACTTGGCGTGGCCGACGTGGAGGTACCCGTTCGGCTCGGGGGGGAAGCGCGTCATGACTTTGCCGCCGTTCTTGCCCTCAGCGACGTCGCGCTCGATCATTTCAAGGACGAAGTTGGGGAGCTTCTCCGTTGCGGACCGTTCGGGGTTGGGTTCGGATGCGTGCTTCGGCTTCTCTTCGGTCATGGGCACTCGCTGCTGGGATGTAGCAATCCGCGAGGCACCATCCTAGTCTTTCGCGGCCTTGACCATGCAGCCGCCCGTGCTGGCGCCGCCGGACGCCAGCGGATTCGACTCCGTGCTCTCGGCCTTCAAGCCGCTTCTGCCGATTCCGGTTCTGCTGGTCGTTCTTCCGGCGCTCTGGGTCTTGTTTCGAGGCACCTGGAGAGAGCTCGATGCCGACGCCGCCGTATGGCGAGCCAACCTGGTGGCCGAGCGGCGCACCGACTTCCGGCCGATCGTGGCGCTCGTCTTGTGCGCCGTGATCATCACGCTCCAGGAGTACTACGGCGGTCGGGTCTACTACGATCAGACGATACGGCCCTGGCTCGGAAGGCTCGAACTCATCCATCCGCGAGCCATCAAGCTGGCGAAGTACGATGAGCTCTACGCCTTGGGTTGGTGGGCGTTCGCGCGCGTCACCGGCTACTCGTTCGTGCCTTTCCCCATCTGGAAGGTCTGCTTTCCGAAAGACTCCCTACGCGATATGGGTCTTCGGACAGGCGGCTTCTTCAAGCACGCTTGGATTTACGGGGCCTTCTTGGTGGTGGTCCTCCCGCTGCTTCTGCTCGTTTCGCGGCAGCCCGACTTCGGCTCCTACTACCCTTTCTATAGAGGCTGCTCGCGCTCCTGGTTCGACTTTCTCACCTGGGAGGCGATGTACTTCGCCCAGTTTTTCGCCCTCGAGACGTTCTTCCGGGGCTTCTGGCTCGGCGCCCTTCGCCGCAGCTTCGGCTCGGGTGCCATCTTCGCGATGGCGGTCCCCTACTGCATGATCCACTACGGAAAACCATTTCTCGAGGCAAACGGCGCGATTGTCGCCGCGGTCGCGCTCGGGTCGCTTTCGATGAAAACGAAGAGCATCTATCAGGGCTTTCTCGTGCACATCACCGTGGCGGCGTTGATGGACTGGCTGGCGCTCTACCACCGGCACGCCCTACCGACCTCATTCTGGAGCCCATGAGGAGAAGCCCGCCGGGCTTCTACGCTGTGGTCGGGGCGGTCGGCCCCTTCTCTAGAGAGGCGCGCGCGTTCGCGAATGCTCGGGCGCGGATCGCGTTGCGAAGGGGTCCGTCGTAAAGCGACTGCAGGGCCTCGAGCACCGCGCTCGTCGCCGCGGCTGATTCCTTCCACGGACTGCTCGCCAGGCGCCTCCAGAGAAGCGACTCGAGAGTCCGCGGCCGGCGAGATAGCCCGGTGACGGCGCGTTGGATGACCTCCACCGACGTCGGATCCGAGCGCATTGCCCGTAGGTAGAGGCCTTTTGCGCTCCCCGGTCCACCTACTTGCCTCGCCAAGAGATCGGCCGCGTCGCACAAGGCCTGAGCCCGTTTCGGTCCGTCGGGCGCGGCCGCAATACGGCCCTGTGCGAGGCGAAGCGCCTCGCGCGACGCCCGGCGCTTCGTCGTCCAGGCGACGAGCGGTCGCACTCGCCAGAGAAGCACGGCCAAGAACGCTCCAGCGGAAACGATGAGCGGCACGAACGAGTCCTGCATGTAAGCCGCCCTCTTCTACCCTGAGCCGCGTAACTTGCGGAGAGCCGCTCTGCTTGGCAGAGTTAAAGTGGTGATCCGGTTGCTTCGCACCGTTCGTGCCGCTGCAATCCTGCCGCTGTTGCTGCTCCCAGCCGTCGCCCAAGGCGACATTTACACGTACACCGACGGCGACGGAACGGTCCACTTTGCGAACAGCCCAGGGGGTGACAAGCGATACCGCCTCTACATTCGAGGCAACGGCTGGCGAAAGCAGCAGCTTGCTTCCCCGGGCGTGACGCCCGTGGCGCCAAGCGATCGCGACGCCGCGCGCTACACCCGCTACGACGGCTGGATCCGCGAAGCCGCATCCCTCTACCAAATCCCCGAACAGCTGGTGCGCGCCGTCATCCGCTGCGAAAGCGACTACGATCCCCGGGCCGTGAGCGTCTCGGGCGCGCGGGGCCTCATGCAGCTCATGCCCGACACGGCCTCGCTCATGCTCGTCCGCGATATCGACGACCCACACGACAATATTTTCGGTGGGGTGCGCCTCTTGCGCGTTCTCGCCAACGAGTTCAACGGCGATCTCGAGCTCACCATTGCCGCGTACAACGCGGGGGACGGGGCGGTGATTCGCTTCGGCGGAATCCCTCCGTTTCAAGAAACCCGCGATTATGTCGTCAATGTCACACGGTTCTACCGCCGGTACCGGTCGACCTCCGATCCGCTCGAGGCGAGTCTCTGGAGAGAGCCGCGCGACTGACGCCGTGTGCGGGGCCGCGCGGCCTGGTTCGGGGCGAAGAAGCCCGCGATAGACGCTCCCTCGGTCGCGTGGGGAGGGCGTTGGAGAACCCTCGCTTGCGGGGAGCGACGCCGATTGGTAGGTTGCGCGCTCGTTTTCGCCCCGCGAGTCATCTCGCGCACCCCTCGAAAGGAAGACATCATGGCTACGAAGAGCCCGCTCGCGCTCGTGAAGGAAACGTTCGGCGACAAGGCGAGCCTTGTTCAGGCCGTCGAAAAGCTCACGAGTGCAGACTTGTGGGTGGCGCGGACCAACAAGGACAAAGGGCTAGCCCACGTTTCGAACGCGAAGCTTCTGCGCCTGCACGCGACGTTGACGGCCGTAAAGGAGAAGTTCGGAACGCGCGAGAAGCTCATCGACGCGATTCTAGATTTGCAGGGGCGCTCGAAGGATACGGGTTGGCGGGCGACGCTCGGAGGCTGGCCGGTCCCGCGCCTCTACGACACGTACAAGTCGACCGCGAAGCGTCTGCCTAAAAGCCCCTAAAAGCCCGGCGCTTTTCGCCGATAGCTTCGCGATCCCGGCGTCGAGCGTGCTCGCGTACGGTCGTACGCTCCGCGCGCTCGCCGCCGGCCTCGCTCGCTCTCGGCGAAAATCGCCGGGCTTTTAGATGCACTGAACGGTTTGGCGGACCGCGGCAAAGCCGATGGGAGTCAAACCGTTCGGTGCTCTCTAGGGCAGTGAGCGCGTTGGGAGGTTCGCGGCGGGTTCTTGCACTTTTCACGCGACGGCGCCGACGATGCGAGTAATCTCACGCGGCAAATGGCGGTTCGGAGGCGGCTCGTGGCAATGACGAACGACAACGGCAAAGAAAAGAGCAAGATCGTGCTCGGGGACAGCGGGTTTCCGAAGATGCACGAGCTCTTCGTCCCCAAGGCGATCTTTTTCACCAACGGGGTCGGTGTTCACAAGGACCGGCTCTCGTCGTTCGAGCTCGCGCTGCGCGGCGCCGGTATCGAGAAAGCGAATCTCGTAACCGTCAGTTCGATATTTCCGCCCCACTGCAGAGAGATGAGCCGCAAGGAGGGCGAAAAGCTCATCATGCCGGGACAGATCGTCCATTGCGTGATGGCTCGACAGGACACGAACGAGCCCAATCGTCTCATTGCTGCTGCGATTGGCCTGGCGCGCCCGGCGGACAAGGACCGATACGGCTACCTGTCGGAGCACCATAGTTACGGTGAAACGGCGAAAAAGGCAGGCGACTACGCCGAAGATCTCGCCGCGACCATGCTCGCGACGACGCTGGGCATCGACATCGACGCCGAGAAAGCCTGGAGCGAACGGGAGCAGGTGTTTCGACTCGAAAAGACGATCCTCAAGACGCGCAACATCGTGCAGAGCGCCGAAGGGCATCCCAAGGGCCTCTGGTCGACTGTGATCGCCTGCGGGGTGTTCATTTTCTAGAGCCGGTCCCTATTCCCCTGGCCGATCGAAGGCCGTCGTGGACGTGGACGGAAGGGGCAACAAGGCGCGCCCATTGCTCAATCGCTCTTGCCGTAGACCTCTTCGATGATGCGCTTGAGACGAACGCCGTAGACGATGGCGAACGTGTCGCTGCTACCCGGAAACAGCTCTTCTGCTCGTGCGGCGACCGCATCGACGATTGCTTCGGCGTCGTCCCTCGTGACGTCCCCTGCCCGAATCGTGATTTCCGCCCAGTCGACCGCGCGTCTCAGAAGGTAAACGCGCTTCGTTTCCTCTCTGCCTTCAGGGCTTCGAAGGATCCGAATCGTCTCCTCCAGGGTCATGGCCTAGGCGCGCAGCAGCTCGGAAGACATGGCCTAGTATAGCGGGCGCTGTGTCACCGATCGAGTCGGCGCCTGCTGCTGCTCGGCCGTCCCGGTGGCTCGCCTGCGTCGCAGCGCGTATCGCACGAGCAAACCGGCGAAGGACCCGTAGGCGATGCCAACCGCCGCCGCGGCGCGTGCCATGCCCGCGTGGGGCGCGAGATCGCAGTTGGGATTCACGTCGATGACGTACGGAACGCCGCTCGGGGCCAAGCGCACGTCGACCCGTCCGTAGTCGCGCACGCCCACGGCCCGGAACGCCTCGGTCGCCGCCTTCCGGATGCGAGCAGCGACGCCGTTTTGCAGCATGGGGTTGAGCATGGGCACCGTGCCGAGGTCTTCGACCGACCCGCTCGACCACTTGGCCTCGTACGAAACGATGTGGGGGACATTCGGCGGCAGCGCCTCGAAGTCAATCTCGCTCAGCGGTAAGACGCGCGGGGTGGGATGCCCCAGCAGCGCAACGTTGAACTCGCGGCCTTCGATGAAGCGCTCGACCAAACAGGGCTGCCGGAGCGACGTGACGACCGCCTCGACCGCTCTGGCAAGCTGGGCCCGGTCGTGCACGACGTTTCCGCTGGATATGCCGACCGAGCCGTCTTCCCGCACCGGCTTCACGATCAGCGGGAACTGGAGGTCGCAAGGGTCGTCGGGGCCGGACAGAACACGCCCCGCCGGAGTCGGGATTCCGGCGGCTTCGAGGCGCTGCTTCACGCGATCTTTCCGGAGCGCAAAGCTCAGCACCTCGGGCGGCGATCCGGTGAACGGGATGCCCAGGAGCTCGAGAAGCACGGGAACCGCGCTCTCCAGCCGAGCGTCGTTGCCGAGTGACTCACAAAGGTTGAACGCGCAGTCAGGCTCGAGTTCGCCGAGGCGGGCCCGCAGGCTCGCGAGGTCACCGTCGACCGGGACCAGATGCGTCTCGTACGCGGCCTCGGTCAGGGCTCTGGCCACTCCCGCGGCCACGAGGCGAACTTCGGCGCGTGCCGCCCACCCCGGATCGATCTCGGGCCGAGCGTCCTCGTAGTCGACGTTGTAGAGCACAGCGATCCGCTTGTTCGCTCGCGTGCGCCGAGTCGGCGGCTTCCGTTCCGGCGACGTTGGGGCCGGGGAGAGGTCTGGCGGTGCCTCGACCGTCATGGCTTTCGAATCGCGCTCCAGTTGTTGACCAGACCCCCGCGGAGCGGGGGAGGTGTCGTCTCACCAAGCGCACGCGATGGCCGTGACAACATGCGCTCTACTAAGCGAATCTACCGTCATCACGATCGGGGTCAAGACCGTATTGTGGTCTTCTCCCCAATAAAACCGATGAGAGCCTCTCGCGCACCGCTCCCTTTGCCCGGCACGCCCACACCACCCGGGCTGCTCCGCGCCTCGGCAATCATCATGGCCAAGGACTTCGCGATCGAGCTCGCCACGGGCGAGATCGTGACCACCGCAGGCTTCTTTGCGGCCCTCGTGGCCGTCATGGCCAGTTTGGCGTTTGCTGCGGGGCCCGGGAGGACGACTCGGGTGGCTCCCGGCGCCTTGTGGCTCGCGATCTTGTTCGCCGCAATCCTCGCTCTCGGGCGAACTTGGCAGCGCGAGCGAGAAGAGTCGTCGCTGGTCGGTCTACTCGTGTCACCGGCGCCGCGTGCGGCAATTTGGTGCGGCAAGGCAGCGGGCGTGCTCGTCTTCATGATGGCGGTGGAGGTGGTCGTCGTCCCCCTCGTGGCGCTCTTTTTCAATGTCGACCTGCCCAAGGTCTTCGCGCCGCTGGCCGTCGTCATGCTGCTCGGAACGCTGGGTGTCGCCGCTACCGGGACGCTTTTCGGGGCGATGACCGTTCGGACGAGCGCTCGCGAGCTCCTTTTGGCCTCGGTTCTCTTTCCGCTGCTATCGCCCGCTCTCCTCTCGAGCGTCGAGGCGACCCGGGAGATCTTCTACGCCGCCGAGAGCGGACAGCCGGTCGACATGGTGGAGGTTCGCGAATGGCTGGTACTTCTCTTGCTGTTCGACACCGTGGCCATTGCCGGCGGCGCGACGATGTTTGGCGCCCTGGTCGAAGACTAATGGTCGCTTATTCGCTCTCTGCGACCACGGCCGCTTCGCGCAAGACCGACTCGAACTCGAGCGGCGTGCCCACCACCTCACCGACCGCGAAGACGCCGTCCCGGATTTTTCCGCCCGGAGCCAGGACGGTATAGCCACGCCGATCGTGGACGAGGTCCGCACCGGCTTGCGCGCACAGCTCGTAGGCGGGAGCACGCGGCGCATCGACGAGAAGCGCGTCACAGGCGAACTGTTGCTCGCCCTCGTCGGTCGCGATGCTCACCTCCTTAATACGGCTACTCCCTCGTACTCGCACCGGGGTGCCGCGCACCACGACCGTACCGGGAACGGAGCGCGCGAAGGCTTCTCCGAAGGGGCCGCCGCCGTCGGCGAGGGCGACGATCGACCGCTTGCCCGGCACGACGCCGTACGTGGCCATCCACCCCGCGGCTCGTGCGCTCATGATTCCGGGGACGTCGTTGCCTTCGAATCCGAGCACACCGTCGTGGGCGCCGGGCGCCAGCACGAGAGTGCGCGCCGTCACCACTTCGACTCCCGATTCGGAGGCGACGAGCACGTCGCCGCGGTAGATGGCCGCCGCCGTCGTTCGAAGCCGTACGGTGACGCGGGACGCAGCCACGGAGTCGCGGAAGGCGCTCCAAAGCGCGTCCCACGGGGTCGAGCACGCCGCGACGAGGCCGCGCAGGCCGCCGCCCCAGTGGAGGTCGTCGTCGACGACTTCGACCGAGCGGCCGCGTCGGGAGAACTCGAGCGCCACCGCCATTCCCCCGGGCCCGGACCCGACGACCAGCACGTCGACGCGGCGTCGCGTCGCGCGCCGTGGCCCTCGCGGTTCCTTGGGGAGCTTGCCGAGTCCCGCGACCCGCCGCGCCAAAGCCTGAAGTACCCTGTGGGCGCCGGGAACACCCACGAATAGCTCATGGTGGTTCATCCCGTCCGGAAAGAACCAGTCGGTCGCGCGCAAGAGATCCGTCGTGCTCGAACCGACGACATTCTGGGTGTCGATGCGCATCCCCTCCTCGGCCGGCACGCGGCACGTCATCACGTTCGGTATGCCGTCGACCCGAGCGAGGCACCCGTCGCACGCGGCCCGCAGGCACGCCGGCCCGCGTGGACGGTGGAACTTGGGGCTACGCGCCACCCCGACGTGGCCGGCCGCGACGAGCGCAACCGCAGCCGGCTCGCCACGGTGGGCGATGACTTCTTCGTCGTCGAAATGAAGCGTGACGGGATCGCCCGGCGGGTGGACACGGGGCATGGGAGAGAGGTCTTTAGCCCGTTCGGAGGAGCCACGTTGTAACGTCCGCCAACCTGACGTGTCTCAACTTTTTCGAGTCAAGCGCATCGACGCCATTGTCGACCAGGCCGGCCTCCGGGGAGCGGCGTCTCTCAAGCGGGTGCTCGGTCCCGGCAGCCTCGTGGCGCTGGGCGTCGGCGCGATCGTCGGTACGGGGATCTTCGCGACCATAGGAAGCGCCTCCGCCGGAGACCCGAGCCGTCCGGGGGCCGGCCCCGCGCTGATGGTCTCCTTTCTGGTGACGGCACTCGCCTGCGGTTTCACTGCGCTCTGCTATGCGGAGTTCGCCTCGATGGTGCCGGTCGCGGGCAGCGCGTACACGTACGCGTACGCGACCCTCGGCGAGCTCGTGGCATGGATCATCGGCTGGGACCTCCTTCTCGAGTATGCGATCGGGAATACCGCCGTGGCGATCTCTTGGGCGGGGTACATGACGGCTCTGCTCGACGGCCTCGGTGTGCACGTGCCTTTTTGGCTTTCGGTCGACTACAGGACAGCTGCCCGAACGGCCGGGCTCCTCGAGCAGGCGCCTCACGTCTTCGGCACCCCGATCGTGTTCAACGCCCTGGCGATGGCGATCGTCGCGCTGGTGACCTTCGTGCTCGTCGTGGGAATCAAAGAATCAGCGCGGTTCAACGCCGCGATGGTCGCGGTCAAGATCGTCATCTTGGCGTTCTTCGTCGCGACCAGCGCCAAGTTCGTGCGTCCGGAGAACTGGCATCCCTTCGCGCCGAACGGATTCGCCGGCATTGGCTCGGGGGCGGCTGTCGTATTCTTTGCGTACATCGGCTTCGACGCCGTCTCTACGTGCGCCGAGGAATGCAAGAACCCCGAGCGGGACATGCCAATCGGCATCATCGGATCGCTGATTGTGTGCACCGTCTTGTACGTGATTATTGCCGCGGTCTTTTCGGGACTCGTGCCCTATCCGGTCCTGGCTACGCTGAACGAGGCGCAGCGCGCGGAGGCGCTCGCATTTGCCATGAAGTACGTCGCGATGCCCGGCTGGATGGTGGGCGTGGTGGCGCTCGGCTCGGTCGTCGCGCAGACGGCGGTGCTCCTCGTGTTCCAGCTCGGGCAACCGCGCATCCTGATGTCGATGGCGCGCGACGGATTCCTCCCGCCCGTCTTTGCCCGGGTGCATCCGCGCTACGGTACGCCTCATGTATCGACCATTGCGACGGGGGTCCTCGTGGGCGGGGTCGCCGCATTCGCCAGCATCGACGAAATGGTCGATCTCACGAATGTAGGTACGCTCTTCGCGTTCGTCTTGGTTTGCATTGGTATCGTGGTCCTGCGCTTGCGGGACCCCGGCCGCAGGCGGCCGTTCCGGGTGCCATTCGGCCCGTACTTGGTTCCGTCGCTCGGAGCGGTTTCTTGTTTGGCGCTCATCGCGTACCTGCCGCCCTCCTCGTGGGTGCGATTTTTCGGCTGGCTGCTCACCGGGCTGGTCGTCTACTCGGCGTACGGATTCCGGAACGCCCGCCGTTCTTGAGCCAGGGCGAGGGTATCGGGCATACGGCCGTTACCCCTTTACACGCTCGATGGGGTGATTAACTGATGGTCAACCGACGCGCACGGCCCTCGGTCCGGTGGTGGTCGAGGGCGCTGCATCGGCTGAAACTCGCGAAGCGTGGGCGTTCCGCTCACGCGCCTTCGTTTGCGTGTGCGCGGGAATTGGTCCGGCGCGCCGCACCCATCATTCACCCGAGGAGGACGTCATGCTGACTGGTTGGAGAGACTTCGACGACACCCTACGAGCGTTCGATCAGCTGCAGCGCCGCATCGACCGGACTTTCGACAGTTGGGCTACCCCGTCGGCCGCAGCGGACCGGCTTCGCCGGCGTACGACCGCTTCGTGGCCGACGACGAACGTCTTCGAGACCAAAGAGTCGTTCGTAGTCAAGGCAGAGGTGCCGGGGCTAGCCGAGAACGACGTGGCGGTCTCGGTCGAGGACGATGCGCTCGTCGTACGGGGGGAGCGAAAGTGTGCGGCTCCCGAAGGGTACACGGCGCACCTGCGGGAGCGAGCGTCGGTCGCGTTCACTCGCAAGTTGCCCCTCCCGGCGCGGGTCGACGCAGATGCGGTCGCGGCCACGCTCCGCGACGGCGTGCTGACCATCACGCTGCCCAAAGCCAAAGACGCCCTGCCCCGGCAGGTGGCCGTCAAGGCAGGTTGAATCCACAAATCTCAGGAGGAAGTCATGAGCGACATCACTTCGGTTCGTGAAAGCAACGGTTCGATCTCTTCCCGCTCGTTCGCGCGCCGCGCCGTGGCGCCGCCGGTCGATGTTTTCGAGAATGCCGACGAGCTCCTCATCGTCGCGGACGTTCCCGGAGTTCGAGGCGACGAGATCGACCTCCGGGTCGACAACGACATGCTGACCCTTCATGCCAAACGCGCCGTCGGACAAGAGGCGCCGCCGGCGCTCGTCCGCGAGTACGAGGAGGTCGATTTTTCGACGACGTTCCGCATCCCAGCGGGAATCGACGCCTCAGCGATCGTGGCCGAAACCAAGAATGGGACGCTCGTCGTCCGGCTCCCGAAAGCCGCGGGGGCAAAACCGCGCAAGGTCCCGGTTCGCTGAAGGCGCTCGCAGAGCGGCGCGCCGCGACTACCGGCGCTCGTACACGCTGACGATGGGTACTCCGTCGTGCTTCACGATGTACGCCGGGGCGTCCGTTCCGAGAGCCACCCAGATCGAGTAATCGACTTCGTTCATGTGAAGTTCGTGCTCCACGAGGGCCTCGTTCGCTTCGCTCGGCGACCCCACCGGGTGAAGATCGCGGCGCACGCGGCCCTCTTGCTGCATCCGCGCCCACGCGTCCCACGTCGTGTCGTGGATGTAGACCGAAGCTCCCCTGGGCGCCTTTGCGTTCAGAAACTCTTCTGCTGCGTTCTGCGACGTGAACCCCCAAAACTGCCGATTCAAGCCCAAATCTGCTCCGCCCGCCGTTCCCCCGACGAGCGGGACGTACGACGAGAGCCCGAACGGGAACGAGTGCAAGGTAACGGCCAGCGGCGCCAGGAAGACGCTCGCCCACAGCGCGCATTCTGCGGTCGCCCGCCGGCGCTCGGACAGCGCCAGGAACGCCGAGCGCATGGCCGAAGCGACGAGGTCGAAGCCGCGACCGGCCACGAGCGCCAGCACTGGATAGGCCGGCAACCAGTGCTTGGTTCCTCCGAAGATCGGCGTAGTTGGCAGGAAGAAGGGACCCACCGCGACGGCGAACGACAAGAAGAGGAGCAGGTCGGTTTCGAGAGGGTCTCCCCGCGGCGTGTCTGCGGGCTGGCGGAGGAGTCGCCGGGCCCACGCGCTGAGCCGTCTGAAGGCGGCGATCGCGCGATCGACCGCTCCGAGGCCGAAGAGGAGAAGCGTTACTCCGGGCACGGTCGCGAGGACCATCAAAGGCAAATAGCCTTTGGGCGACGGCGGGCCGAAGTAATTCTTCCCCAAGAATTCCATGTTGTAATACTCGTGGTGCAAGTGAAACTCGACGTACCACTGCACACGAGCGAACGTGTCATTCCAGAGATAGGGCCATAGCGCGAGGAACACGAGCGGACCGACGACCGCCATCGACACGAGGCTGGTCGGGATGGACAGGCGTCCGGCCGCCAGCGACCGCGCGATTGCGTGACGATGAACGAAGAGCGCGTGGGGTGCGAGCGCGAACGGGAGGAACCAGGAATTGAGCTTGGTCTCGAGGGCCAGCCCGAAGACCACGCCCGTTGCGAGCGCCCAGCCGATATTCCGGCGATCCTGCGCGCGCCAGTGCACGTACACGCACAGAATCCACATCGCGGTGATCGGGATGTCGAAGCACGCGAGGTGTGCGTGGAAGAACACGCGCGGCATCAGCGCGAAAAAGACCGCGGCCGCCACGCCCGAGCGTCGATTCCACGCGCGCGCTCCGAACATGTAAGTCGTCCAGACTGCGGCCGCTCCGCATGCCATCCCCGGCAGTCGGAACCCCGTGCTCGCGTCGGCGAGCAGGTGCCATTTCTGGTGCAGGAGATACTCGGAAATCCCGAAGAGGGACTTCATGAGCGCCGGATGCTCGTGGTTGTAGCTCCAGGATGGGTCGATGGCGCCTTGCCGCAGCGCTTCGCTCCCGTGCTCGAACAGCATTCGCCACCAGCCGGCATACTGGGTGCCTGCCTGAAAGTAGAAGGTCTCGTCGCGTGTGAATCCGAGCGCCCCAGCGGTCGTCAGCAGCCACGTGAGATACGTGAGAGCGAGCGCGGCGCCGACGACGTGGTCGCGCCAGCCGATCGGCGCGGCGAAGCCTCGCCTCCACGCACTCCACGCCTCGGACGCCGAAGGGAGCCTCACCGCGTGGCCGCCTCGAAACAGTACAGGCGCCGCTCGCCGCTCGACGTGATGTCGGCGGTGAGGTCCTCTTGCCTGCCGGAGAGCGGGCCCGTGTCGAACTCGAATTGCTTCCAGCCCTCGCCGTCGCGGTGGACCACTGTGCCGAGGGTCGAGCCGCCCACCGAAAAGGTCACGGTGATGGGCGCTCCCTTCAAATGCTCTGCCTCGACGTAAAGCGCGTGGTGCCCCGATAGGGCTCGGCCGAACCGGACGCCGAGAAAGCGTAGGCGAACCGTCCCGCCGCTCGGCGGGGCGTAGATACAGCGGTGCGGGACGTAGTCGAGGTCTGCGACGACGCTCACGCCCACGAACGCTCCGCCGGGACATCCGAAGCGGTCGCCGGGAATGGCTGGACCGAACCCCAGCCCACCGCTCTGGGTGGGCATGTGGACGAACGGGCATTCGCGATCGCCCGCGGACACGCGCATCCGGTCCGGACGGACCGCCGACACGAGGTCGTCGATGATCGGCAGAGGCGCCGGGTTTTCCAGCGTCGTCACGGCCACGCCGCCGAAGTGTTGCTCGGCGGACGGCCGCCACGTCCGAAGGGCGGGCACGTGCGCTCCGCGGATGGACACTTCGAAGGCCCGCGGGAAACGCGACTCATCCGGCCTTGCCTCGCGCTCGATCGTGGCGATCGCCGGGCCGAAATGCTCGCGCCCGATGGGGTCGGCCCAGCGGGGGGCAAAGGCCACCAGGTCTTCTGGCTTCGCGTGTTGCGAGACGTAATCGCGCGCGGCCTCCCAGTCGCGCCCCGGAACGACCGCTTGCGTTTGCGCGGCATGAGCACCAAGCTCGAGCAGGCCCGCGGCCGGCACGGCGGCGAACGCCCACCTGCGCCAACCGTGCGGTCCTGGTATCGACTCCGGGCTCACGGCGCGCAAGCTACCATGTGGCTTTGCGGCTCGTCACGGCCTTGGCATCGTGTAAGTTCGCGCCGTGCGACTGCTCGATTGGATCGCTCGTGACCGCGCGTCGGCACGCCCGTTCCTGCCATTCGGAGTTCGACCGAGCACGTGGTTTTACGTGGTGGTGGCGGTTCTGGCTTCGGCGCCGGCTTGGATCGTCCGCCATCCGCCGATGCAAGATCTGCCATTTCACTTGGCGACGATCCGGGCCATCCGCAGCTTTTCCGATCCGGCCTACGGATTCGACCGGAACTTCATCCTGACCTTCGGCCGGACGCAATACGTCGTCTATTATCTCTTCGGCGCGGCCCTCGCGCTCTTTTTCGGCGTGATCGGCGCGAACGTCGTCCTCGTGTCGGCGTGCCTCGGCGGAACCGTGCTCGCCCTGCGATCGCTGCTCAACGCGCTCGGGCGCGACGAACGGCTTTGCCTTCTCGTCGTGCCGCTGCTCGTCAACGTCATGTTCATGTACGGCTTGCTGCCGTTTCTACTGGCCGTCCCGATCATGCTTTGGGGATTCGCCGTCGCCGTCCGGCACTTCGAGCGCCCCGCTCTGGGCACGGGGGCACTGCTTTGCGTATTGGCGCTCGCGCTCTTCTACTCCCACATCCTTCCCTTCGGTCTCTTCTGCATTGGTTACGCCGCGATGTTCCCCTGGAGGAAGCCCGAGCGATGGGTGCCCAGCGCTTGGCCGGCCCTTCCAGTCGGCCTCGTCCTCGTCTGGTGGACGTTCTTCACGGCCGCCGGAAGACTCGCCCGGGGTGCCGCGACCGACAACGCCGCCGATCCGCACCGGCCGATGGACGGGGCGATCCTCGATCTTCCCAACTGGTTCACGAATGTCTTCCGCGACACGAGCGACGAGCGAACGCTCGTGGCGCTCGCCGTGCTCGTCGTCGGGGCGCTGGGGCTGTCGCTCGGCGACTCCGATCGGTCGCGGCCGATTGCTCGCCGTTACACGCTCGTACCGATCGCCTGCATTTTCTTGTACTTCGTCTTGCCCGAGGGACACGGATACATCTGGCTCATCGCGCAGCGGTTTCCGATCCTCTTCGCGATCACCGCCATTCCGCTGATTCGCATGCCCCGAGGCGGACGGGGCGTGGTCGTCGCGGCCGCGGCGCTGGCGCTCGGAGGAGCGTCGGTGGTGAACGTGTGCCAACACTTCATTCGCTTCGAGCTCGAGGAAGTGGGGGACATCGATGGCGCCATTCAGGCCATGGAGCCCAACCGTCGCGTCTGCGCGCTCATCTACGACAAGACATCGGCGATCATGCAAAACCAGCCCTTTTTGCATTTCGGGTCTTACTACCAGGTCCAAAAAGGCGGGATCGTGATGTTCACGTATGCGGGATACGCGCATTGGCCGATCGACTTCCGTCCGGACAAATACCCGCCGCCCGGTGGTCCGGCGCGGCTTCGGTGGGAGTGGACGCCCGAGCTCGTCCCGATGAGTGAAATCTATCCGTACTACGACTACGTCCTGACCCGCGGAGGCGGGTTCCGCCCGCCCGCCGGCACCTACCACATGAAGTTTCGCGATTCACACTGGTCGGTCTGGGAGAAGGACGCGCGATGAGCCCTTTTCTCCAGCGTTTCGCGGCGGCGGGCGCGCGAAATCAATCCACGTGGTGGCGCGCGCTTGCGCTCCTCGGAGTCGGGGCCGTTTTCGTCGGCGCTCTCGACGTCTTGCTCAAACCGTTCTTTCAAACGATGTCGCTGTACGGGTTTCACGACTGGGACTCGCACACCGCGTACCGGTACGTGACGGTCCTCAGCTTGAAGCGCTACCTGGAGCCGCCGTGGTGGCATCCATGGCTGTGTGGCGGCTTTCCGGGATGGGCCTACGTCGAAGGCGCGACCAACTTCGTCTCGCCGTACCTGCCTTTCTACCTGCTTTTGCCCATTCAAGCCGCCGAGCGCTTCGAGGTCCTGGGCGAAGCCATCGTGGGACTCGTTTCCGCCTACCTCCTCGCGGGTCGATTCACGCGCAGCGCGGCCGTGCGGGCGCTCGTCGCGGTGGCCTACGCGATAAACGGTCGATGGGCGCTTCAGACGTCGGTCGGGCACACCTGGCATCTGCAATACGGCTGGCTGCCTCTCGCCGTCTACTTCTTCGACGTCTCCCTCGACGCCGGCAAACACCGTTTTGCCGTGTACTCGGGAGCCGTCCTGGCAGTCATCGTTTACCTGGGCGGCATCTACCCGCTCCCGCACACGGCGCTTGCGCTCGTCCTCTATGCCACCACGATGGCCGTCGCGCGACGGAGCGTAGGTCCATTCTTCGCCCTGGCGAGCGCCTCGGCGTCGGGCGTGGGGTTTGCCGCGCCGAAGCTCTTGCCGATGATCGATTTGATGATGCGCTATCCGCGCAAGATCGATTCTACGGAAGCCATCGACCTCGGGCAGCTCCTCACGATGCTCACCGACCAGGATCAATCGTACGTGCATCCGCCGCCGATCCTCGTCCCGCGGTGGGGCTGGCACGAGTACGGAATCTACGTCGGCGGTTGGGTCGTCGCCGCGATGCTCCTCGGACTGGTCGCGGCGCCGGCCGGTAGGGGTCTGGCGGTCAAAGTCAGCGGGCTCGCCTTCTTGCTCCTCGGGATGGGAGCGTTTCACAAGAACGCCCCGTGGACTCTGCTCCACGAGTTACCGGTCTTTTCGTCTCAACACGTGCCCACGCGTTTCCTCTTGCCCGCAGTGCTCATGCTGATGCTCGCGTTCGCGGCCGCTTTCGGCGTGGCGTTCGACCGCGTCATCGAGCGGCGCCGCTGGATCGACCTGCTCCTACTCGTCCCCGTTTTCCTCGTGGCTCAAGACATCGCGACCGTGGGCCGCAAGACGACCGAGCACGTCTTCTTCATGTCTCTCCCGCCGGCGTCGGCGGCCGGCGAGTTTCATCAGGAATTCGGGCCGCCCTACGATTACACGCCGGGCGACTGGACCGGAGCCACGATGGCCTCGATGACGAACAATCTCGGCATCGTCGGGTGCTACGGCGTTCCAGACTCGCTGGTCCGCGGTGCGATTCCCAAAGGGAAACCGGGTTACAGGGGAGAGGCCTACGTCGTCGACCCGGCCGGCCACGGCAGCGCGACCATCACGAAGTGGACTCCGAACACGGCGAGGGTGAAGTACGAGAACGCGGGCCCCGGCGCGGTCCTCGTCTACAATACGAATTTCGACCCGAGCTGGCGCGCGAATGGGAAGCCGGCGGTGGAGTACAACGCTGTGGTCGCGACGCCGGTGCCGCTCGGGAGCGGCGAAGTGAAATTCTCGTACTACCCGCGTACCCTCAACTGGGGTCTTGCGGTCTTCGCGCTCACGGCGTTCGCCGCGTTCGGCGTGCCCCGCATCGTCGCGCGACGACGCAGGGCGGCGGGTTAGCCCTGCGTTCACGCGCGATGAGGAGAGAACCGCCAGGGGCGCGAGGGACGGCAGGGCAGAGAGGGCGATTTGCGCGCGCAACCGCGCGGTCTGCTCCGCCGTTCGCTCACCCGCGCACGCAAG
>CAZVPE010000003.1:17073-72586 GCA_964628155.1 uncultured Polyangiaceae bacterium | reverse complement strand
TCGAGCACTTCATCATGCACATCAGGTCGCCGTTGCAGCCGCAGTCGCCCTTCTTGGCTGGCGCCGGTGAACCGCCACCGGCCGCCGGCGCGGCCGTCGCGGGGGTCGCTGCCGGCGGGCCCGCGCCGGGGCCCCCGCCACCCCCGCCAGCGGGCTTCGCCGGCGGGCCCTGCTTGAATGCACTACCTCCGCCGCCGCCATAGACGCGCGGCTTCGCCACCGCGGCGGCGACGGGGCCTGCCGATGCGCTCGCGGACGCCGACGGCGTGGCCGAGGCGGCGCTTGCACTTGGCGCAGCACTCGGAACGGGCTCCGCCGCCGCAGACGCGCTCGGCGCGGGCGCGGCACTTGCGCTCGTCACCGGCGTGGGGGCAACCGCTCCGCCACCAATCTTGAGGCCGATGACGATTCCAAGGACCAGAAGCAGCGCAACACCTGCACTGCCACCAATGACCAGCGGCAAGCGGCTCTTCGGCTGCGCGTCGGCGGCGGAACCAACCCCACCGAGCGGAGCCGCGAATCCTAGTGGCGGAGCGACCCCGAGAGGTGAGGAGAGGGGGTTGGCGTCTTGCAGCGTCGGCGGGCGCATCGACTCCGCCCTCGCGGACAGAGCCTTGAGGTCGATGATTCCCGAGTCGTCTTTGCTGCGGCCGAAACCAGCGTCCGGACTTTGCGGCTCGGCGTTTTTGGTGAGGTGGTCCAGCGAAAAGAGGACCGAGTTTTCGTTGCGCTGGCCGGTCAATCGACCGTCGTCGCCGGCCGCCGGGGCGATGGGTTGGGTCGCTGTAGGACTCATCTGCAATTCTTCCCCTGAACGCGTAGCAAAAAGATCGCGCGCACGAGCCTCTCTCTTGACGACGGCGGCGCGTTTCGGCTCGGGCTCGGACTGTGCCGCGAACGCGCTCTCGTATGCCGGGGCCCTCCCGTACGGCGGAGCGGCGGCGGGCGCTTCGTAAACGGGCGACTGCGCTGCCACCGGTTGCGCCGGCAGTCCCGGATCGAACGCGACGGCCGCAGCCGCTGGGGGTGACTGCTCGGCGGCGGAGTGCAGCGCCGACACGACCGCGTCGACCTCGCCCAACGGCTTCCAGTCGCTCATGCCCTCGGTCCAGACGAACGTGTCCTGAGCGACGACCCCCGCGTTGTACGCGGTCACGAGCTCCGCGAGTGCCATCGTTCGTTGGTCGTTGTCAGCGACGCTCACGTGCCATTCGGCCCCCCCGGCTTCCCCTCCACCCTCCGTCGCAGTGGCGGGCGGCGGAGCTGCCGAAGTGCCGTTCGCCGAGGCGCCGCCACTCGCGTTGACGACGATCGTCGCACCGCACTTGCGGCAGCGAATTTTGACGATCTTCCCTTGGATCTTCTCGTCGGCAACGTTGTACTTCGAGTGGCAAGACTGACAACTGATCTTCATGTGAGACCGCTTCCCTCAGCTAGTGTACACGCGCGCCGCGCCCGTGGCGGTGATTCCGACGCGGCCAAGCCTCAAGGTTGCTTGGCGGTTACGCGCAGGTCATCGCCGCGAACGAGCGTGGCCTGGGTTTGGATTTGCATCATGCCGCTACCCGGCGGCTGGCCACTCGGCGAGGGCGCCTTCTGGTCGCCGTTCGGCCCGTGGAACACTGCGACCACGCGCTCCTTCAGCTCCGACTTTCGCGCGAGCGACTCGCCGCGAACCAGCTCGAGCTCTCCGGCGGATTCGGACTCGAACTCTTCCAGCGTCGCCCCCTTGGGAGCTCCGGGCAAGGGAGCTTCCTTGTCGGCCGCGTACGCTTTGACGTCCAGACTCAATCGGAGGCGGTCGCCCTCGATTGCCTTCACGCGGTACGCGCGGTACGCGATGACGTCCAGACCGGAGAGCGGCATCCGCGTTTCGGCGATCCACTGCGCGCCCACACCGACCGGCTTGGCCGGAAGCGGGACGGTCGCGAGCACCAACGCCTCCGCCGCCCCGGTAGCGATCCGTTCGAGCTCCGGGGGGGCACCCTTGCCGAGCTGCGTTTGCACGGCGCTCTCCGAGCCGTCGGGCGTTATCTGGATGCGCACCGACGTCCCCGCCAGCGCGTTCACTTCCTTCTCCATGCCCGCCGGAAGTTGGCCGAGCTGCTGGCGAGAAGGAGCCGCTTTCTTCACGTCGGCGACGAGCCAGTCGGCGCCGCCGTCGTCTTTCTTCGCCGGGCCCAGCAAAAAGGCGAAGTCCACGGTGGGCATCGCGATGCGGGGTCCCATTTGAATGGCGAGCTCGAGGGAGGCCGGTCCGTAGGAAGAAGTGCGAGCGCTATCGGGCGACGAGTCGACCGCCGGTCGCAGGCTGACACGGGGCTCCGAGCCATCGAGGATCAATTCGACGTGTGTCGGGGTCCCTTTCGGGTGGCGCAGGTCCGCCCCGCCGACGGGGAAAATGCCCCCCGGGGGCGGGCCCTTGTCCGACGAGGCGGAGGCGGCCGACCCCGCCTGGAGCACCTTCGCGAGCTTGGGGTCGGCGGTCGCGTACTTGTCGGTACTCGCGTTGGCGTCCGCCGCGGGAGCTGAGGAAGTAGGTTTCTTTTCTTCGCACCCGGCGCCTAATGGTGCGGCGCCCAGCGCGAGCACGAGCAAGCGGTGCGTCAGTCGACTCATGGCGGGAACTGCTTATCACAAGCTCCCGCGTTGGCGTCCCCCAGGCTTTCGAGACCGCTTGAAGGCTGTGAGTGCATGTGCGTCCGCCGCGCGCCAGAGCCGCGCTCTAAGCACCGAACGGTTTGGCTGACCGAGGATTTGGTGCGAGTTTCGAGCAGCGCGAGGCGCGACAACGAGAACTACTGGCGGCACCTTGAGGAGGACCAACCAAACGATGCGAAGGGAATCGCGGCAAAGCCGACGGGAGTCAACCCGTTCGGTGCTCTAGGCTCGGCGAATCGCGGGACCGCTCAGGGAAAAGGCGTGGACGGGAAGTCGGCGATGTACTTCTTCTTGTAGAGGTCGTGGCACTGTTTGCACGACGCCTTGACGCCCTTCATGTCTTGCTTCGCCGAGGCCGCGGAGCCGGCCTTCGAAATGCTGGCCCACTGCGGGTAGTCGCCCGTCGGCGGCTTTGCGGCGACCAGATCGAACGCCTTCTGAAGCGCCGGATAATCTTCCCCAGCTTGGGGTGCGCCCATGTTCGGCTTCATCCATTTGCCGAGCGGCGTTTTCGGATCACCGGCAGATGCCACTCCGGCAGCGAGAGCGATGGCAATGGCGAGAGGAAGGGACGTTCGCAGGAGGGTTTGTCGCATGTGTGGTTTCGTTTTGGCTTGTGAGAGGGAGTTAACAGTACACGCTAGGGAGGTCATCCGGTAGGGCCTCTTTCGAATTCACCCCCCTTCGCACCCTCACCCGATAGGGCAAGCCACTCCCGTGCCACCAAGACCGCAATAGCCGCCCGGATTTTTGGCCAGGTACTGCTGGTGATCGTTTTCCGCGTAGTAAAAATCTCCAGCGGCGGTGATTTCGGTCGTGACCGCGCCGTGGCCAGACTCCGAAAGACGTCTTCCGTAGGCATCTCGAGAGGCTTCGGCCAGCCGCTTTTGCTTGTCGTCCGCCACGTAGATCCCGGAGCGGTACTGTGTGCCGACGTCGTTGCCTTGGCGCATCCCTTGGGTCGGA
Source organism: uncultured Polyangiaceae bacterium (assembly GCA_964628155.1). GTDB lineage: Bacteria > Myxococcota_A > Polyangia > Polyangiales > Polyangiaceae > Palsa-1150. The sequence continues at coordinate 68,959 of CAZVPE010000003.1, read as the reverse complement.
TCGTGCCCTTCCCAAAACGCGCGAAGGAGCTCCTCGTACCCAATCTTGGAAGGGTCGAACACGACCCTGACCACTTCGGCATGCCCCGTTCTGCCTGAGCACACCTCGCTGTACGTTGGGTTGGGTGTAAAGCCCCCGGCATAGCCGACCTGCGTGGAGTAGACGCCTGGCTTTTGCCAAAAGATTTTCTCCGCTCCCCAGAAGCAACCCATCGCGAACGTGGCCAGCGCCATCTCCGGCGGAAACGGAGGCTGGAGCCGAGAGCCCAGAACGAAATGCCGAGCGGCGACGGGCATCGCGTCAGTGCGGCCGGGAAGGGCGGTTTCGCGTGTGAGTGGCTTGAACCGATCGGCGTATCCCATGGCCGGGAGCATGTCACCGAACACCCGAGCGTGCATGCCCGGCCGTTCATGAACCCGTCATGCGATCCGTATCCCCCAACGATGCCCCCGCTTCCCGCGCGCGCTGCGCGAATCCTTGTCGTCGAGGACGAGCGCGTGCTCGGCCGCGTTTATTCGAGAGCGCTCGTCGCGGCTGGCTTCGCCGTCGACTTGGCTGCCGACGGAGCGGAGGCGCTGGAGCGGCTGCTCGGCGTTTCCTACGACGTCTTGGTGAGCGACGTGTGCATGCCTCGGATGGACGGAATCGATCTCCTCCGGCAGGTCCGCCGGTCGCGCCCCAATGTGCCGGTCGTCCTCGTCACGGCGCACCTCGACGAGCGCTCCTACGAGTTGGCCCATACGCTTGGGGCCGCTCGTTTCCTCCGCAAACCGGTGACGATGGAACAGCTGGCCCGCGCCGTGGAGAGCGCTGCGCTGCTCAGAGCTTCGCTCGTACGTGCCGCCGAAAAGCGCCGCTAGTGGAAGCCTGGTGCTTTTCGCCGATGGCTGCGCGATCCCGGTGGCGAGCGTGCTCGCGTACAAAAGTACGCTCCGCGCGCTCGACACCGGCCTCGCTTGCCCTCGGCGAAAATCACCAGGCTTCCAACGCAGCGCGCTCGCGGTGCCCTAGGGGCATTGGACGTCGTCGTTGGCTGCGTTCGGCGTCCCGAAGAAGCCGGGAAACCACGCGGACGCGGACGGCTGCCAGCTGCTCCAGTCGGACCGTTGACTCGGCATGCAATCGCTTGGAAACGCGAGAGACGCGCCAACGGTCAGTGTCATGGACGGGTAGGTCACCGAATCGATGATCGTCCCGCCGAACTGGAGCGTGATAGTGCCGCCCTTGTTGCGAAGTACGTCGCCTGGTTGTCCGGACCAGACGATCAGGGCACCTGGAAGGTCGTGATTGATGGCCGCGTTGTTCGAATCGGCAACGAGAAAGGTCCCGAGAGCGGGTATCCATAGGTCTTCGGCGACGTCGAAGATCCGGATCTTGTTGCCGGTGGGCGCCTCGCCGTGAAGGCCCCGAAGATCGAGGGCGCAGTCGAGCGTGCTCTGCGCTTCGAGCCACTCGCCGTGATCGCCCGTGCCCGCCACCGACTCGATCATGAGTTCGTCGATGACGAGATCCCCCGGAACGAGGGCCTGCGTGCACACGCCACCCTCGCCCGCGTCGAACGGAGGGAGCGCGGTGTCGGACGCATCGGAGGTCGCTTGCGCTACCGCGTCCTGCTCCGGCTGGGAGGCATCGGCGCCGGAACTCGAGCTCGGGTAGGCCGGTATCGGATCGACGACGGTTGGAGCCGCAGACGGGACGTCCAACAGGGTTGCCGGAGCGCCGTCGTCGTCGGGCGGAGTGTCGTCCGGGCCTATCGTGCCACCAAACGGCGCGTCGTCGCCGGCTCCGACCGCCGGCGGCGTGTCGGGCGCGCCGCTCGGCGGTTCGGCGGAGGCGCATGCGGTCGCAAGAGCGATGAAGAGCAGAGTCCAGGGGCGCATCCCGCTTCCTCCAGCACGCCTCGTTCCCGCTTCGTTTTCATGCGTTTCCCAGCGATCGACGCCCGGCGACCTCCGTCCCGGGACGCTGCAACACCCGTCCCGAGACGGCTCCGAAGTCCGCTCAGGAAGGGGGCGGTACTTCGCGGGTTCCGTGTGACAAGCGTAGACGCCGGCGTGTCCCGGCGCGTAAAACGTGAACCGCGGGGCGCGACGGGCGCCCTCGAAGGCAGAGCCGAATGTCGATTCTGATCGTGGGCGGTGCAGGTTACATCGGTAGCCATACGGCAAAGCGAGTCGCTCGTGCGGGCCTGACGCCGGTCGTGTTCGACAACCTGGAGTACGGACACCGTTCCGCCGTGAAGTGGGGGCCGTTCGTGGAAGGCGATCTCGCCGATTCTCCGCTCATCGAGCGAGTCCTGCGCGAGTACGAGATCACCTCGGTGATTCACTTTGCCGCATACGCGTATGTCGGCGAGTCGGTCGCGAACCCTCGGAAGTACTTTCGCAACAACGTTGTCTGTACCCTCAATCTGCTGGACGCGATGGTCGACGCGGGGGTTCGCGAAATCGTGTTTTCTTCGACCTGCGCGACGTACGGCGAGCCGCACGAGGTGCCCATTTCCGAAAACCACCCTCAGACGCCGGTGAACCCGTACGGTGAATCGAAGCTGGCGGTGGAAAAAATACTCCACTGGTACGCCGGAGCGTACGGAATGCACTTCGCGGCGCTTCGTTACTTCAACGCGGCTGGCGCCGATCCCGACGGCGAGCTCGGCGAGGATCACGACCCGGAGACGCACCTGATTCCGCTCGCGATCGCGGCCGCCCTCGGTCGAGGCAGCGAGCTTTCCATCTTCGGATCCGATTACCCCACGCCCGACGGTACCGCCGTCCGCGACTACATTCACGTCGTCGATCTCGCCGAGGCGCATTGGCTCGCTCTGCGCCATTTGGCGAAATCGAGCGAAAATCTTCGCCTCAATTTGGGAACGGGACGCGGTCACTCCGTGAAGGAAGTCATCGCCGCGGTCGAGAAGATCGGTGGCCGCAAAGTTCCCTCGCGACAGGCCCCACGCCGCGCCGGCGATCCACCTGCGCTCGTCGCCGACGCTCGGGAGGCCGCGAAGGTTCTCGGTTGGCGACCGGAGTATCCGGAGCTCGAGACGATCGTAGAGCACGCGTTTCGCTGGCACGAGCGAAAGACTTGAGCGCGGCGGACGCGCCTATTTGGGAAGAGCGCTGGCACCCGCTGCGCGAAGAGTGGGTCGTGGTTGCCGCCCACCGCGACCATCGGCCGTGGTCCGGCGAGACGGTGCGGACCGCACGCGTCGAGCTCCCCTCGTACGAGCCCTCCTGCCACCTGTGCCCCGGCAACACCCGCATCGGAGGGACGATCAACCCCGCTTACGCGAGTACGTTCGTCTTCGAGAACGACCACCCATGCGTCGGAATCGACGCGCCGGAGACTGTCGCTCCGCCGTCTCCGTACCGCAATCGCAGGGCAGACGGGGTGGCTCGCGTCATCTGCTTTTCGCCGAGGCACGACGCTGCCCTCGCGGTCCTTCCGATCGAAGCCGTTCGGGAGGTCGCAGAGGTGTGGCGGCGGCAAACCGTGGACGTCGGCAATCGACCTGAAGTCAGACATGTCCTGTGCTTCGAGAACAAAGGCGAAGTGGTCGGCGTGTCGAATCCCCACCCGCACGGGCAAGTATACGGCACGAATTTCGTATTCAAGACGATCGAAATCGAGCTTTCGGCCTCGACGCGGTACGAGAACGAAACAGGCCGGCGACTTTTTACGGACATCATCGCCGCCGAGCAGCGGGACGGGCGCCGGATTCTCTACGAGGACGAGCGCGTCATCGCGTTCGTCCCATACTTCGCCCGATACGCGTACGAGGTGTACGTCGCGCCGAAACGCTCGGTCGCCCACGTGTCTTCCCTCACCGACGACGAGACGCTGTCGCTCGCGGTGGCTCTGAAAGACGTGACGATTCGCTTCGAAAACCTTTGGCGGGCCCCGTTTCCGTACGTCATGGCCCTCCATCAAGCGCCCACCGACGGAGGCGATTACCGGCCTTATCACTTCTACGCGGCGTTCCATCCACCCCTGCGCCAGCCTGGGCTTCTCAAGTATCTCGCCGGTCCGGAGATCGGAGGGGGCAACTTCCTCAGCGACAGCGCGCCCGAGGCCAAAGCGGCTGAGCTTCGCGCCCTACCGCCGGTGCACCACTCGGAGAAGTGACGGGGACGCGATGTGGCGCATCGACGACGGGTGCAGGCCGCCCGACGCAGAGCTGCTCGAGATGGCATCGCTCGTCGAAGCACACGCCGAGTTCTTCGATCGAGCGAAGCCCATCGCGCTCGCGCGCGCCCCCGGGCGCCTCGACGTCATGGGCGGGATAGCCGACTACTCGGGGTCGCTCGTTCTGGAGTGGCCGCTCTCCGCCGCCGCTTGGGTCGCGGCGCAAGCTGACGATCGGCCTTTCGTCGCGATCCGGACCACGGAGGCGGCAGAACTCTCGGCAGAAGACTCGGTGACGCTCCCGCTTCATGCGCTCGCGCCTGCGCGGGGACCGCTCGACTACGAGAGCGCTCGAGCCATGTTGACCGCCGATCCCCGTCGCGCTTGGGCGGCCTACGCCGGGGGGGCCGTCGTCGTGCTTCACCATTCGCGGGGCCGCTCTTCGGTCGACGGGTCGAGGTGTCTGCTTCATTCGAAAGTCCCGATCGGCAGAGGCGTGAGCTCCTCGGCAGCGATCGAAGTCGCGGCGATGCAAGCGCTTGCCGCGCTGGCCGGAATCGACCTGGCCGGCCGCGATCTCGCGCTCCTCGCGCAGCGCGTCGAAAACTCGATCGTGGGTGCGCCATGCGGACCGATGGACCAGATGACCGCCGCGTGCGGCGTGCGCGACCACTTTTTGGCTCTGCTTTGCCAACCGGCCGAGCTCGAGCCGCGCGTCGCACTTCCGGCCGAACTCGAAGTGTGGGGACTCGACTCGGGCATCCGGCACGCGGTTACCGGCGGCGACTACGGCGGCGTCCGGGTGGGCGCGTTCATGGGATATCGAATCATCGCGGAAGAATCGGGGTTCGCGTCGCGCCTCGTCGCGCCCGGGCTGGTCGCCGTGGAGGACCCGCGATTCCGGGGGTATCTTGCGAACGTCTCTCCCTCGCTGTGGGAAGCCCGCTTTCGAGACCGCGTCCCGGCGGCGCTCGATGGCCGCTCGTTTCTCGACCGATACCAGGGCCACACCGATCGCGTCACCCAAGTCGACCCGTCGAAGAACTATGCCCCGCGCGCTTGCACCGAGCACCCGATCTACGAGCACCATCGCGTACAGATCTTCCGCGCGCTCCTCGAAGGCGGCGCGAAGAGCGAGGCGTCGCGCGTCCTGCTCGGGGAGCTGATGTACCAATCGCACGCGAGCTATGGTGCATGCGGGCTCGGTTCGGACGGGACCGACCGGTTGGTGGATCTCGTGCGTGAGGCAGGCGCCGGAGCGGGGTTGTACGGGGCGAAAATCATGGGCGGCGGAAGCGGCGGAACGGTCGCCGTCCTCGCCCGGTCGGGAAGGCGGCGAGAGCTCGATCGGATTGTCGCGCAATACGCAATCGAGACCGGGCGGCCGGCGGCGCTCATCGGAGGCTCCTCCGACGGCGCGCTTGGTTACGGGGTGCGTTGGCTCCTTCCGGCGTGAGGTTCAGCCGGAGAGCAGTTCGTCGAGCGCGCTCTTCTCCCCTTGTGGCAGGACGACGACGGCCCTGCACGTCCGAACCGCGGCGAGGATGCTGCCGTCGTCCCCCTTCAAAGCCTCGCGCGTCCATTCGGGTCTCGCGCGAAGAACATCCACCACCCGGCGCGCGGCGCCCGGGTCGTCGACCAGTAAGACCGCCTGCTCGCGTCGCGACCGCATGTCGAGCGGAAGGCGCACGACCAGGGCGGTGCCCCCGCTCGGCGCTTCCTCAGCCCGAGCGGCGCCGCCGTGCATCGCCACGATCTCGCGAACGACCGCCAGACCGACGCCGGCGCCGGGTACCCGCCCGTCGCGCGTCAGCCGCGCACCTCGCTCGAAAACGCGCTCGCGCTCCTCGGGGGGAATGCCTGGCCCCGTGTCGATGACGACCAGCTCCGCGTGCTGACGCGCCGCGAATCCGGAGGCCGGACCCTTCGGCGTAACCGCTCGGACGACGACCCGGATCCGCCCCCCTGCCGGCGTGAACTTGAGCGCATTGACGAGGATGTTCGTGACCACCTGTTTGATCTGCATGGCGTCGCCCCAGAGCGAAACGGGCTCGGGCGCCTCGAACTCGGTCGCCACCGACCTTTGTTCGGCCACGGTTTCGAAGAGCTGCATCGTCGAACGGGTCACCTCGACCAGGTCGAACAACGTCCTGCGTACGGTCCTCGCCGACGACGGGGCGACGCTCGCCATGTCGGCGGGCAGATCGGTGTGCGCGCGGGCCGCGCCGCCGAAGCGATGGAGCATCGCCGCGGTGTCGTTGGCCGCCTCGAGAATGTGCGCGACGTGCCCGCGTTGCGTCGCGTCGAGCGGTCCAGCCAGGCCGTCGCGGAGGTTGCCGGCAAAGCCGGCGATCACGCCGCAAAGCACACGCGCGTCGTGCGTGAAGGTTTGAGCCTCGCTGCGTATCGCGGAGAGACGGACCAGCGTACCGCGCAGCCGTTCCTCCAGACCTCGCGCCCGCTCCATTGCCTCGGCTGCGCTTCGATTCCGCGCGAGGACGTCGGACGCGAGCTGCGAGAGTCGGGCGAAGTTTCCGGTCGGGACGACGTGCACGGGCTCGAGGCCTGCGAGGCGGCCGCATGGGAGCTCCTCGGACACGAGCGCGAAGACCGCCATAGCGCGGGTGCGCGGGTCGCTGCGGAAGGAGGCCGCCAAGGGGACGAAGGGCTCGGGGGCGCTGCCGACGTCCAGCACGGCGGCATCGAAACCGGGCGCGCTGAGCATCGCGAGCGCGCTGGTGTCGACCCCCGCGGTTCTGACGGTGGCCCCTTGGGCTCGAAGCGCCGCGGCGAGCGGCTGACACGCGTCGTCGTCGACCGCGACCAGCGCAAGGACCGTACCCTCCAAACTCACACGACGATGGTACTCGAAGACCGGGCGCTTGCGTGCCTGCGGTCGACGCGCCCCTCCGAAGCGCGGCTACATGTGAGTTCAAGCCCGGCGTTCGGCCGCCGTTCTTTCCCGGTATGGCCGTCGCATCTTTCTCGTCTCCGATCCATCCGCTGCTCGCCGCGCTGGAGGTGGCACGCTCCGCGCTGCACGACGGCGAGACGGACCTCGGCCGCGGCGCGCTCGACGAAGCGTTTGCAGCCCTGGGTTCTCTCTACGCATTGCTCGACTCGCGGCGACATCCGGAGATGAGCGCGTATCTTCAATTCGTCTACGACGCATGCCTCCAGCACATCGGCGCCGCGGGTCCTGGGCGGTGCGAGCGGCTCACGTCGGCCATCGATCTTCTGTCGGAGCTGCTGCGCGCAGAAGAGGGTGCGCGCAGGAGCGCGTGGCCTGGGGACCGACCCTCGTTCATCGCGCGGGCGACTGCAGTCTAGGCAGCACCGCGAGCCTAGAGTACCACGCCGACCGTCAAACCCGCTCGTCCGGCGCGAGTCGGCAAGGCTGCGGAGCGTCGGCCGGTTCAACTTGCAAGGTCGAGTGCTCGATGCCGAACCGGTCGTGGAGCTCCCCGCAGACGCCCCAAAGAAACGCGGGCTCGCAGCTATTGCCCGGCATGACCAGGTGCGCCGTGAGCGCTGTCTCTGTCGTACTCATGGCCCACACGTGCAGATCGTGCACTTCTCGGACGTGGGGAAGCGCCGCGAGAAAGCTCCGGACTTGGTCGATGTCGATGGCCTCCGGCACGGCATCGAGCACCAGATTCATCGACCGGCGAAGGAGGGACCAGGTGCTGACCAAGATCAGACCCGCGACCGTCAAGCTCAGAATCGGATCCAGTCGCAACCACCCCGTCCGCGCCATCACCACACTCGCCACGATGACCGCCAGTGCAATCCCTGCGTCGCCCGAGAGGTGCAGGAAGGCCGCTCGGACGTTCAAATCGTGCTCGCTTGCGCGCAGGAAAAGGAGCGCGGAAGCCGTGTTCACGACGACGGCTATCGCCGCAACGACGATGACGGGCTGCGTGGCCACTGCCTCGGGAGCACTCAGCCGCCGGATGGATTCCCAAGCGATGGCGCCCGTCGCCACGAGCAGGAAGATCCCGTTCGCAAGCGCCGAGAGGAGGGTCAGGCGACGATAACCGTACGTTCGCCGCTTGGTCGGCCGGCGATGCGCGAGAAAGGTCGCGCCTCCCGCGAGGAGCAGCCCGAGCACGTCGCCCAGGTTATGGCCGGCATCCGCGAGGAGCGCCATCGAGTGGGCGACGACGCCATAGAACGCTTCGACCACGACGATCGCCGAGTTCAGGATCACGCCCACGAGGAAAGCGCGCGCGTCCGTTTCGGAGTGGTGATGCTCGTGCGAATGGCCCATCGGCTGAGGAGGCGAGGTGGGGACCGAGCAGCTGGCTCGGGCGGGTACTGCCTTCCAGTATATAGTCTGAAGATGGAACTTGACGCCGTCCACGCCGAAAAAACATGGCCGCCGGTCACGCGTCTACCCCGAAACGCTGCCCTGTCGGATGCGGGTCGCGGCTACGCCGGCCGTTGAGGCGAGCCGACCCCGTGCCGAGCCGCCCGGGAGCTACGAGCCCGCTCGCAAGCGGCGGTCTGCTCGCCGTTCTGGCAGCCGTGTCGTTCGGCGTCTCCACGCCTCTCATCCAGGCGATCGGACGAGGTTCGGGCGCGTTTCCCACGGCGACTCTTCTTTACGCGGGAGCGGCGGCCGCCTCCTTCGGGACGGGCGCCGGCTCGGCCAAGGGGCGCGAAGCTCCCGTCCGCGGGCGTGATATCGGCCGGCTGCTGGTCGTTGCGCTCGTGGGGGCGGTGTTCGCCCCGGTCTGCCTCGCGTGGGGTCTCCAGCGGACGAGCGCGTCGGGCGCTTCGTTGCTTCTCAACTTCGAGGCCGTCTTCACGGTTCTGCTCGCGTGGCGCCTCTACCACGAGCCTATCGCCGGTCGCGCCGGCGTCGCGCTGGCGACGATGGTTGCCGGCGGTCTTTGTCTATTCCTCGGCGGCCAGCCTGGTGGTCGGATGGGGTGGGGCGCGATCGCCGTGATCTTGGCGACGTTGGGATGGGCGCTCGACAACACGCTCACCCGGCCGCTGGCCGATTTGAACCCGACGCAGGTCGTGCGGTGGAAGGCCGCGCTCGGCGCAGCCTTCGGTCTGGCCACGTCCCTCTTGCTGCGCGAAACGTTCCCCGGGACCGCGGCGGCGTGCGGGCTTCTCGCGATCGGGGCAACCGGCTACGGCCTCAGTCTTCGCCTGTATCTTCTCGCGCAGCGCCGGATCGGCGCGGGCCGCACGGGTTCGATCTTCGCGCTGGCGCCCTTCGTGGGGGCGGCGGCGGCCTGGGTGATGGGCGATCGGACGGCGGGACCCGCGACCGGCGCTGCGGCCGCCCTCTTCGGATTGGGCGTCTATCTTCATCTCACCGAGCGCCACGAGCACACGCACACGCACCAGCCGCTCGAACACGAGCACGCCCATCGGCACGACGATGGCCACCACGACCATCGGCACGTTCCCCAGGTCGACGGCGAGCACAGTCATCCGCACCGGCACGACGACCGAACGCACGATCACCCCCACGCCCCCGACGCCCATCACCGGCACGGGCATTCGTGAGGGGCGCTCGGTCACGTCACGCCGATGTGGACCATTCGTAGCTTGGGCCCGCGGACGGCGACGGAAGATTCAGTACACCGCCGGCACGTACATCTCGCGCGGGATCGGCCCGCGGATGTAATTGGGATTGTGCACTCGCTCGGGGAGCGTAACCGGCGTGTGCTCGACTTCTTTGTAGGGAATCTGCGACAGCAAGTGATGAATGCAGTTGAGGCGTGCCCGCTTCTTGTCGACGGCCTCGACGACCCACCAGGGGGCCTCGGGGATGTGCGTACGCTCCAGGGTCGCTTCCTTTGCCTTCGTGTATTGCTCCCAGCGCCGCCGGGACTCGAGGTCCATCGGGCTGAGCTTCCACTGCTTGAGCGGGTCGCGAATGCGCATGAGAAAGCGCAGGTGCTGCTCGTCGTCCGTGATCGAAAACCAGTATTTGACGAGGACGATTCCGGCGCCGACCAGCATCCTCTCGAACCCCGGCACGGTGCGGAAAAATTCTTCGACCTCTTCCTCGGTGCTGAAGCCCATCACACGCTCGATTCCCGAGCGGTTGTACCAGCTACGGTCGAATAGAACGATTTCGCCGCCAGCGGGTAGATGCGACACGTAGCGCTGAAAATACCACTGCGTTCGCTCGCGATCGTTCGGCGCGGGGAGGGCCGCGACGCGGCACACCCGAGGGTTCAAACGTTGCGTGATGCGCTTGATGACGCCGCCTTTGCCGGCGGCATCGCGCCCCTCGAAAATTACGACGAGCTTCAGCTTTTCGTGGACGACCCAGTCTTGAAGCTTGACGAGCTCGCCCTGGAGCCGGAAGAGCTCCTTGAAGTAGTGGACTCGCTCGGGAGTGAGGGTGGGCAGCTCGCCCGACAAGGCAGAGAAGTCGTCGTCGTCTGCTGCCATCTCGAATTCTTCGTCGAAACCGTCTTCGACCTCGCCACGAATACGTTCGCGGAGCGCGCTCTTTTCCATGACTCCTCCGGTGCGCATCATACCCAATCCTTCATCGAAGGAAGAGTGGCCAGGAAGGTCGGGTCGCGGCGATGGTTCCACTCGGTCGTAACGAGAACGTCACGAGTTCGGTGGCAGTCTACTGCTTCGCCCTGAGAACGCCGTGTCCGGGACCGACAACCGCCTTGAGGGCGGCCTCGTAGTCGAAAGGGTCGAGCGCCTGGTCATGCGTGTGGCATCCGAGGCAAACCTCTGCGCTGACCTTGCGCGACGTCCCCTGTTTCTTGTCGATCGAGCGGACGTGCGCCGCGCTGGGTCCGTGGCAGCTCTCGCAGCCCACGTTCGAAAAGTATTTCACCATTTGATCGTAGTTGGTCGTCTGGAACGGCTGAAGGTACCCGGTCATGTGGCATCCCAGGCACTGCGAATCGCGGTCGCGCTTGTACTTGTGGAGGGTAGCGAGCGCCTTGGCGTGATCGGTCGTTTTCCACTGCTCGGTCTCTTCGACGTGACAGCCAACGCACGCGTCGTTACTCGCGAAATCCCACCTCGGCGGGTAAAGCGGCTCTTTGACCCCATTCGTGCGCCTCTGATCGGCGATCGCGGCCCGCTCGATCGACGCCACACCGACCTGCGCTCGAATCGCGTCCGTCAATTTCACCTTTTGGTCTTCGAACTGCGCCTCTTCGTCCGTTCGCATGCCGCGAACGTCCAGGCGACCCAACATGTCGCCAGGGCTTCCTGCGAATACGAACTGCGTTCTGCCAATCACTGCGGGCGCCATGGGAGCTGAGTTTTCCACGTGCCCAAGCACCGCCACGTCGATCCCGCTCGTCTGGGACAAGATCTCCTCGGCGCGAGCCCGGCCGCCGAGCACGTGAAAGAGCCCGACGACGAGGCGCGCCCCGCGCGATCGCAAAGACTGAGCCTCCGCCCTCGCCGCCTCGGCCGCGTCGCCCGTCCGGAACCCCCACCGCTGCAGATCGGCGTTGCGCTCCGGGGGGACGTCGAGAACACCAAAGATGCCCACCGATTGCCCGCCCGCTTGGACGATTCGGTCCGGCGGAAATGGCCGTTCGTCCCCTTTTCCGAAGAGGTTTGCTGCGACGATCGAAATGTCGTTGGTCTTCAGCGCCGCGTTGAGCCGATCGCGTCCGAGCTCGAGATCGCGTTCGCCCAGCGTCGCTGCATCGATGCCCAATCGGGCGTAGCTCGCGAACACGATCTTCGGGTTTAGGTCGCGGCTGTACGGCAAGCCCGCGAGGTCGTCTGCCCCGCCGGCCAGTAGATCCCCGGCGTCGACTTGAATCACGCTGCCGCCCTCCAGCTTGATCCGGTCGACCACCGTCGCTCGCCTACCGAGGCCGCCGGCGCCGCCTGGATCCGGCGACAGGTGCCCACGGAGATCCGACGAATAGAGAATCGTCAGTTCCGGCTTCGGGCGCGGGGGAAGCGCGAATGCGTCGCCGGCCATCCCGTCGGCCGGCAGCATGGCGGTTTGCCTTGTCGCGTTCTGGTCCTTGTGATCGCAATGGATCGAGCAACCGAGGATTGCGAGCAGCAACGGCGCGCGGCGCCATGACGTCATGAGTCACTTTACAACGGGCGGGGATGCCGCTCTCGCCGGAAACGATGCCATCACTTTTTCCACCGCTCGGTGCAGGCGGTCGTAGTTCGCGCGACTGGGGTCGATGACTTCGCGCGCGGACGCGTGCCAGAGCAGGCGGTGGGTCTGCCCGTCGAACGCGTCGACCACGAAGGCGCCCTCGACGAGGTCTTGCCGCTCGTCGTCCAGGTACCCGAAGTACGGGATCTCGGTCTGCTCCATGGGAGGAAGGGGCGCGGCGGGTTCCGCCGACGCGAGCGATCGCCGTCCGGTCTCGATTCGCACGACGAAGTCGGCGCCGTGTCCGGTCGATGGAGCGTAGCCTAGGCTCTTCAGGCTCGCTTCGACGTCCTCCTCGATGTGGCCTCGAACCTCCGGTGCGCGCGGCGACGCGACGGAATTGCCGGCCGCTGGTTCCGCGGGGTCGAACAGGAAGGTGCGATAGCGCTCGAAGCTGACGTTCGGCGTCGTTGCCGTGTGCACGTCGACCGCCGAAGCACATCCGCTGGTGAAGGCCGCCGCCGAGGCGGCGAGGGAGATCGCGAGGAGCACGGACGTTTTCATGCGGAAGACCCAGAGCATCCTCCGTGCCCATCGTTCGAGAGAACGACCAGAGACCTCGATCGGCGCGACAGAGGGTGCAACCTGCAGGTGCGGAGGGTTTGTCCGCGCAGACATTGCGCGTGCGCGGACATTTCGCACGAGCGGTTGCGCCTGAGCGCGGCAGCCGAGTCAGACAAGCTTTTCGGTCGGGTTCGTGATCTTTCGGAGAACTTCGTACCGGCCGGATCGGACGCGCAGCGCGTAGCGAGCGCCGGACGGCTCCCAATTTGGGTCATCCAGGCCTTCGAACGCTCCCCGCAGACGCTGGCCCCACGAGTCCCGGATCATGGAAAAGTATGGATTGGTATCGTCGATGCAGGTAATCCGGTCGCTCCGAAGCGCGCCCGCTTCGTAGACGAGAAGGTCGATGGGCAAACCGACCGACAGGTTGGACTTGAGAGTCGAATCGATCGATACGAGGGCGCACTTGGTCGCTTCGGCCAGCGGCGTGCTGGGAACGAGGATGCGATCGAGGACGGGCTTTCCGTACTTTGCTTCGCCGATCTGGAAATAGCATGTCTCGGCCGTGGCCTCGATGAAGTTGCCCGTGGAGTAGACGAGAAAGAGGCGCATTGCCTCGCCCTTGATCTGGCCGCCGAAGATCAGCGTGCAACTGAAGTCGATTCCTCCCGCGCGTAGCGCGGGGCCTTCTTGTTCGTTCACGCGGCGCACGGCGTGCCCGAGGACGCGCGCCGCGTCGAACATGCTCGTGGCGTTCCAGATTGTCGTGGCCTCGGCCCCCTCGCCGACGAGGCGCTCGACCTGCAGAATTTCGCGGACCGACTGCGTGATGGAGAGGTTCCCCGAAGAGAGCAGGACCATGAAGCGGTCGTCGGGTCGCTCGTACACGACCATCTTTCGAAATGTACTGACTTGGTCGAAGCCCGCGTTCGTGCGCGAGTCGGAGGCAAACACCATCCCCGCCTCGATCTTGAGTGCCACGCAGTACGTCATGACGGCCTTGGTCCGGAGGATGGTCCATTCATCGCGGAGGGCCATAGTCGCAGACTCCGACGCGACTCGCCACGACGGTTTGCCTACTCGGCGAGGACCTTGTGAACGAGCTGGACGCAGACCGACCCCTCTCCCACGGCAGACGCCACCCGTTTCACGCTGCTGGCCCGCACGTCGCCCACCGCGAAGACGTGGGGTTGGGATGTCTCGAAGAGGTAGGGCGGCCGGGCGATGGCCCAGCGCGCTTGCTTCAATCTCTCCGGAGTCAGATCGGTCCCGGTGCATACGAAACCGTTGGCGTCGAGCGCGAGGCAGCCGAAGAGCCAATCCGTGTTCGGTTTGGCTCCCGTCATCGCGAAGACGTGGCGGACCGGACGCACGACCCGCTCCCCCGTTGCGTCGTCCGACCACGTCACGGATTCAAGGTGGTCTCCTCCGTCGAGTCCGACGATCTGGGTCTGTCGGTGGAGCGTGATGTTCGGCGTTTCCTCGATGCGCTGAATGAGATACCGCGACATGCTGCTGGCTAGCCCCGGCCCCCGGATCAAGATGTGGACGCGCGGGGAGGACCGGGCGAGGAAGGTAGCCGCTTGCCCGGCGGAATTTCCGCCACCGACGACGATGACCTCCTCCCGATCGCAACGTTGGGCCTCGACGTAGGTCGCGCTGTAGTAGACGCCGACCCCCTCGAACCGTTCCAGGTTCGGAAGGTCGAGCTTTCGATACTGAGCCCCGGTCGCAACGATGACCGCCCGCGCCCGGATCGAGTCGCCGCCGGCGAGCTCGATACGAAACGGAACTTCGTCGCAGCGCAGGCGTACGACGCCCCGGGCGACCGCGATCTTCGCCCCGAATTTCTCGGCTTGGCTCAGCGCGCGTGCGGCCAGCGCTTGCCCCGAGATGCCGGTTGGAAAACCCAGGTAATTCTCGATTTTGGAGCTCGTACCGGCTTGCCCCCCGGGCGAACTCTCTTCGAGGACGAGCACATCGAGGCCTTCGGACGCCGCGTACACCGCCGCGGCGAGGCCGCCCGGTCCTGCCCCGCAGATGACGACGTCGTGGATGACACCGGGCTGCAGTGTGGCGTTGAAGCCCAAGCATTCGGCCACCTCCGCGTTCGACGGGTTCTTCAGAACCCGATCGCCGCGGCAGATCAGCACCGGCACGTCGGCGACGGTTACGTGGAACTCGTCGAGAAGAGACTGGAAGTCGAGATCTCGCTCGACGTCGACATATCGATACGGGTGCCCGTTGCGCGTCAGGAATGCCTGCACGCGCAGCGTCGCGGCGGAGTGCTGCGAGCCGACGACCACAGCGTCGCCTTTGCCGCCGGCCAGAAGGCCCATCCGCCGGAGAATGAACGCCCGCATCAGGACTTCGCTCACCTCCGCGTCGGTCTGGACGAGTCGATGAAGCTCGGAGCGCTCCACACGGATCACGCGCACGGCCGTCCGCGCCCGCCCCCGCACCAAGCTCCTTCGGTCGGCGAGAAGGCTGATTTCGCCGGTGAACTCGCCGCGCCGGTGGACCGTCACCGGTTCTTCGAGATTGCCGCGCGGATGAACGATCTCCACTTCGCCCTCGAGGACGACGTGGAACGGTACGTCGCGGTCCCCCTCGTCGAACAAGAGCTCGCCGGCGCGGAATGTCCACTCGGTCCCGAATCGGCCAATTCGCGCGATCTGCGCCTCGGCGAGCACGGGAAACATTTGCGCTCGCCGCCCGGCGAGCTCGTCCAGCTGCGGAAGCCCCGGTGTATTCATCTTCTTCTCCGTACGCGCGCAACCTAGCCCGCCGGCGCGAGACCACCATCGGCAAGCCGGTCGTTGGCGACGTTCGCCGATTTTTTCCCTGCGATCGCGATGGGGACTCGATAATCGACCATGTGAGCGAACTGCATCGCGCGAAGGTCGCTCCTCCGGCCACGGCCGATTCGCCGCGCGGCCGCTCAGGGCCGTTCCGCGCGCTCCAGCACCGCGACTTCCGGCTGCTCTGGTTCGGACTCATCGGCTCAGCGATCGGTACGTGGATGCAGATCGTCGCGCAGGCCCTCCTGGTCCTGGATATCAGCCATGGCTCCGCGTTCGCCCTCGGAGCGGTCGCGCTCTCGCAGTCGCTGGCCTTTTTTGCGTTCTCGCTCTTCGGCGGAGCCGTCGCCGATCGCGTGGACAAGCGGCGCCTTCTTTTGACGACGCAGAGCGTGTGTATGGCGCTGGCCGCGCTGCTTGGCGTCCTCACCGCGATGCATGTCGTGCAGGTATGGATGGTGGTGGGACTCTCCTTCTTGCAGGGAGCGGCCCTCAGCTTCGACCAACCCACCCGAGCCGCGCTCGTACCCGAGCTGGTCCCCAAAGACGAGCTTCTCAACGCGCTGTCGCTGCAGTCGATCGTGTTCACCGGTTCGTCCACGATCGGGCCGGCGCTCGCCGGCCTGAGCATGGCGGCGATCGGCTACGCGGGGAATTTTTTTGCGAATGCCCTGAGCTACGTCGCGGTGCTGGCCGCGCTCTTGGCGATACGGCCGCACGCCGCCGGCGGCCCGCCGCGGACTCCGAACCCGCGCGCGATCCAGGAAGCCCTCGCTGCCGTTCGGTCGGACGCCGTTCTGCCCTGGCTGCTCGCGGTGTACGGCGCGCTCCTGTTTCTCGGGCCATCGCCGGCTTTGCTCCTCCCGGTCATGGGGCTGCAAGTGCTGCACCTCGACGCGGTCCGCCTCGGCATCCTCTTCGCCGCTTCCGGCGCCGGCACGGTCTTCGGCGGCTTGGGTCTCGCATCGCTGGGCGATCCCAGACGCAAGGCGCGCATCGTGTTGGGCGGGGCGGTCCTCTGGTCGCTCGCGCTTGCGGGGTTCGCCGCCAGCCGGTCGTTCGCCTCATCGCTCGTCGCGCTCCTCGTTCTCGGCGTGTCTCAGGTCGGCGTCGCGGCCACGACGATCACGCTGCTGCAGACGCGGGTGCCGCGCTCGATGAGCGGTCGCGTCATGAGCCTCAACACACTGCTGATCATGGGCGTCCGCCCGCTCGGAGACTTCGCTGCTGCCGCCGTCATCGCGCGCGCAGGGGCGCCCTTCACGGCAGTGGCAAGCGCCGTGCTCGTGGCGTCGATCGCGATCGCAGTGGCCTTGCGCCCCGTGGTACGCGACGCGTAGCTCTCTCGAAGCCGACGATCATTGGTTTGCTCCCGCGCTCGGCGCAGGGTCGGGTAGGGTCGTTCCGTTGATGCTCACGTGCACGGGGATCCCTTGCCGAACGCTCTGGGTCACGACGCAGAAATCTTCGAAGGCGGGCAGGCACACGGCGAGCTCGGGATCGCCCGCTCCCGGTGCATCGATCGAGACGTCGATCTGCCCGATGCGTAGCCGGCGTCGCTCGTTTCGAACGAGCTCTACGCGAACGGTCGCCTTGACGTGCTCCAGCGGTCGGCCCGCGCGCTGCGCGCAAAAGACGAGGCTCGCCGACAGACAATTTCCAACGGCCGCGGCCAGGTAGCGAGCCGCGTTGGGGGCCGCATCGCGGCCGAGCGGAGGCGGTTCGTCGGCCCTGACCGGCGCGAACGAGTCCTTGTCGAAGCGGATGAGAAACTCGAAGTGTTCGACCTGTTCGAGCTCGATCGCGAATTCACTGGTGGACGACGGCATGCGCGAACCTTGTCTCTCGGCGGAGCGAGAACGAAAAACGTGAATGGGTGCCCGCAGACTTCACGGCTGCGCCGTCCCTCCGTGGATGGCGTCGATCCAGCCGGCGAGCGGCACCACCCGGAGGCCGCGGTTCGCAGCGACCGCGAGCACCGACGGCAGCGCGCGAACCGCCGCGGGCTCGCGATCCCCGCGTTCGGGCGAGTCGTGAAGGAGGATGATCGCGCCATCGCGAAGGTCCCGCTGAATGCGGGCGGCGACGGCGGCGGGCCGCGCCGAAGCGATGCCGTCGCGACCGCTTATCGTCCAGCCGACGACCGTGAGATCGAGTGCGTCAGCGACACGCGCGACGATGGGGTTGGTGTGGCCGATCGGCGGACGGAAGAGCACCGGCCGGCTCCCGGCCAAGCCCTCGAGGACCGCGATGCCTCGCTCGAGGTCTTCCCGGACGCGCCGTTCGCTCCGGAGGGCGAAGAGGCGGTCGTGCGCGTAGGAGTGGAGCGCTACCGCGTGGCCTCGATCGAGGATCGCCCGTACCACCTCCGGGTGCTTCTCCGCCTTCTGAGCGACGACGAAGAAGGTCGCGGTCGCGCGCTCTTTCTCCAGAATCTCGAGTACGCGAGGAGTCCAGCGCGGATGAGGCCCGTCGTCGAACGTGAGCGCCACGCCGCGTGCTCCCTTCGGCCCGCGGACGACCGCGTCCACGAAGACTCGCCACCGGAGCACGAAGACCCCGCCGAGCACCAGAGCCAGATAGGCGACTAGGGCGACCGCGGCCCATCCGAAGGGCGGCGGGCGCACCAGGAGGGCCCGGACGGTCATCAGGACGACGCCGGCCGAGGCGGCGTGCAAGGCGACCCGAGCCGGAGGCATCAGCGCTTCGCGCGCGTCGCGAGCTCCGCGTCGTCGTCGTCATCCGCTCCGGCGGCCCCGTCGGCGCGTGCTCGCCCCGGCTTCCCGCTGCCCGCAGCGATCCGACGGCGGACGTTCGCCGGCGCCCCTTTTGCGTCCCCTTCGTCGCCGCCGGTATTGTCGATGCCGAAGAACGCGCCCAGCGCGGCGGCGACGAAGGGAAGCGATGTCGCCGGAAGGTCGGCGACGGATGTCGGGCCGATTGCGCCGATCGCCGGGAGGCTAATGGTCCATGAGCCGCCCCACTTGCGAAGCGCGAACATCAGACCAGCGCCGACGAGCGCGCCGAAGGCCGCCTTGAGGCCCGCCTCGATCTTGGCTCCCGAAGACCAGATGGGCTTGCCCGCCACGAGGCCGGTGAGGACGCCGGTAACAGCCGCGACGACGTAGGCCACCACCGCTCCGCCCGCGCTCGCGAAGGTGGAAACCCCGAGACCCGCGACGAGGCCGGCCGCGACGAGCCCTCCAACGATCAGCCCGAGCACCAAACCGATGAGGAGACGGCGCAGCATCGACCCTCAGAGCGTGGCCATCAGGCCCGCGTACGTCAACGACGGCAGGCTCATTCGAAGCGCTCGACCAGCCTTGCGGTGAGGCATGTACGACGTTCCTCCTTGCGCTGCACCGAGAGTGCCAGCTCGACCGCCCTCGGGTCGCACACGAGCACGACCAGGCGCTTGCCGCGTGTCACCGCCGTATAGAGAAGGTTTTTCGAGAGCATCATGTAGTGTGTGGTCAAGAGCGGGACCACCACCGCAGGGTATTCGCTCCCTTGAGACTTGTGCACGGTGCATGCGTAAGAAAGAACGAGATCGTCCAGGTCGGACGTGTCGAACGCGACTTCCCGGTCGTCGAAACGAACGACGAGCGTATTGTCTTCCGAATCGATGCCCGCGACGTGTCCGACGTCGCCGTTGAAGACGTTCTTTTCATAATCGTTGCGTAACTGCATGACTTTGTCGCCCACGCGGTAGGCGCGGGTGCCCCGGAGGAGCGCTCCCGCCAGAGAACGGGCTTCCGCGTCGCCGGCGCGGGGCGGGTTCAGGGCCGCTTGCAGCGCTTCGTTGAGCGCGACTGCGCCGGCTGGTCCCCTTCGCATGGGCGTGAGAACCTGGATGTCGCGCATGGGATCGAGTCCGAAACGGTCCGGGATGCGCGAGGTGACCAGTTCGATCACCGTGGCGCGCGCGCGCTCGGGGTCGCGGCGCTCGACGACGAAGAAGTCGGCGTTCGAGCCCGGCGGCGCGGAAATCGGAGGCTCCCCGTCGTTGATGCGGTGCGCGTTGGTGACGATGAGACTGCGGGCGGCTTGGCGGAAGATCTCGCGCAGCCGCACGCACGGCACCCTCCCGGAAGCAATGACGTCGCGCAGGACCGCACCGGGGCCCACGCTCGGGAGCTGATCCACGTCGCCCACGAGGACAAGCCGCGTTCCAGGTGCGATCGCCTGGGCGAGCGCGTCCGCGGTCGGCAGGTCGAGCATCGACGCTTCGTCGACGATGACCGCGCCCGCTTCGATGGGCCGCCCGCGGTCTCGCTTGAATGTTCGCGTCTTGGGGTCGAAGTCGAGCAAGCGGTGCAGAGTCGTGGCCTGCTCGCCCGTCGCCTCGCCCATTCGCTTGGCCGCGCGCCCGGTAGGCGCGGCGAGTCGCACGACGACGCCCGCGTGCGCCAGCACCGACAGGATCGCTCGTACGATCGTCGTCTTGCCGACGCCGGGCCCGCCCGTGACGACGAGGACTTGCTGGCGCGCCGCCTCCTCCACCGCGCGGCTCTGCTCCGGAGCGAGCGTCACGCGAGCGCGAGTCTCGAACGCTCGTACGGCCGCGGCAGCACCCTCGAGAGGTCGAGGGCGCGCCCGGGCGATCTCCGCGAGCCGCTCGGCGAGGCGGACCTCAGCAGTGTGCGCTTCCGTCGTGAATACGGCGCGCTCGATCCCGACGGGCTCGACCACCGCACCGCCCGCCCCGACGAGCGCGTCGACCGCTTCCTCCAGGCGCGCTTCGACGTCGCCGGTGTTCTTCTCGAGCCCGAGCATCTGAGCTGCGCGCGCGGTCACCTCGCCGAACGAGGTCCAGACGTGTCCGCCCTCGGTCACGTCGTGGAGCACTTGGAGTACGCCGGCTTGCATCCGTTCGGGCGAGTTCGCCGCCACCCCCATCGACGATGCGATCCGATCCGCGGTTTTGAACCCTACGCCGCGGACATCGATTGCGAGGCGGTACGGGTCCTTGGAAACGACGCTCATGGCGCGAGCCCCGTATCGGCGAACGATCCGCATCGCGAGTGCGAGGGTCGTGCCGTGCGACTGTAGAAACACCATTACGTCGCGCGTCGCCCGCTGCTCGCGCCACGTGCGCTCGAGCGCGACGCGCCGCTTCTCGCCCAGGCCTTCCACTTCGCGGAGCCGCTCCGGGTGTCGATCGAGCACATCGAGGGAGTCCAGACCGAACGCGGCGACGATCCGCCCGGCCAGCTTGGGCCCCACTCCTTTGATGACCCCCGAAGCGAGGTACCTCTCGAGTCCCAGGAGCGTGTCGGGGGCGAGCTCGATGAACGACTCCGCTCGGAGCTGCTCGCCGTGTTTTCGGTCGGTCTCGATCTGCCCTCGGACTCGCACGCGAGCGCCGAGCGGCGTGGACGGGAAGGTCCCGATCACCGCGACTCGGTCCGCACGTCCGGGCACTGCCAGCTTGATGACGCGAAAGCTCGACTGCGCGTTTTCGAAGGTGATCCGCTCGACGACGCCTTCGATGACCGTTTCGGTCCCCACGACTCTTCGGGGTGTGACCCTACTCGCCCTCGCTTGCGTCCACCAGGCATGACCGTCCAATCATCGAGCGGCCGGCCGCCCACGGTTCAGCCGCGCTTTTTCCCGTGCTTTTTGTCCAAATACGCGCCTAGCGCATCCAGCCGCTCGCCGAAGTACCCCGCGAACTCGTCGATCCAACTGACGACGCCCCGCAGCGGCTTTGGCTCGAGCTTGTAGAATCGTTGCCTCCCGTCGCGCCGCACCGAAACGAGATCCGCCTCTTCGAGCACCTTGAGGTGCTGCGAGATCGCTGCGAACGTCATGTCGAACGGCGCCGCGAGCTCGCTCGCCGCACGCTCGCCGCCCTTGAGCTCCACGAGGATCGCGCGGCGAGCAGGGTGCGCGATCGCGTGGAAAACGTCACTCTCCTGCAGGGGTCGCATGCTCCCTCCACTCCGGGTAGTCCGTGCGCACCTCGCCGAAGCGCTGCATCCAGTCGGGCAGCGGACGACCATCGAGCTGGGCCTCGAGTCGGTCGAGGAACGCGTGCAGGCCCGGAAGGAAACCACGGGCCGTCTGCCGGGTGACCCGCCGGTACGTTACGAGAAGCCGCGTCGAGTCCCCGGCCGGGGTCAGCTCGAAGCGGAAGATCGCGCGCTCGCCGCGCGGCATCTCGGGCACGGGCGCCACGTTCCACTCGTACTCGAGCGCTCGAGGAGGCTCCCACACGAGGATCTTGCCTGTCGAGTGGTAACGAGTCGGTCCCGACACGAGCTCGATCCTCCCACCGGCGCGTCCTTCGATCACCGCGTGCGTGCACATGAGCCACTCGCGGAGCCCCTCCGGCGTCGCGATGGCGTCCCACACGTCCTCGGGCGCGTGAGCGTACGTGCGATGGAACGTGAGCGTCGCGTGCTCGCCGTCCGGCGTCAGCGCGCCCTTAGGCTGCATAGGTGACCACGACATTGCCGCAGGGGAACGCGCGGTGGTCGACGAGGCGCAGCTTGCGCCCGCTCGAGAACACCGTGCGACCGCCCCCGAGTGCGACCGGGATGATGACGAATTGGTACTCGTCCACGAGCCCCGCCCCGCCGAGCTGGGCCGCCACGTTGCCGCTGCCGAGGACGGTGATGCCAGGCCCGGCGCCAGCCTTGAGCGCGCGCACAGCCTCGACGAGGTCGCCCTGCACCAGGTGCGTGTTGTTCCATGTCGGCTTCAGGGTCCGTGACGCAACGTATTTCTTCGCAGCGTTCATGCCCTTGGCGACGACGGGCATCTGCTGCGCGGCGACCGGCGTGGGCCAAAACGCTTCCATCATCTGGTAGGTGATGCGCCCGAAGAGGAGCTCGCCGCCCCCGCTCGCGTTGCCGCCGACCCAGCCGGCGAACTCCGGGTCCTCCTGGCCGGCGTGCGCCCAACTCATGTCGCCGGCGCGATCGGTGAAGTAACCGTCGATCGAAATCGATTCGAATACGCGAAGCTTCTTCATGGTGGTTCTCCTCGTGAGGGGAACCTTTATTCAAGTTAGTTCTTAAATGTCAAGGGCTCACCCGTCGAACCGGTAGCCGATGCCCCGCACCGTCATGAGGTGGCGCGGCCGCTGCGGCTCGGCCTCGAGCTTCGCGCGGAGCTGTTGAATGAAGTTGTCGATCGTCCGCGGCGTGCCGTGGTGGTTCGGTCCCCAGACGCGCGTGAAGATCGCATCGCGGCTGAGCGCTGCCCCTCGCGCCTCGATGAGGCACAAGAGAAGGTCGAGCTCCGTCGCCGTCATCTCGACCGGTGCGCCGGCGCGTGTCACCGTGCGCGCGGCGACGTCGATGCGAACGTCGCCGAACACGAGGACGGAACGCGGCGGTTGGGCGGGCAGCGGCCCGCGCCGAAGTGCCGCTCGCACGCGCGCGAGGAGCTAGGCCAGGCTGAACGGCTTGGCGACGTAGTCTTCCGCGCCGAGTTCGAGGCCCGTCACTTTGTCCATCTCGGCGGTCCTGGCGCTAAGGATGATGATCGGCATCATCAGCCCCTCGCGCCGCATTGCCTGGAGCACTTGAAAGCCGTTCATTTTGGGCAGCATCACGTCGAGAATCAGGAGGTCGGGACGCTCGCGCCGAGCAATCTCGAGTCCCCGCTCGCCGTCTTCGGCATCGAGGACGTCGTAACCCTCGGACTCGAGATTGATCCGCAAGCCCAGCGTGATGCTGGCGTCGTCTTCGACGACGAGGACGCGTCGCTTGATCGAAGCGTGGGGCGTCGGGCTCGACAAACTCATTGGCCCTTCGCCTCCTGCGGTAACGCCGGAGCCGCCGCAGCTCCTGATGCCGGCGAAAGGATGATGCGAAACGTCGAACCCTTGCCTTTTGCACTCTCGAGTTGGATGCGGCCGTGGTGGGCGCGCACGATGTGCTTCACAATGGCGAGCCCAAGCCCGCTCCCCTCGCGCTCTCGCGATAGGCGATCGTCGATCCGATAGAATTTGTCGAAGATCCGGTGGTGCTCCACTCTCGAAATTCCGTCGCCATTGTCGCTCACTTCGATTGCGACGCCCGACTGGAAGTGGATCGCGCGCAATCGCACCACGGGCGGCGAACCGCCGT
This sequence comes from uncultured Polyangiaceae bacterium, assembly GCA_964628155.1. Lineage (GTDB taxonomy): Bacteria > Myxococcota_A > Polyangia > Polyangiales > Polyangiaceae > Palsa-1150. The sequence goes on along the minus strand of CAZVPE010000003.1, from coordinate 45,311 downwards.
ACTTGAAGGCATTGGACAGCAAGTTTCCGATGGCGTCGACCATCGCTCCGCGGTCGACGTGCACCTGGGGCAATCCACTCGCCACTTCGGCGGAAAAATCCAACTGCGCGTTGTGCGCTCGCACGGGGGTGAACGCGTCGACCGAAGCTTCGACGATCGCCTCCACACGGTCGTCCGTCATTTCGAATTGTTTGCGGCCCGCCTCCATGCGCCCCCAGTCGAGCAGTCGCTCGATGAGCTGGGTGAGCCGATCCGTCTCCCGTGCCAGGGCATCGAGGCACTTGTCTTCCGTGAGCGTGTCGCCGCGCGAGCGCCCGATCGTCTCGACGAAGAGCCGGATGCTCGTCAGGGGCGTTCGAAGCTCGTGGCTCACCTTCGATATGAAGTCGGCCTGGAGCTCGCTGAGGTTCGCTTCCCGGCGCAGAAAGACCAGGACCAGCACGACCCCGGTGACGACGACCAGAACGAAGCTGACCGTGAGGACGCCGAAGAGCAGATTGAAAATATTCCCGATGAACATCAGAACGATGCCGACCGAGAGGATGAGCGTCGTCGGGACGATCACCAGATACACGAGCAGCTGAACTATCCGTGTGTATCCGAGGCGCTGCCGGTTTCGCCGCACGAACAAAACATAGGGATACGTCCGGGCGCGCACAATCTCCGCGCTTGCCCGCCCCCCTCCGCGGCTCAAGTTACTTGCTTGGCCTCCGCTGCCGCTCCCACTCCGCTCGAATTTCGCTCTTCTTGAAAATAGCGGCGACCTCGACGTCGCGCCCGGCTTCGGCGCCGATTCTTTCCAGTCCGCTTTCTTCTTCGCGGTCGACGAGGACGAGCACCTGCGCGACGGCCAGGCCCTCCGCGCGCGCCTTCCGGATCGCGTCTATCGTCGATCCGCCGGTCGTGACCACGTCGTCCACGACGACGACGGGGCCGCTCGGCATGTCACCCTCGATGAGCTTGCGACGTCCGTACTTCTTGGGCTCCTTGCGCACGCTGAACCACTGAAGATCGCGGCCGCCGGCGCTGACCTGGGCCGTGCTCAATGCGATCGGGTCGGCGCCCATCGTCAGCCCGCCGACGGCGACCACGTTCGGCTGGATCCGCGACAAGAAGAGCCGCCCCAGGGCCGGCAGAGCGACGGCGTGACTCAGGGCGGTCTTGCAGTCCAAGTACTCGTCGCTTTGCTTCCCCGATGCGAGCATGTACGCGCCGGGCGAGAAATCGTACGCGAGCGTAACCAGCAGGTGCAGGAGCGTGGAGCGGTCTTCGGTCGCCATTTCCGGCGGCGGACTCTAGCCCGGATTGCTCGCGAATACGGGGATGAAAGCGACGCGGCCGCCGCGCGGCGTCGCCCCCCCAGCTCGTCTACTTGAACGCGATCATCGCTGCGTACGTGTACATGCCCGCAGTGAAGTTCCAATAAATGAACCCGTCGCTGCCGGGGCCGATCGCCGGCTGGTTCTTTCCTTCGGGGATGGTCGCGAGGACCTGCATCGTGCTGCCGAGGGCCGTCACGCTTCGACCCTGGGCGTTGGAGGCGTTCCAGCCGCTGACCGTCCCCGCGAACTTGACGCAAACGGCCCCGAGCGTACCAAACGCAACCGAGGTGTCCGACTTCGCCATGACGACTACTTTCGCGCCCGGCGCGCAGAGATCCGGCGGACCGGACTCGACGGCCGATGCGTCGGCTGACCCGGCGGCGTCGGGGACGGCGGTCGCATCCGCTCGCGCGTCCGCGATTGCCAACGCGGAGTCCGACGAGGCTTCTCCGTATCCCGATTCGGGCGAGCCTCCGGCGTCCATCGGGCCCGCTTCGGCCGCGTCCTCTTTGCCGGCCTCGCCGTCCGCGGATCCCGACTCGCCGAAAGGCGAACCTGCCCCATCGACCTCGCCACCGTCCGGCAGGGCCTTAGGCGCTTCTTCGGCGAGGACGTCTTCATCGCCGGACGCCTGGTCGGCGGCAATCTCGCCGGCGTCTCCGGAGGCCATCTCGTTGCTGTCGCCGGAGGGAACGTCGTTCGCGTCGTCGCCAGCGGCTCCGCCACGGGCCCCTCGCTCACTCAAGCCGCCGACGCTGAGCAGCCCCTCGCACGCCGACAACCCTCCGAGAAAGGACCCTCCCAGCGCGCACGCGGCCACGGCGGCGGGCCACCGCTTCATCGCCAGCTCCCTCCGGCGAGAATGGCCGCGCCGGACGGAATCGCAACCGGTGTGAGCCGAAGCGCGGCCGCCGGACCGTGAGCGCCTTCGGGCGCGAACACGATGAGCGACACGCCGCTCGCGAGGAGCACGCCGCCGGCCACGAAGCCGATGTCCGAGAGAAGCGCCGCGGTCTTGATCCCGGACACCGTGCCGGCGTCGCACGCGCCGCTCGCGTCGCAGTGCGCGCCGTTCTTGTTCACGACGGCGATGAGGCCCGAGACCGTTCCGAGGCCGAGGCCGACGATGCCGATGCCGCCAATCGCCCATCCAATCGTTTTCGCGGGGCTACTCGGGGGCGGCTTCGCCGGTGCGGCCGGCCCGGCGCTCGCCGCCGCCCCCGGGCTGGGCGCGGGAACGGACATGCCGAACGTGACCGCCACGAGCTGGTGCTTTTCTCCGTCCCGCACCAGAACGCTCCGCTCGATGCTTCCGACGCCAGGCCACTCGAAATGAAAGGTATGCGGCCCGGCGTTCATGGCGACGGAGAGACCGTCGAGCTTCTGCAGGAGCGGGAGACCGTCCACGCTCACTTCCACGTCGACCAGGTCCGCCCCGGTGCTGTCCTTCGCCGTGACAACGACGCTCGGAAGGGCGCGTTCCACGTCAGCCAACAAGGTCGCGCACTCGTTCTGCAGCTCTGAGGGACACTGGGCGGCGCTGCACACCCGGAGCTCTTCGCGGGCCTCGACCAGCTGGTGCGCCTCGCGGAGCCGCTGACCCTTCGACGCGGCCGCCGCGCACGTTTCTTTTCCCTCGGCGAAAGCCGTCGATTCCCATAGCGGAGCGCAGGACCACGCGGTTGCGAGCAAACGAATCATGAAGCGACGTTTCATCGACACATCGGCGATTGAGTGCACGGCGTTGCCGCCAAACTTCCCGCCTTCCCGCCCTCCTGTAAATCCCAAAGGATGGCGCGGGTCAGTTCCGGTCACTCTTCGCCGAGTGCATCAGGCGAGCCTGCGACCTCCGGCGGCGGTCGCATCGAAGGAAAACTCGGCGGCGCCAGCTTCGACGTCTCGCCCGTGCGATCCAGCCCGATTTTGAAGAGTACCGGTCCCACCAACTCGTTGATTGCGACCGTCGCGATGACCAGGGCTCGAAATGGAGTTCCGATGGCCGGAAATTCGCGTGCGACCGACAGGGACAATCCGAGCGTCAGGCCCGCCTGGGAAACGAGGCCCGACCATCCCCACCGGCGCAGGGCCACCGGGTCGTCCACGATGCGAGCCGAGGCGTACGACCCGCCCCACGTGACCAGCGCGCGCGTCCCCGCGAGAAGGAGCGCCGCCGGCCACAGCGACCGAAGGAGCGGCACGTCGAGGTCCGCGCCTGCGATCGCAAAGAAAACGACGTAGACGACCGTCCCGGTCTGCTCGATGTACTGCACGAACTTGGCCCCTTGCCGGGACATGTTCCGAACGATGAAGCCCGCCACCATGAAGGTGAGGAGCGAGTCGAACTGGAGATACTCGAGCACCGTACTCACCCCGAATCCGAGGACGAGAAGGACGACCAACATCTGCCGGTTGACGAGACGCAAGTACGCGGCGATGACCAGGCCCAAGGTCGTTCCAATCGCGACGCTGCCGAAGAGCTCGTGGCCGAGCGCGACGAATGACCCGAGGGATATCGTCGCGGCCGGATCGATGAGCGGCCGCACCGCTCCGAGCACGGTGGCGAGCAGGACGACCACCACGACGTCCGACGCCATCACGAACGCGAGCGTGAACATCGCAAGCCGCCCGGTCGCCCGAGTTTGCGCCAGAATTCCGAGCGTTGCCGACGGGCTGCGGCTGACAGCGAGTGCGCCCCAGAGAAGGGCGACCCCGACGAGCGCACCGGGCGAAAGCGTCTTCGCAAACGGAATGAGGGGACGTGACGCGACGAACGCGCACCCGACGGCCAGGAAAACCATCGGGGTTTGGACGAGCATCGCGCAGGCGAGCGTGCGAGCTCCTTTGCGCACCGACGCGATGTCGAGCTCCGCGCCGCCGGCGAGCGCGATGAGGCAAAGCGCGAGTGTATTGACGGGCGAAAGACTCTTCACGGTTTGGTCGTCGACCAATCCGAGAACGTGCGGACCGGACGCGATACCGGCGACCAGGTATCCGCTCAAATGGGGTAGGCCGAGCGGCGCGGCCATCTCGCTGAGAAGCGTGCCGGCGACAAGAAGGAATCCGAAGCCCGCGATGACCCCCATCGCCCCGGGGGCATCGGGGGTTTTGCGAGCCAAAAACAAGAGGAGGGCTCCGAACCCGACAAGGAGCGCGGCGTGCGTCGCATGAGCCGCGAACCCTTTGCGCGACGGCGCGCTGCTCATGGTCCCCACGACGTGCTCGGCGGAGCCATTTGTATTTCGCTCGCCATCTGGAGCGACCGTTGCAAGCGCACGGGGCCGACGAACTCGCCGACGGTCGCCGAGAGTACCGCGACGACCAGTACCGTGTCGCCCACTGCTCCCGGGAACCGCAGCGCGAATGCGAGTCCGATGCTCATCGAGAGCGCGCCCGAAGAGAGAAGCGACAGCCCGAGCAGGAAGCCGCCTTTGCGCGCCGCTGGAGCCATTGCAGCGAGCGCCCACCCGATGACGACTTTTGCCGCGATGCGCGCCCCGATCGCCGCGGCCGCGATCCAGGGGAGAGCCCCCGTCGCGCGGAAGTCGAGCCGCGCGCCGGCCAGAAGCAGCGCCGGGAGCAGCACCGGCCGCTCGGTGGGTGCGACCATCGCGCGGAGCTCACGGCCGTGGCGGGAGAGCAGCGATGTCGCCAGGCCGGCAAAGAAGCCGGCGGTCAGCGTGGACAAACCAAGACGGGCGCTCGCACCGATGTCGATCAGCGTCACGCCGAACAGCAGCCCCCACGCGTCTTCGAGCTTCGGCTCGCCGCGCATCAGCAGCGCTGCGCTCGCGCCCAGACCCAAACCGAGGGCGACCGTGAGCGCCGGCCAGTCGCGCAGGGGAACCGGCACGCTCACCCCGCGCGACGCCGGCGCGAGGGCGAAGAGCACGGCGACGGCGCATAGTGGCACCAGCTGGTCGGCGTGCGCGAGCTCGTTCAAACGGTCTGCCAAGGGGCCGCGCGCGGCGTGCCGCTCTACGACCCAGCCTACGGCGTGCCGCGCGGTCTCCGAGCACGCCGCCCCGATGCCGCCGGCAAGAAGCACGCGGTCGGCCGCGCTACCGCCGAAGTGAAAGTGTCCCGCGACGAGCCAGGTCGCTGCAGCCGACGCGCCCCCCGTTCCAAGCGCGCCAAGCGTTCCGAGCACGAGGCTTCCAAACCGCACGCGCCGTTCCGCCGCGTACCCGAAGTCGAGGCCCACGGCGAAGGCCAGCCAACCGAGCGCCACTTGGACGACCGGCTCGAAAGCCGCGAGCGTCTCCACGCCGACGACGTCGAGCGCGCCGGGGCCAAGGACGAAACCAAGTGCCGCGTACTCGACGCCAGACGGGAGACCGACGCCGCGCGCGGTCCGGCCGGCTGCGATGAAGCTGCCGAGGTACGCGAGCACGAGCAGCGCCATCAGCAGAAGGAGGGCGTTCAACGGTTACTTCGTCCTCCGGCCCAGCGCGATACCGCTTTCGGCGGTCGCCTGCGCCACGGCGTCGGCCAGCGCCGCCGCCCCGATCCCTTTTCTCGCGACTCCCGAGATTCGCCACCGCGCGCCGTCCGCGTCGATCGAGAGGAGCTCGGCCCGCGCCCGATCGCACGCGACCCCCGCCGCACCGAGGAAGGCCTCCTCCACCCTCGCCGGCCGCTCGTGCGGGTCCACGGTGATCTCGAGGCTGACGACCGGCGCCTCGCCGAGCACCCGCGTCGGGTGCCAAAGCGCGAGGAGTTGCGGGATGCGAACCTCGCAGCCGACGGCGTCCTCCAATACCAACTCCAGCAGGGTGATGTCTCGGACCAGGCCCGTGCGCCCCCCGGCCTCCACGAACTCGCCGGGCTTGATCCTCCGGCTGAAGACCGCCGGCACGCCCGCTGCCGCGCACGCGAGCACCGGCGTGCACGCGAGCCCGAGCGCGACGAGAGCGACCACTCCGGCGCGAGAAAGGGCTCCGTCGTCGGTCCCCGTAATGAGAGGCGCCGCGAGCACGATCGAAGCGATGACCATCCCCGCGCGCACGAGCACGCTGGTCGGCCCCGCGAGGTCGCGCGGAAGCCAAGAGAGGTGCGTCTCGCCCCGCTCGACGCCGGCGAAGAAGAGCGAGACGAAGCGTACGGCGACGCCGAGGGCGACGGCGGCGACGGCGGCTACGGCGAGCAGCGGCAGCGCCGCGCCGAGGCGCCCGATGAGCGCCGACAGGGGCACGAGCACGAAGCCGGCGAGACGATCGGTGTACGAGCGGGTCGCGTCGAAGCGCGAGAGCGCGAAGATGAGCCATGAGTAGCAAACCGCGAACTGCGCGATCCGATGCGCGAACGCGAGCCCGACCGAGACGGCGCCGCGGACGGCAGCGGGGCGCACGACCTCGATATGTCCGAGCTTGAGCGCCGGGATGCGTCCAGGATTGGCCGTGACCCACTTCCGGAGGCGTCCGGAGAGATCCCCGATCCGCCGGAAGAGCAAGAACGCCAACAAGCTGAAGAAGACGAGGAGCGACACGGAGAAAACGTTCGTCGCGATCGCGTTGCGGGTGCGCTCGGTCCGGAGGGCCCCATCGACTTTCGCCGCGACGCTCGCCGCGTACACGTGCAACGAAACGTCTCCCCCCGCCGCCGCGGCGTCGGCGTCGCTCAACGTGACGACCGGCGTCTTTCCGACGAAGACGACCGCGCTTGCGGGCGACAGCTCCTCTACGCGTGCGGTGGGCTGTTCGGGGTCTTCGAGAACATTTTCGAGGGCGCGGCCGGCGGCCCGAGCGCGGTCCTGCGCGCTCTGGTCGGCGCGTGACGCGCGAAGATAAAATACCGGCCGGTCGTGCAGTCGGACTTCGACCGGGGCAGGAGGGATATCGGCGAATGCTTGCGCCGTGACGAGAAACCCCGCCAGTGCGACGAAGATCGCGAGCGCGGGCGGGGCCGTTGCCCCGCGGCGTGTCGACCGCTTCACCCAGCTAGCGTCTGCGGCCAAAGGCACCGCGGTCAAGGGGTGCGAGAACGACCTTCACACGGAACCTCGACGCGCGCCGCCTCCTCCTCCGCTACTGCCCCTCCAGGGTCACGAGCCACCCGTGTGGCTCCCACTCGCCTTGGTCCGGATCGAACGGGTGCTCGGTGCTCCCCAGGTTGACCCCGACGACCAGCAGGCGGTCCACGTTCTCGAGCGACTCGACGGTCAGCGAAGCACGAGTGGCGCGCGGGAGAGACGTCACCGGCACCTCCGCCATCGTCCGTCCCTCCGCGTCGAGCTTGAGGACGACCCAACGCATGCGCCCGTAGTCTTCCCACTGCGCTTCCAAACGTAGCTTTGCGTCCGTAGGAGCGACCGCATGGTCCACCAAGACGTAGCTCGATCCGGTCGGGAACACCGGTTCGGGAGATGCAAGCCGACGCGCGTGCTCGGGCCAGGGGATGTGCCACGCCGTGCGTACCGGTGGAATCGCCCGCGCTCGTTCGACCGCGAACTTCACGAAGACGTCGTCGAGGGTCGAGTCGGCCGACAGGGCTCCTTTCAACGAAGCGCGAAGGACGTCGTAGCCCGTCGGGGTCGCGCTCCATCGCCATGCCCCGGGCGGCGTGCGGGTCGGCGTGAGAGCCCACAGTCCGACGAGCAGCCCTGCGCCTTTTCGCCCGAACGTCGCGTCGAGCCAATCGTAGAAAAATGCGGCGCCCCGATCGAAGGCAGCGGAAGACCGATCGGTGAGCGTCCATTCGGGATGCGACTGAAACGCGAGCGCATCCGGTCCCGGGTCCTCGCACGGGGCCGCGAGGCGCGCGAGGGCTTCGGTTTGGGCCCGCGCGGTCGCTTCGTCCGTCGCCGGGGCAGCGCGGAACAGGGAAGCACGGGCCCAGGCCCGGGCGAGCGCGACGTCGAGGGCGCAGCCGGGCGGCGTTGCGCGATCGACGAGGGCGAACGAAGTGCAGCGGTCGAAGCGTGCGCGCGGATCGCACTCCTGCAATACCGCACGGCCTCCCTCGGGGATGTCGGCGACGAGATAGACGTGCCAAGCGCCGTCGACGTCCGTGTCCGGCGGTGGCAAGGCGAGTGCACCCGAGAATGCGTCCCATGCGTGTTCGGCCGACGAGAGGGCCGCGATGGCGAGCGAGGGCGGCGTGCCGGGGGCGGCGTGAACACACACGGCGTGGCGAAACGAGCAAGCCGGCGCCGGCGTCGCACCGGGCGCGAGGGCGAGGGGAGGGGGGGCAAGAGCAAGAGGGGGCGGGCGGGCGAATTCGATGACGGGGCCTGTGGGAGCGCTCGCGGCGTCGGAAGCCGCCGCATCGGTGGGGATGAAGAGCGCGGCAAGAGCGACCGTGAGAGCCGTGAATTGCGAAAAGTCGCTCATTTGACACTCTCTTTGTCGCACCCGTATAAGCTAGAAAAGTAGCCATGGTCGCATCGTCATTCGACGCCACGCACGCGGTTCGCTTCGATCTGCCAAGCGGAAGTGTGCGCACGCGGGGAGACGACGAGCGAGTCCTGCTCGTGCCCGCGGCGGCGCTCGATGACCTCATCCGATCGGCCTCGCCGCAGGCCGTGGAAGCGCTCGGGCGAACGCTGGGCGCTGCGATCGGCCGGCGCGCCGCGGCTCGGATGGGCGATCCGCAGGGGGCCTCGATGGACGCGTTCGTGGCACAGCTCGCCGGCGAAGCGGCGATCTGCGGCGTGGGAGCGCTGAGCGTCGAGCGCTGGGGGCGGGCGCTGGTGATCGTCGTGGACGATTCACCGCTGGTCGGCACGTTGCTCGCGCCGCTCGTATCGGCGGCGCTCGAGGCCGCGTCCGGGCGGCGCACCTGGTGCGCCCTCCTCTCGCGCGACGATCGGGTTGCGCGAGTCCTCGTGGGAAGCGAGCAGGCCGTCGGGCGGGTGCGCGAGTGGATCGCTTCAGGCATGGAGTGGAGCGAGGCGGTGACCAAGCTTCACGGAGGTGGCGCTTGAGCCGCGGCGAAACGTTGGAGAGGCTTCGCGCGCTGCTCGATCGTGTGCGTACGCGCTCGAACGAGCCGCGCAATTCGTTCGTCGAAGCGAAAACGGAGCCCAAAGGCGTCGAGGCGCGGCTCGCTCCGTTCGAAGCGGTCGACCCGTCCGTCGCCCCCGCTTCGAGCGAGGATCGCGGCAGCCGCGAGCGACTCGTCGCCGCCGAGGCGGTCGACGTGGCACCGGCCGCAAACCCGGTCGAAGCCCCCGGGCCGACGGCGGCCGCCCCGGACTCGATGCCGCCGGTGGACGTGGCGGAAATCGAGGTTACCGGCGAGATCGAAGTCTCAGAAGAGGAGGCCGAACCCGCGCCCGCGTCGTCGCGCCGTCCCGTCGCCCCCGAACCCGAGGAGCAGCTCGCCGAGATTGCGTTCGGCTCCGAAGAGCCCCCACAGCCGCTCCACACCCCTCCGCCGGAATCCGGACCGCTTCCGGCCGTGCCTGGCATTCCGTTCGAAACAGAATCCGACTTTGCCGGGCTCCGCAGCCCGACTCCTTTGCTTCCTCGACGGCTCGACGCCTTGCCCCACGCGCTCGATCCCGAAGCCGTGCGTCCCGAGATTCCGCCCAGCGACGCGGTCGGCGAATTCATCGCGCAGGCGCAGCGCTTCGCGCCGCCGACCTTCGTCGCACTCCTCGACGCGAGCCTCGCGCTATAGGTCGAGTTCGGTCCGGCGGAAGTCGCCGGTCAACCAGGTCACGTCGGCGTCGCGCAGCCACGTCCGCTGCCGGCGCGCGAAGACGCGCGTAGCGCGGACGATGGCCTCCTCGAGATCGGCGCGCGCCAGGTCCCCTTTCAACATGGCGTTCACTTGCGAATAGCCGACGCTCCCCATCGCGCGAGACGCGCCGTAGCCGCGCGCGACGAGCGACTCCACCTCTTCGATCCAGCCCTGCGAAAGCCACGACGCGACCCGCGACTGGATGCGTTGGGTCAGCGTCGGTTGGTCATGCGCGAGGGCGAGAAGGCGGGTCGGGTGGCGGACGCGCGCGAACGCATGTTCGCGCTGCCAGGCGGTCAGAGTCTTGCCGGACAGCTCGAAGACTTCGAGCGCGCGACTGACCCGCACGAGATCGTTCGGATGCAGCTTCGCGGCCGCCTCCGGGTCGACGGCGCCGAGCTGGACGTGCAATGCAGAGCGGCCCTCGGTGCCGGCGATTGTTCGGTGGCGATCGCGGATCCGTTCGCTGGCCGGGGGGGCGCCGGCAAGACCGAAGCGAAGGACTTTGACCCACAAGAACGTTCCGCCGCAAACGATGGGAACGCGACCGCGGGCACGGATCTGGGCGACGCGGTCCAACGCGCGCTCGGCCCAAGCCGCCGCGTCGATCGGATCGAGCGGATCGAGCGCGCTCACCAAGTGGTGAGGCGCGCGCGCGAGCTCATCGCCGGTCGGCTTTCCCGATCCCGCGTCGAAGGCGCGGTAGATCTGCACGCTGTCGGCGCTGACGACCTCGCCCCCCAGCTTCTCGGCAAGGGCCACTGCAAGAGAGGTCTTGCCGCTGGCGGTCGGTCCGACGATCGCCAGCAGATGGCCCGACTCGTCCGCGAATCGGAGCGCCTGCTCAACGACCGACACGACGCTCGAGCTCGTCGAAGCCCATGCGCGTCACGACCGGACGCCCGTGCGGACAATGGCCGGCGAAGTCCACTTCGTCGAGCGCCCTCAAGAGCGCCGACGCCTCGTCGCGAGAGACCGAGTCCCCGGCGCGGACGCTGCCGTGGCAGGCCATGGTCGCCAGCACGAGGTCCGCGGCGTCGCCGAACGGGCGCTTCGCCGTGCGCCCCAGCTCCGCGACCACGTCGCGCGCGATGCGGTCGGGAGCCGCTCGCAGGAGCAGCGTCGGGACCGCGTGAACGGCGATTGCGCTCGGCCCGACCGTTCGCATCTCGACGCCGAACGCGGCCACGTCGCCCGAGCGCTCTTCGAGGATCGCGATCTCGGCCGCCGAGAGCTGTACGACCTCCGGAATGAGAAGGCGCTGCATCGGGATCGAACGTGACGCAAACGCTCGCCTCAGGCGATGAAACGTCACCCGTTCGGCCGCGGCGTGCTGATCGAGGACGTAGAGACCGTCCGTGCCGCTGCAGACGAGGAAGGTCGAGCGCACTTGCGCGAGAAACTCGAGCGATGAATAAAAGCCGACGCTCGGAAAAAGGCCCGGGTCGGCGCCGCCCGCGGCCGGATCGGCCGCGGGAGCCGGCGAGGGCATCGTCGTGCGCTCGGCGAGGGAGGCAGCCGCCGGCACGTCGACCGGCGCGAGTTGCCAGGGGTCGGCGACCGCTCGCGCAGGCTCCGGAATCCCTTCGGGAGAGACGGAAGCGCGCGGGAGCGACCAGCGGGGCGTCCCGCCGAGCGCCGGGACCGAAAAAGCCCGCCCGAGCGCCTGGTGCAGCTCGCGCGTCACGGCGTCGTGTAGGGCGCGGGCGTCGGCGAAACGCACTTCGGCCTTCTGCGGGTGCACGTTCACGTCGACCTGCTCGGGCGGCACTTCGACGTAGACGACGCCGACCGGGTACCGGCCCGGTTCGAGCACCGAGCCGTAGGCCTGGGCGACTGCGCGCGCGAGCTGGCGGTCTCGCACCGGTCGGCCGTTGACCAAGAGATGAAGCGCCACGGCTCCCGTCCGAGCTCGTTCCGGCGCGCCGAGGTGCGCTTCGAGGCGCATCGGCCCGCGCTCACCGAGGCACATCTCGAGGCGCTCGCCCTCGATGGCTTGTTCGGCCCGCTCGCGCCGCGTCGAAACGCGCAGCCACTCACGCGCGGTCCGACCGTCGCGCACGAGAAAGAAGCTCACGTCGGGGCGAGCCAATGCGGCGAGAAGCACGACCTCACCCACGTGGGCGGCCTCGGTGCCGGTGGATTTGAGAAACTTGCGTCGCGCCGGGACGTTGAAGAACAGATCGCGCACTTCGACGCTGGTCCCCCGTGCGGCCCCGACGGGCCGCGACCTCGGTTCGCCTCCACCTTCGACGACGACCTCCGTACCCTCGGAGTCTCCGCGAACGCGCGTGACGAGTTTCAACTTCGCCACCGACGCGATGCTTGGAAGTGCCTCACCGCGGAACCCGAACGTCCGGAGCCGGAAGAGGTCGTCCTTGTCCGCGAGCTTGCTCGTCGCGTGGCGCTCGAGCGCGAGCAGCGCGTCCTCGGCGTCCATCCCCGTGCCGTCGTCGCTTACCCGAGAGAGCGCGACGCCGCCCTGCTCGAGCTCGACCTTCACGCGCGTGGCCTCGGCGTCGAGCGCGTTCTCGACGAGCTCTTTGACGATGCTCGCCGGCCGCTCGACCACCTCGCCCGCCGCGATCTGGTTCGCGAGGTCGCTCGGCAGCCGCCGGATCCGTCCCATCTACGGCTAGCGCTCCCCGACCGCAGCCGCGGCTGCTTCGAAGAAATCGCGCGACCGTCGCCGCGTGAGTCCCAGCACGATCAAGCCGCTGCCCAGGACGTGCAGCGCCAGGGCGACCGACGCCGCCGCGCGCAGCATTTCTTCGGGTACCCGCTCGTGGCCGGCCGCTTGCTGCGCCTCGATCCATCGGAGCTCGGCGTCGTCCACGTCTCGGAGGAGCCAGTGACTGGCGACCGCCACCGCCGCTTGCGCGACCACGAGCTGCACGAGCGCGGCGCGCGCTCCACGGCTGCCCCCCATCGCCCGCATGGCGAACAGCAGCGTCGCGCCTCCCAAGAGAAGCTTCGCGACGGCCAGCGGCCATCCGCGTGACTTTGCCGCGTCGATGGCGTGCACGTAGGCCTCGACCCGGGCCACGACCGCCGCGCGGTCCCCCTCGTCGGCGATTCCGTGGCCGGCCGTCGTGGGATCGATGGGCTCGTGATAGAGCATCACCGTCGCCCAGCCGCTCCGGGCACCGTTCGCGCCGAACGCCAGCGCGGCGAGGAGCGACAGCACGAGGTACCAAGGGCGCTTGCGCTCGATGGCCGCCATATGCTCTGCGCCCACTCGATAGCACGGGCCCGACGCACGCGGCAGCTCCCCGAGGAAAATCCGAAACGCAACTGCAACAGGCGGTCCGTAGTATGACGGGGCCTTGACCATCCGCGTCGCCCTCCACCACGAGACCCGCTACGAGTACGACCGTCCGGTCAATCCCGCGCCGCACGTCGTACGCCTTCGGCCGGCGCCGCACTGCCGCACCCCGATCTTGGCCTACAGCCTTCGCGTGGAGCCGGCGGAGCACTTTCTCAACTGGCAGCAGGACCCGTTCGGAAACTATCAGGCGCGGCTCGTCTTCCCCAAGCCCGCCCAAGAACTCGTCTTCGAAGTGGACCTCGTCGCCGAGATGACGGTCATCAATCCCTTCGACTTCTTTCTCGAGAAAGAGGTCGAACACTTCCCATTCGCGTACAGCGCGTCGCTCAAGAGAGACCTCGCGCCGTACCTGCAGGCGGGAAGCTACGGTCCGGGCTTCAACGATTTCGCCGAGCGCGCAAAGGGACAATTCGCGCGGTCCGGCCGGCGGATGGTCGAAGTGCTCGTCGACGTAAATCAGTTCGTCCAAAAGACGCTTCGTTACGACATTCGTATGGAGCCGGGAGTCTTTTCGCCGGAGGAAAGCCTCGTCCGTGGCCACGGATCGTGCCGCGACTTCGCGTGGCTGCTCGTCCAGACGCTCCGGCAGTTCGGCCTCGCGGCGCGATTCGTTTCTGGGTATTCGATTCAGCTTCGCGCAGACGAGCGTCCCCTTCACGGTCCTGCCGGCGTGGAGAGGGATTCCTCCGACTTGCACGCGTGGGCCGAAGTGTTTCTCCCCGGCGCGGGCTGGGTGGGGCTCGACGCGACGAGCGGTCTTTTGGCCGGCGAAGGGCACATACCGCTCGCTTGTACCCCCGACCCGGACACGGCGGCCCCCATCACGGGAAGCTACGGCTGGCAGAAACGCAGCGACACCGACCAGGTGAAGGAGGGCTTCGCGTTCTCGATGTCGGTGCACCGCGTCGAGGAGTCGCCGCGCGTCACGCTGCCCTATTCCGAACAAGCGTGGGCGGCGATCGAAGCGCTCGGTCACCAAGTCGACAGTTCCCTCATCGCCGGCGACGTCCGGCTGACGATGGGCGGCGAGCCGACATTCGTCGCGGCGAACGACCCGGACGGGTCCGAATGGAACTTCGACGCGCTCGGTCCGACGAAACTGCGCTACGGACGCGATCTCTTGCGCCGCCTTCACGAGCGATTCGCTCCGCACGGCCTCCTGCACGAAGGCCAGGGCAAGTGGTACCCGGGCGAACCGCTGCCGCGCTGGGCGCTGTCCTGTTACTTTCGCAAGGACGGCGCGCCCATCTGGCACAATCGAGCGCTCTTCGCCCGCGCCGAGACCGGGTCCGAAACGAGCGCCGATGCGCTCGCATTCATGACAGCGCTCTGCGAAGAGCTCGCGCTCGACCCACGCTTCGCGGTGCCTGCCTACGAAGACGCTTGGTACTACCTCTGGCGCGAGCGCCGGCTTCCGGTGAACACCGACCCGCACGAGTCGAAGCTCGAGGACGAAATCGAACGCAGCCGGCTCGCGCGAATCTTCGAACAGGGGCTCGCTGCGGTCGTCGGCTACGCGCTTCCGCTTCGGCACGCGCCGCCGGGGGGCGACGCAAAGTGGCAGACCGGCCGGTGGTTTCTGAGACCCGAGCGGCTCTACTTGATTCCCGGCGACTCGGCCATGGGCTTTCGGTTGCCCCTCGATTCGCTTCCCTGGGCCGCGCCCGGCGAAGATCCGGCCCTTCACCCGCCCGATCCCTTCACTCCGCGCGAGCCCTTGCCGCGCACGTCCCCCGAACGAGCCAAAGCCCCCCCTCGCTTCCGGTCGCAGACGGCCCCCGCGGAAGATACGAAGGCGCCCGCGCGCCTTCAATCGGCGTCGGGAGTCGTGCGCACGGCCCTGTGCATCGAGCCGCGCGGCGGCGTGATTCACGTGTTCATGCCGCCTCTCGAGACCGCCGAAGACTACCTCGAGCTATGCGCGCGCATCGAAGCGACCGCCGACAGGCTCAGCAAACAGATCCGGATCGAGGGGTATCATCCTCCTTCGGATCCTCGCCTCACGCGCTTTCAGATAACCCCCGACCCGGGGGTCATCGAGGTGAACATTCAGCCGGTGGGAAGCTGGAAAGAGCAGCTCGAGACCACGACGATTCTCTACGACGAGGCGCGAAAGACGGAGCTCCGCGCCGAGAAATTCATGCTCGACGGACGGCACTCCGGCACCGGCGGAGGCAACCACGTGGTCTTGGGCGGCGCGACGCCCGCGGATAGCCCCATCCTGCGGAGGCCCGATCTTCTCCGGAGCCTGGTCGGGTATTGGCTCAATCACCCGTCGCTCTCCTATCTATTCTCCGGGCTGTTCGTCGGTCCGACCAGCCAGGCGCCGCGGGTGGACGAAGCCCGGAACGACAGCTTGTACGAGCTGGACATCGCCTTCCGCCTGCTGGAGTCGAGCGTGGCGACCCCCGGCTCCGTCCCGCCTTGGAAGGTCGATCGCCTCTTTCGCAACTTGCTCATCGACGTCACGGGCAACACGCATCGCACCGAGTTTTGCATCGACAAGCTGTACAGCCCCGACCAAGCCTCCGGCCGCCAGGGGCTCCTCGAGCTCCGCTCCTTCGAGATGCCTCCTCACGAGCGAATGAGCCTCACCCAACAGCTGCTCGTGAAGGCGCTCGTGGCCTGGTTTTGGCGAGCACCCTACGAGAGGCCTCTCGTCGACTGGGGCACCGAGCTGCACGACCGCTTCATGCTCCCGCACTTCGTGCGTCAGGACTTCGAAGAGGTTCTCGATGATCTGTCGAAGGCCGGGTTTCCGTTCGAGAAGAGCTGGTTCTCCCCCCATCTCGAGTTCCGCTTCCCGCTTCACGGAGCGTTGACCGCCCGCGGCGGTATCGTCCTCGAGCTTCGCCAGGCAATCGAGCCTTGGCACGTTCTCGGAGAGGAGGTGAGCGTGGGCGGCACGTCGCGCTACGTGGACTCTTCGGTCGAGCGCCTCGAGGTCAAGGTTCGCGGAATGGTCGACACGAGGCACGTCGTCGCCTGCAACGGTAGAAGGGTGCCGCTCCACCCGACGGGAACGAATGGTGAGATGGTCGCGGGCGTGCGCTACCGCGCGTGGCAGCCGCCTTCCGCGCTTCATCCGACGATCGGGGTCCACGCGCCGCTCGTGTTCGACTTGATCGACACCTGGAACGATCGGGCGATCGCGGGCTGCCGGTACTACGTCTCGCATCCGGGCGGTCTGTCGCACGCCGACTTTCCGCGCAACAGCCTTGCCGCCGAAAGCCGCCGTGCCGCCCGCTTCCAAGCGTTCGGCCACAGCCCCGGCGCGAAGTCGACGCCGCCGCTGGAACCCAACTCCAACTTTCCCTTTACGCTCGACCTGCGGCGGAGTTAGCCGCGCGCAACGTCCTCACGTGTTCCTCCTACCCCTTTGGTAGTAGATTTCTGGAATGCGTGTCTCTATGCGTCGATCGTCGGCCGCGGGCGCCCTTCTTGTCCTCGGCATTTCGTGGGCGAGCTCGTTCGGCTGCGGCAAGAGCCGCGCGACGGCAGGCAAAGCCGAGGGCGCCGAACCAGGACCATCGGCGGCCGCGGGGCAAGGTGCAGGCGTCGACTGCGGCCACGCGGCTTGCGGGACGAACTTCGTCGTGGACGCTATGCCCACCGTGGGCTGTCGGTCGGGTGAACCTTGCCAGGTGAACGTCAAGCTGCTTGCCCTCGGCGACTATCACATCAACGACGAGTACCCATACCGCTTCGTCGCCGACGGAAAGCCGCTCGTTCAATTCTCGGGAACCGACCCCGGGGGCCAGACGGTCTTCTCCAAGACCGCTGGTGACTGGCAAAAGATCGACGCGAAGACGGGCGCGATGGCCGTCCACTTGTTCGTTTCGAGCCCCGGTAGCTACACGATCTCCGGCACCTTCAAGCTGAGCGTTTGCTCCGGTGCCAACTGCGTGCTCGACCAGCGGCCCGTGTCGGCCACGTTCCTTGCGGACTAAAAACCCGTCACCCGCTGCGGCACGGCGATGACCTGGGCCGACATCGGGTCACCGGTTATCTGGGCGGTGTGGTTGCCTCCCCAACAGTACAGTCCACCGCCGGCAATCGCGCACCCCGTGTCGGGGCCGCCGCCTGCGAAGCCGAGCGCACCGTAGCCAACCGCCAAGGAGGTCACGGGGCTTGGCAAGCCAGGCACTGGTCCGGGCCCGACAACGGTTATGCCTGCGGGGTCTTGAAACGGGCCGACGCCCCAGCAGACGACGTCGCCGCCGGAGGGGACCGCGCAGGCAACGGAGTCTCCGACGACCACGGACTTGAAGCCGCCGGTCAGTCCAGGCACTTGCACGGGCACATTGCTGCTGGCAGGTAGGGGGGCTCCGAGTTGGCCGTGTCCGTTCGAGCCCCAGCACATGACGTTGCCGCCCGCGCCAACCAAGCAGGCGGCTTCCGTACCTACGGACAACGCGGTTGCGCCGATCGATGAATCGGCCACTTGAACCGGGGAGGTTGGTCGGACGAATTCGCCCTTCCCCCAGCATGTGACCCCGCCCCCGGCCGTGATGGCGCATGCGCCGGCGGTTCCGACGGACACGGCGGTGACGCCGCTCGTAAGTCCCGCGATCGGGACGGGTGTCGCCGTCGAATTCACCACGTACCCGCCACCCCAGCACTCGACTTCGCCGCCTGTGACGACGGCGCACGCGCTCGCACCCGAGTTCGCGATGGGGGACAGGGGGCCGGAGCCGACCGACAGCGACGTCACGCCCGAGAGGTTGGGGATGATAACGGCAGCGGTCGACCCGGCCGGGGCGATTCCCGACGCGGCCTCCCCCCAGCACGCGACGCGGCCGTCGGTCAGGACGGCGCATGTCGATTTGTAACCCGCGGCCACCGACGTGACGCCTGTGGGCAGGCCCGCCAGGACCTGCGGTGCGGAGCAGTCTTGGGCTGCAGGGCACGCCGCGAGCGAGCCGTTCGGGTCGTACTGAAACATGCCCAAGCAAACAAGCTGGCCGGCAACCGTGACCGCGCAGGTTGACGTACTGCCGACCGCGACGGCCGTCACTGCGCTCGCCGCGCCCGCATCGCTGACGCCGGTGGCGTCGGTGTCGTCCCCGGCGGCGTCCGTTTCCGGGACGGTGGCGTCGACCGGTGTCGCGGCGGCCTCGAGCGTGGCTCCCTCATTCCCGATGTCGGTGGCCGCTCCAGCCGCGTCCATCGAGGATGGCACGGGACCGTCCCCGTTGGAGACGTCGGGCATTCCCACGGGCTGCGCTCCCGCGTCTCGTTCGGATGGGCGCGTGGGCTCCCCGCTCCCGAGTCGGGCGCCGTCTGCACCGCACGCCACGCTTGCCACGAGGCAAACCATCAACCCACGTCGCAGGGACGCCGTTTTCACGGTCGTCATTCTGACTCAGACTTTACACCGCGTCAGGCAAAATATTTCGAAGCATGTGCTGTCCACGGAGGTTCGACCGCCCGTTGCCCTCACCGCGAGTTCTGGCGGTCAGACCCGCCCATTCCGCACCGCCCTGTGAGCTAGGAACCGGGACGAGCGGCTGAATCGGCGATCACCGCCCTCACGCCCTCTACGGGGCTCGTCGGCTTCATCGAGAAGCGTTTCGTGAACTTGCTGCTGTCGAAAACGTAGTCCCGATCGTACTGATACAGCATCTCGCCAAGCTCGCGCATGAGGGGTACGAATAGGCCGAGCGCTCGGACCATCCAGGCCGGCATAGCGCGAACCTTCGCTTGGGCGTTCAGCTCGCGAGCAAATAACTCCACCCACTGGCGTGCGGTGAGGGCATCGCCGTCGGTGGGCAGATGCCAAGTCTGGTTGAAGGCGTCCGGCGTGTTGCCGAGGAGGGCGGTTCCGCGGGCCGCGTCCGGCGTGAACGTGAACGAGTGCTTCTTGTCGACCTTGCCGAGCCACATCGCCGCCTTTTTGTGCCGGAGATTCTCGAACACGGTTTGCATCAGAACGCTCTTCCCGCCGGTGTTCGGTCCGTAGAAATCTGCGGATCGCGCGATGAGCGCAGGGATGCGACCCTTCTTGACGGCGGTGAGCAAAGTCCGCACGACTTCTGCCCGAATCTTGCCTTTCTCGCTGATGGGCGCGATGGGAGATTCCTCCGTCATGTGCGGAATGGACTCCGGCCCGTAAGCGTACACATTGTCGAAAAATACGAGCTTCGCGCGATGCTTTTCACACGCGTCGACCACGTCGCGCATGAGGGGCGGCCACACCGCGCGCCAAACCGCGGTTTGGTACTCGAACCCGACCGTGAGATAGACGATCTCGGATCCCGCCACGGCCGTGTCCACTTCGGCGCGCTTCGTCAAATCCGCCGCCAGGAGCGTGTCTGTGACATTCACTTTTCGCGGGTTGCGACTGACGACTCGTATGTCTTGGGTATAGTCTTTTAGAGACTTCGCCAGGTTCGTGCCGATCGTTCCGCTCGCTCCGAGGATGGTTTGCATGGGGCATCGACCGTACGACAGATCTTGCTGGCACGCTGCAACCTGGCACGCTGCAACGACGCCCCCGCCATTGGCGACTACACCTCGTCAGGCAAGAATATTTGGAAGCATGTGCCTTCAGGGCCGCTCTCCACCGAGATTCGACCGCCGTGAGCCTGGACGAGCTGGTGCACGATCGCCAGACCGAATCCCGTCCCTCCACGCTTTCCCGCCGTGTTGAACGGTTCAAAGAGCTTGGCCCGAACTTCCGCGCTCAGACCGCGCCCGTTGTCGGCGATGCGGAACTCGATTCCTCCGGCAATCTCCCGGGCTTCGAGCCGGATCTGCGGATCCTTGAGACCTTCGATCGCCTCGGCGGCGTTGCTGATCAAGTTTCGTAAAACGCGCGCAAAGCGCGCTGTGTCGATCCGCGCGTGCAGCCCTGCGGGAACGGACCACGTGAGCTGAATCCCGCGAGGCACCAGCGCCGCGCGCGCGGACTCGAGCGCCCCTTTCAAGGCATCCCACAAGGCAACGCGCTCCGGCTGCACGTTCGTGCCGCCGCGAGAGAAAGCCAAGGTGTCGCTTACGAGGTCCAGCGCCTCCGCCAGCAGCTTGTCGCTCGCCTCGAAGAGTTCGGCGCGGGACATGATGCTCTCGTCATCGTCGCGAATGAAACCGAGCAGTTGGCGCGCCGTCATTACGGGACCGCGCATATCGTGGATCAAGAAGGCGAGCGCCTGGCCGACTGCGCTCATCCGCTGGGTCTCGGCGAGCCGCGCGTGCATCTCCGTGTTCTGGATGGCGACCGAGGCGTGCTCCATGAACATCCGCAGGAGATGCATCCGGTCCGCGGTGATCTTCCGGTCGCCCTTGAGGGCCACGATCAACCCAAATTCCGAGATCGGCAGGACGACCAGGCCGTTGTTCACGGAAGGCTCGGGCCCGGCGCCCCGCTGCAAAAGGGGGAGCGCCGCGGCCGGGTCGGCAAACTCACCGACTCCGACGCGGAAGACCACGTCCCGTCCCGTCTGCGCGAGCGCCGCGGAGTCGGTCCCGAGCCACGCGCAGACCTGCTCGAGCAAGTGACGAAGGAGCCGGTCGATGTCGTTGCGATCAGCCCGAATCGAAGTAACGAGGTCCATCAGCGCTTCGAGCTCTCGAGCGCGATTCCAGTCGAGCACGCACTTGGTCGCCAGCTGCCTGAGCTCGTCGCCAGCGAACGGCTTCACGTAGTAGCCGATGTTACCGCCGACCTGCTCGACGATTTCATCGACCGAGTGGTCACTGTAGGCCGTCACGAAGATCACCTCGGCACGGACGTCGACGCGCCGCACGCGCTCCACCGTCTCGAGCCCATCCCAGCCATGCATTCGCATATCGCAGAAGATGACGGCGTACGGCCGTTTGGCCAAAACCGCGGCCTCCACGAGAGCGAGTCCGAGCTTGCCACTCGCCGCGAAGTCGACCTCGAACGGCGGCATCGCTGCGCTCTGCGCCGCGGGCTCCGGGTTGCCAAAAAGCGCCGCCGCCGCCGCGTCGACCGCGTCCCCTTCGCGCTTTCCCGGGCAGAGCACGGCCCGGAAGCTTTCGCGCACGCTTTCTTCGTCGTCGATGACGAGAATGCGTGTTTTCAAGGCTTCAATTCTCTTCATCGACGATCGCCCCTCTCGGCAAGGTGATCTCGGCGCGGGCTCCCGTCCCCGGCCCTTCGCTCGTAAGCGTGATCCGACCGCCGAGGGACTCCACGATGCGCCGGCACGAGCCCAGGCCGATTCCGGAGCCGCGCTCCTTGGTACTGAAGCCGTCGTCGAAGAGTCGTGTCGCGGTATCTTGCTCGAAGCCGCGCCCACCGTCGCACACGGCGATGACGAGCCCTCCGCCGGGCGCTCTCGAGTACGCCAGCGTCACCCAGGGGGACCGCCCTGGCGGCAGGTCGTCGAGCGCTTCGGCCGCGTTTTTCGTGAGGTTGAGGAGGACCGACATCAAACGGCTCCGGTCCACCCGCACCGTCGGCACGGGCCCAGCGGTGGGCTTGATCGTGAGCACTCCGCCCCGCGCTTCGACGGAGCCCGAGGCCATCGCCCGCACGTCGGCCAAGACGCGGTCGACGCGCACCCGACCGCGCGCTCCGTCGCTTCCCGCGCCGGCGTAGGAGCGCTGGATGCTGAGAATCTCGTTGGCGTGGGTGAGGTAATTCGCGATTCGCTCGAAGGCGGCGAGCGCCCCACGCTTACCCCGCTCGGAGGCGACGGCCATGGCCTCGAGCAGAGCGACCAAGGACTGGCCCCGCGAGCCGCCGAGCAGACGATCGAGCGCGACGGTCGAGGGCTTCAGAAACTGCACCGTCCGCGCAAGGTTCTCGGTGACCGCGGCGTCCGCCGCGTGTCGCCTGGCTTCGACCACGGCTCCGCCGATCCCCGTCAGGGCGTTGCCGAGATCGTGGAGGACGGACGTTGCCGTTTCGATCTTGCCGCGCTGGTGCGCCTCCTCCGCGGCTGCGGCGGACTGCTCGCGGACCCGGCGGCTGGCTTCGATCTCGAGGACCACGTCGACGAGCTCGCGGGCGAGCGACTCGGCGGCCGCGATCTCGCGGGGCTCGAAGGGGATGGACTTGAAGTGGACCTCCTCGCGCCAGCGGTCGAACGACTTGCGGGGATGGAGTCGCTCGGCGTCTATCGCGCCGGACACTTTGCGCGGGTCTCCTCCCCACGAGACCGTCTGGACGACCTCCGGACGGAACCAGAGGAGCCAGGTGTCGTGGCTCGGCGCGCCGCCGCTGTCGGGAAAGAGCACCGGTGTCGCGACGAGCCCGCAGCCGACGTCCCTCCAGGCCTGAGCCGGCGCGTAGCATTCGGGGAGCGAATCGGCCGCGACCGTCCCGCCGCCCTGGGCCCGAATCCACGAGAGGAGCGGGGTGAGGTCGCTCCGCGGTGGGGTCTTGCCGATCGCGTGTAGCTCGTTCTTGTAGAGGAGGACGGCCCCGGTCGAGTCGGTCACGTCCAGGAGGGACGGCGTGTGCTCGGTCAGCCCGCTGACCGGGTCTCGATCTTGGACGACGAGTTGGATGATCCGTGCCTGCCGAGCCAGATAAGCCGAGCGCCCCTCCGCGACGGCAACCCCCTCCTTCTGAGCGACGAGCGACGAGACGATCTCGCCCAGCATTCCGCATGCCGCGCGAGCCTCGTAGGGAATGAAGCGGACGCCCGACTCGTGGTTGCAGGTGATGAGCCCCCAGAGCCGGTCCCCGAGCATGATGGATATGCCCAAGGATGCGGTGACTCCCATGTTCCGCATGTACTCGAGGTGGACCGGGGAAATGCTTCGGAGGCTCGCGTGCGTGAGGTCGAGGGGCGGCCCCTCCTGCGACATCAGCATCCGAGCCGGTACGTAAGTCGATGTCGGAATCATGCGGAGCCTGCACTCGGCGTAGAGAGCGCGCGCCTGGCTCGGGATGTCCGAGTTCGGAAACCGAAGGTCGAGGTAACGGGCCACCCCGTCGACGGAGTCTTCGGCGACCACCCTCCCACTCCAATCGGGCTGAAACGCGTAGACGATGACGCGATCGAAGCCTGTGAGTTCGCGCACCTCGCGGGCCGCGCGACGGCAAAGCTCGCCGAGATCGCCCGCGGCGCACAGGCGGACGAGGCTCTGCCGCACGCGACTGAAAACGTGAGAAGTGCGGAACGCAGGCGCGTCGTCCTCGGGCTCGAGTTCGACCAGCACGCGATCGTTCTGCCGGTGGACGATCGCGTTGAGCCGGCGCCCGCCGTGGGCCGCTACCTTGAATGGGTTGTCTTGCTCGACGCGATCTTGGCCGAGACCGCCGGAGAGTTCGCCCATGTCGGCGACGTGGGCGAGGCAGGTGACGTGGCGTCCGAGCAGCGCGGAGGGCGCCAGCCCGAGCAGAACCCCGATGTTTTCGCTCGAACCGACGACCGTGAGGTCCGCCGCGCGAAGCACGAGCAAGGCGCCGTGGGGCTGGATCGCGCCTGGGATTCGGACCGGTTCGTGCTCGCAGCGGGAGATGTCCACAGGGGTGGCCGGCGCGACGAAGGGAGCTGTGGGGGTGGTCACGGGGCCTCGCGGGCCACATGGTCGGTGAACAGTCGAAACGTCTCGGTCGCGGCCTCCGCTGCCCGCACCCGAGAGGCCTCGTCGGGGAGGCAGCGCTCGAGCGCCGCGCAGAACGCTTGCCAGTACGTGCCGCCAGCCGAACCGTAGCCGTCGAAGAACGACGCGCCGCTTTCCGGCCCGAGGCCGAGGACGCGACGCACGTTTCGGGCGATGATCCTTCCGCCGAGTGTGGCGCCTTCGGTCACGTACAAGCAGCCCATGGCGTGCGAGAGCGTCGGGAGGTGAAGAACCGCGTCCGGGGGCGGAGCCACCGAGACGCCGGCCTCCACCGCCGTATGGAGGGCCTCCGCGTCTCGCCGGAGCAGCGGGAGCTTGCGGCGCCTCGGCCAGTCGATGCCCGACCGGTCGAGTTCCGGTCCGTACGGCTCGATCTGCCCCTCGACGACCGTGTACACGCCGAGGAAGGCCCGGAGAATCGTCGCGTACTCGCGAAGCGTAAGACGCGGAGAGGCGAGCGGAAGGATCTGCTCCAAGCGCGTGTGGGCAGCGCGAGTCGCCTCCCGGAGATGCGCCCGCGCGGGCGCTTCCGTCAGAGGTGCTGCAACAACCGCGGGCGTCTCCATCCGCGTCTTCAACGGCCTGGCGGGGGAGAAAGTTTATAAGCCGGGGTAGGCCCGCGAAGGCGCGCGACGCCCGAGATCGCCGCCGATCCGTCTTCGGCGTGCGGCGGCGGGCGGCGGCGGCGTCGACGTCGCGCACCGTCCGGCGATGCACTGCATCCCTTGGGCTGGGCCGCAGCAGTCGCTCGTCTGCGTGCATACGTCGAATTGGGTCGAACAAGGCGGCGGCCGGTCGCTGCACATGAGGCCCCCGTCGACCTCGGTGCAGTAGCCGCCGCAGCACTGTTCGCCCGTGAGACAGGACGATCCGTTCGGCTCACACGGGTCGACCACCCAGTACCCGCGCGAATTGCCGGCGAGGAGTTCCTGGCCGGGCAGATAAAACGCAGGGTGGCTCGGGTCGGTCCCGGGCGCGGCGTTGAGATCGATGGCGGACACCCAGAGCTTCTTGGTGGTCGGGGAAGCGCTGATGTCGAAGTACCGGGGGTCGCTCTCGTACGGCGGAATGGTCGCGACGTTCCCGTACGTCCGCCGACTCGTGAAGACGACCCAAGCGTAGCCGCCTCCCGCGACGGGGTTCACGGTCGGTTCGTAGTTGAGGACCGTGTCGTCGGGGTGGCCACCGTCGGGATTGGCCGGCAGATACGCGCCGCCGTTGAGCGCCGAGAGCGGCGCGGCCGTGCCCGTGGCGACGTCGACCCAATAGAGCTGCGCCTGGGTGCCCGGGTTCGAGCACGTCGCACGATG
Source organism: uncultured Polyangiaceae bacterium (assembly GCA_964628155.1). Taxonomy (GTDB): domain Bacteria; phylum Myxococcota_A; class Polyangia; order Polyangiales; family Polyangiaceae; genus Palsa-1150. The sequence goes on along the minus strand of CAZVPE010000003.1, from coordinate 20,124 downwards.
CGATGAATGCGGCACAAATCGCGACTTCGTTAACGGTCTTTGACGCCCCCTCGGCTTGCTCACGTGCGCCCCTGGCGTTGCCAGCGTAGAATGTAAGTTTGATGTCTTCAGCCTCCCATCGAAAAAGTCGCACAACGTCATGGGCTGTGACTCTCGTGGGATTGTGCCGCTGTACGCTGGCCTTCCCGCTCGACAACTTGGAAAGCCCTCCCGACGCCGCTCTGTCCGGCGTCACCCGGACCGGCGCCGACGCCCCCGACGCTTCGGCGCCCGCGAGCGAAATGCCGCCAACTCCCGACGCCGGAGGCCCCCCTCCGCAAACGTCCTCCACGCCGGGCGCGACGACGCCGACCACCCAGGGCAACCCGCCCGTCGTGACGGACGCCGGCGCCTTGAGCGACCCCGGTCCGTCCAACGCAGTCCAGGGAATCGACGCGGCGTCGGGCGCGGACGCATTTGCCGGAACGCCGAGCGCGGGGGACGCTTCCCGCGACACGGCGAGCGCGGGGGACGCTTCCAGCGGCCCGGCGAGCGCGGGGGACGCTTTCAGCGGCCCGACCGGGGGCCAAGAGGCGGGCATGGATGCCGGCGCGCGTTCGTGGTGCGCGGCCAACATGACGGCCAATACCGTTTACTGCAACGATTTCGACGAGACGAACGCGACGATCAAGGGAACGTGGGACAGCATCTTCATCAGCGCGTCCGATTGCGCGAGCTTCGATTCCCCGGTCGACGCTCCCTCTCGCCCGAATACCCTCTTGCTTTCGACTCCGGTCGTGTCCTCCGCGAGCACGTATCAAGAGCAATTCGCGAAGTACCCGACGAACGTCAACTCCGAAACGCTTCGGTTTGCGCTGAAGATCGTCGGGTTCGACGCGAACGCGAAAGACGTGAGCCTGGCTCGGATCGGCTACAAGAGCGGCGCGTGGGCGGTGAGCTTCGACCTCAGCGCCGCGGGCGCGGAACTCAACGAAAGCGTCGCGCGGCCGGACGGCGGTCCCCTGACGACGATCGTGCATCCCGTCGCGCAGCCCCCTCTCGGCGTTTGGACGACGATCGCTCTGACGGTCGACTCGGCCGGCAAGAAATTGTCACTTTCCTACGACGGCAGCGCGGTGGCCATCCAAGGCGCCGCGATCATGAACCCGACCAGTCCCGGAGCCGCGTTCTCGACGATCCTCGGAGTGAATTACTTGGCGGGTCCGGCGCAGCCGATGCAGATCTTCTACGACAATATCTCGATCACCGTGAATTAGCCCCGGACCCCGCTCACCAGCCCATCAGGGTCTTGAGGCGCGCGGCGAGGACGGCGCCCATGGCGGCCTGTCCCGCGACGTTCGGGTGCTGGTTGCAGCCGAGGTTATTTTGCGCCGAACTGACGCTGAGCGCCTCGATCTTCGTCTCTCCCGCGGCCTTCATGGCGGTGACGACATCGTTGATGCGGACCAGGCGCTGGCCGCCGTACATGTCGATGAGGATGAAGTACGCGCTCGCGTACTTGCCGCGGATGGTCTTGAGGAACGCCTCGTACGCAGTCTCGTAGGGCGTGCCCGGGTCGCCCTGGCCGAAGTCGTTCGTCCCGAGATTGATGACGACCACGTCCGGCTGGTACTGCGAAAAGTCCCAAGCGGTCATGTCGTTCGGAATCGAGTAGGGGTACCGCGTCGGCATGGTGCTCGTCATGCTGCCGTCGTAATTCCGATAGACGCCGATTCCCGACCAAGCGACCGTGACGACGTCGGCCCCCACGGTTCGCGCGGCGATCGATCCGTACGCGAGGTAGTTGTTCGTGAACGCGTCGATGCCGCCCGGGCAGGCGGCGTTGCCTTCGACGCCGGCGCCGACCGTGAGCGAGTCTCCGACCATCTCGATTCGCTTGTTCGGCCCCGCGGCCGGCGCCACGAGCGCGCCCCCGGCGCCGAAGTTCGAAAGGCCGCTGAACTGGGTAACTCCGATGCTCGCCTCGGTATTTCGCCAAATCACGAGGTCGTGCGTGCCGCTCGTCAAGCCCGTGGCGAGCGGCAGCGAGGTCTGGCCCGCCGCGGTCGTCATCGTGGTCGGTGTGCCGCCGTCGACGACCACAGTGAAGCGATTCTTGTTGCTGCCGTCGTTCAGGGCCATCGAGGCCTGGGTACCGGTGAATTGCGCGTGGATGTTCACTCCGGCCCATGAGAAGCGAACCGACCCGGGCGCGGTGCCCGCGGCCGTGCGGCCCACGATGCGCAGCCCCAGGGCGTTCGCGCCGGAACCGCCGTCGGTCCCCGCTCCGCTGCCCCCGCCGCTGCTGCTCGAGGGCGACCCGGCGTCGGCCGTGACTCCCGAATCTCCGGACGTCGTTCCCGAACTGCTGGAAGTCCTGCCGCTGGACGAGCCGCCCGAAGCGCTCGCCATCGAGCCCGAGGAGCCTGAGCCGGAGCCCGAGCTCGCTGCGCCGGCCGAACTGGAGCCCGAGGAAGATCCGCCGCTGCTGGAGGCCCCGGCCAATCCGCCCGACGACGATCCGGACGAACTCGAGCCGGAGCTCGCGCTCGTTGCGCTCGCGGAACTGGTACCCGAGGTGGAGCCGCTGCTGCCGGAGGGAGCCCCCGACGCGCCCGGTGTCGTCCCGGAGGAGCCCGAGCTCGTCCCGCCGGCGGCGCTGGACCCCGAAGAGGAGCCCGAAGAAGCTCCCGAAGCCGCGGTGGTACCCGCGCCGGACGGCGACCCGGAGCTGCAAGCGGCGCCGAGTACGAAGAAAAAAGAGGCGGACAGCGCCAGCGGACAGAATCGTAGAGCCAAGGTGCCTCTCGCCGCTGATGGTATGTCCAGTCGGGGGGTCGGACCACGGGAAATCACGACGTTGCAGCAGCGTCGGGCTCTCGAAGTGGCTCAAACGCGGGCGACTCCGGCGGCTCGTGGGCGGCGTTCCCCTCGCCGGCGCTTTTTTGCGTCCTGGGCGGACGTAAAAGACGCACCGGGAGTGATCCGACGCCGCGGGATGACTCCCGGTGCGTCACCCGGAGTTATCCCGCGCCCTCGGAAGACTCCCGGTGCGTCACCCGGAGTTATCCC
>CAZVPE010000003.1:0-16973 GCA_964628155.1 uncultured Polyangiaceae bacterium | reverse complement strand
CTGGAGTTATCCCGCGCCCTCGGAAGACTCCCGGTGCGTCATCTGGAGTTATCCCGCGCCCTCGGAAGACTCCCGGTGCGTCATCTGGAGTTATCCCACGCCCTCGGCAGACTCCCGGTGCGTCACCCGGAGCTATCCCACGCCCTCGGCAGACTCCCGGTGCGTCACCCGGAGTTATCCGACTTCGCGGGATGACTCCCGGCGCTGCGGCTGGCGAACGCCAGGCGGTCTGTTATAGTGGACACCGCGATGAGCTCGACGGCCCGGCGATGGAGCTGTTCCCGTTGGAGGTTGGACCGCCATGAGTACGACTTTTTTCTTCACGGACGCCGGAGCAGCCCATCGCACCCCGGCCGAAACGCTTCTGTCGCGGCTCGCCACGGATCTCCTGCGGCTTCCTTTCGAAAGCCGAACGCGCACGCTCCATATCCGTGCGCTCGAGCTCAAGCGCGTCGTGGACGAATGGACGCGCGTGACGCCCAGCGAAGCCGAGCGCAAAGTCACGCACGACGAGATCGCCGACTTGCAGCGCGCGGCCGCGGGATGGCGCGAGCTTCTGCGGTGACGAGGCTGCGACCGTGGTAGACCGTGGCGAAACGAGCCGTCCGCGCGCATCGTCGATAGACTGGCTGTCGGTCCTCGTTGCCTTCGCGCTCGCGGCGCTGGTTCGCTCCGGCATCATCGGGAGAGTGCCGTGGTAGCCCCGGTGGAGCGCTCGTCGCCGGAAGCGCGCGAAGCAGGGGCGGGTTCCCCTTCATGGCCGGCGCTCGCGGGGAAGGTGACGAGGACGCTCCCGGGCGTCGCGCTCTTGTTCGTCATTGGGTACGGGGGCAAGAAGGCCGAGGCCCTTCTCAAGGCCTACGGGCAGGCCCATCACGTCGCGCTCCCCAATGTGGAATACGTTCTCTGGGCCATCCTCATCGGGCTCGTCATCGGGAATCTATTCGCAGGGTCTCGCGCGTACGACGTCTTCCGCCCCGGGATCCGCACCTACGAGTTTTTCTTGAAGGTCGGCATCGCGCTGCTCGGCGTTCGTTTTCTCCTCGCCGACGTCTTCAAGCTCGGCGGGTTGAGCCTCGCCCTCGTCGTGCTCGAATTCGCGGTCGCCGGTTCGCTGATGGTCCTTCTCGGCCGGGCCTTCGGACTCGGCCCGAAGCTCACGGCGCTGCTCGCCGTCGGCTCCTCGATTTGCGGCGTATCGGCCATCATCGCCACCCAGGGCGCCATCGACGCCGACGACGAAGAGGCCTCGTATGCCATCGGCGCGATTCTCGCGCTCGGGGCAATTGGCCTCTTCCTCTTCCCGGCGATCGGGCACGCGCTCGGCATGAGCGACCACGCCTTCGGGCTCTGGGTGGGTTTGGCGATCGACAACACCGCCGAGGTGACGGCCGCGGGAAACCTTTACTCCGAAGAGGCGGGCAAGTGGGCCGTCCTGGCGAAGACCGCGCGCAACGCGACCATCGGCTTCGTCGTGCTCGGCGTCGCTCTCCACTTTGCGCGCCGGGCCGGCAAGGCTCTCGCGGGGCCGCGAGCGCGCTTCGTCTGGGAGAAGTTCCCCAAATTCGTCCTCGGGTTTCTGGCGTTGTCGGCGCTGGGTAGCGCCGGGGTATTCGCTCCGGGCCAGATCGCCAGCCTCGCGAACCTGAGTCGGTGGGCTTTTCTCCTGACGTTCGCCGGAGTAGGGCTCCAAACGAACTTCACCGAATTGCGGCGGCAAGGTTTGAAGCCGCTCATCGTGGGAGCCCTCGGCGAGGTCGCGATTGCGGGGGTAACGCTGGGTATGGTCCTGGCTGCGGACGCGTGGTTCCGTCTCGGGTGAGGCTGCTCTAGGGCCGCTCTTCGAACGGCTGATGAGGCCCGAGCTCGGCATCGATTGAATACGCGTTCTTGGCGACGACCGTTTCTGCCTCGTGCAACCCGTCGAGCACGACCGTCGCGTTCGAGAATCGTCCTCCGACGTGCACGGGGCGCCTCGTGAGGTCGTTCGCGTACACCGGATTCGCCCCGACGATTCTCGGCGCGGCGAGCACGTAAGGACCGTCGGCCGACTCGAGGATCGCGGAGGACGGGACGACGAGCCATTCGCACGCCTTGCGCGGAGCGATGAGAACGCCCACGTCGCCCAATTGGGGCGAGGACGCCGGCGCCTCCAGGGAATAGCGCACCATCGACCGGGACGCGTCGCGGCGGGTCGGACGAACGTCCGCGCGCCGAACCTCGACGTGCGCCCGCCCTCCCGAAGCGACGAACGACGCGCGGGCTCCCGGTTCGCCCAGTGCACATAGGTCGTCGTCGTGAATTGCGGCGGTGACTCCTCCCGGCCCGTCGATCCACGCGGGCGCGGTGACCTCGTGTGGTTCGGTCACGGGGCGCCGCTCCACGACGCTCAGATCCGCGACGTCGATCGCGATCCGTTCGCCCGCGGGCGGACGCAGGTCGCTCCTGCTCTCGCTTGTCTCGACGAGTGCCATCCGACAGAGCGGGCATTCGCCGGGCGCTCTTTGCCTCACCTCCGGATGCATCGGGCACACGTACGCCGGCTCGCCGCGGGTACGCCGAGAGCCCTCTTCGTACACGGCACGGACCGCAACGAGCACGGCAGAAAGACCGAGGATCAAGAGCAGTACGCGGACGGCGACCATCATCGGCCGTCTCCTTCGGACCAGGCCGGGCACGTTCCGACGATGGCCGTGATCGGCAATCCCAGCCGCTGGGCGCGCGAAAGCTGCCTGCAGCGCCAAAGCGTGTAGAGAACCGGGAGGACTTCCAGCGTCAGAAAGGCGCTCGTCAAAAGACCCCCGAGCATCGGAGTCGCGACCCGACGCATGATTTCCGAGCCGGCGCCATCGGCCCAGAGAAGGGGAAGGAGGCTCGCGGCCATCGTCGCCGTGGTCATGAGCTTTGGGCGCAATCGCCGGACCGTGCCGTCCGCGTGCGCCGCGATGACGTCGTCGCGAGTCGAGAGCTGTCCTTCCCGAACGCGGCGGTAGAACGCGTCGTCGATGTAGACGACCATGAGAACGCCGGTCTGCATGGCCAGTCCGAGCACGGATAGGATGCCGACCCAGACCGGCGCCGACACGGGGTAGCCCGCCAAAAAAAGTGCCCAGATGCTGCCGACGAGCGCGAACGGCACCGAGAGCATGACGAGCATCGCTTCGACGAAGTTACGAAACTGGACGAAGAGAAGAACCATCATGGCAAGCACGACGAGCGGCGCACAAAGCGCGAAGCGTTTCTCGCCCGCGACGTAAAGATCGTATTGCCCTCCCCACTCGACGCGCTCGCCCGGGAGGAGTTCGAGCTCGTCGTTCTCCTTGGCCGCGTCGATCGCGCGCCGGGCCCGCTCGACGTATTCGTGCATGTTGGTCGCTTCGTCCAGAAGAACGAGGACGTAGGCGCACAATTCACCGCTCTCGGTCCGCAGAAGCGAAGGCACGTGGACGTATGCCGTGTGCCCGAGCAGGTCGAGGGGGACGAGCTGGCCGTTCTCGCTGCCCGGCGGCGGCGGGCCGCGGACACTGACGGTGCCCAAGGCGTCGGCCGGTCTCTCGTCTTGCCCGTGGGCGTCGAAGGCCAGACGCACGGGGACTCGTTCTCCGCGCCGTTCGACCTCGCCGACCTGACCGCCGTTCGCAAAGAGAGCGGCGGTTTGTCGCACGACGGAGGCATCCACCCCGAAACGCGCCATTTGCGCCGACTCCGTCTCGAAAGACAGCCGCGTCTCGTCACCCAACGATTCGGTCTGCACGCTCTCGGCGCCCGGGACCCGTTTGGCGATGTCGGCGACTCTTGCGGTGAGCCATTCGAGGCGCGTCGAGTCGCCCGCGACCAGGCGGATGCCCAACGGAGTTCGAATTCCGGTGGACATCATGTCCATCCGTGCCCGCGCCGGCGCCGTCCACGCGTTCGTCCACCCCGCTGTCCGCACGGCCCCGTCGAGTCGAGCGACGAGGTCCTGGACGCGCGGCGAGCATGGCTGCCATCGCAGGGCCGACGCGGCACGACGAAGCCAACCCGGGACCCAGGGAGCGCATTGCCAATCGGGGTTCATCGGCCAATCGCAGCGAGGCCGTAAGCCCACGATCGTTTCGGCCATCGAATATGGTGCGGGATCGGTGGCGGTGTCCGCTCGTCCGACCTTGCCGAACACGGCCGCGACCTCGCTGAACCGAGCGAGCGCGCGGTCCTGACGCGCGAGCGCCGCCGCCGACTCCGCCGCGCGGATCCCCGGGCGGGCAGTCGGCATGAACAGAAGGTCCCCTTCGTCGATGCGGGGCAAGAACTCGGCACCGAGTCGCGACGCAATCGGGATGCACGAAACGACCGCGAGAAAAGCCGTCGCCAAGGTGAAGGCCGGCTGCGCCAGCGCAAACGTGACGAACGGGCGATAGATCCGCACGAGGCCGCGCGTCAGCGGGTTCGCGTATTCGGGGACGATCTTGCCGCGCATCATCCGATCACGCAGCGCCGGCGACAGGGTGAGCGACACGACCACGGCGGAGGCGATGACGAGCGTCTTGGTGATCGCCATGGGACGCAAGAGCCGCCCTGTTTCGCCCGCAAAGACGAAGATTGGCAAGAAGGAAGCAGCCGCAATGAGCAGCGAAGTGACGATGGCAGGCGCGAATCGCAAGGAAGCCCCGCGAATCCTCGCGCGCCGCTCGTCTTCGGACCCTGGGGGCCCGACGCCGTCCTGACCCTCGAGAGAGCGGTGCGAAGCTTCGAGCGCGACGACGTCGGCATCGACGGCGAGGCCGAGCGCAATGCCAATCCCGCCCAGACTCATGATTGTGGCCGACACCCCGAGCATCCACATCCCTGCAAACGTGAGGAGCAAGACGGCGGGAAGGGTGACGAGGGGAACGAGCGCGCTCCTCGGATGCAACATGAAGACGACGATGACGAGCGCCACCACGGCCACTTCTTCTGCGAGCGCCGTCGCAAGCGTGCGATGCGTGCGATTCGCCAGGACGGATCGGTCGTACACCGTGACCACCTGCACGTCGCGAGAGAAGCGCCGGTGTTCCCGGTCGATCGCGAGCTTGACTTGCCGCACGACCGCGGCCACGTCGGCGTCCCTTCGGGCGATGACGATGCCCCCGACTGCGCGCTCCCCCCCCAGATCGGCGAGGCCCGGCGGGACGTCGTCGATCATTCTCGCCGCCGCGATGTCGCCGATGCGGACGGCGTCGTTGCCGTCGGAGGCGGGCGCGACCGGCACCGCGCTCAAGTCCCGATCGCACTGTTCGCACAGACGCGTCTGCCGCGGGTTGGCGTCCCCCGAACGGGTCGTCGGGGAAAGGGCTCCCTTCAGTGCGGAGACCACGTCCGTCACGGCGAGGTTGTGTTCCCGGAGGCGATCGCGATTCACGGCCACGACGACCTGGTTTGCCGCGCCCCCCACGGACGCTACTTCTGCGACGCCGCGGATGGATTTCAGCGCGGGCCCCAAGATTTCGTCCTGGATTCGCGACAGGAGCTGGATTGACGTGGCGTGCGTCGGATCGACGACGGCGTATTGGAACACCCAGCCCGTGCTCGATGCCGCCGGTCCGACGCGCGGGTGGACCTCCGCCGGCAGGGTTGCGACGGCCTTGGTCACGCGCTTTCGGACCGATTGTCTGGCCGCGTCGAGGTCGGCGCCCGACTCGAAGATTACGTCCACGTAAGCCATTCCCGACATCGAAGTCCCCCGAACGGTTCGACACCCAGCGATCCCATCGAGGGCGTCCGTGAGCACGCTCGTCACGGCTTGCGCGACGTCGGGCGCCGAATGGCCGGGCCACTCCGCGATTACCCCAATCTGCGGATCCGACAAGTCAGGCATGACGTCGCCCGCGAGAGCACGACGTGCGAAGTTGCCGGCGACGGCGAGTACCAATGTCGAAACAATGACGACCCAGTGACAACGTGCGCTCCACGCGACCAGTCGGGCAATCATCTTATATAACTCCTGCTCGGTTTCGGTTTGGTATCCAACAAGATTCCACCAAACGAAAGAACGCCGTGCCATTGAAACACAAAAGGAACAACTCCTACATTGTAATCGCTTGATATGGTGCGTCATCACGCCCACTGCTAATCGAGGGAAATGGATTCTGAATCAAGGGTCCTCGCTCCCGGGCTGCAGGCGTCCGCCGATATCGGGGTCGAAACACCCTTCACGAAAGGTCGTGCGCCCGGCGCAGGGACGGGTCGGGGCAAGCACGCATTGTCGGAACTCTTCGAGAGGGCTGCCGCACTCGGCGCGCTCTCCGGCGCCCTTGCGATTCTAGTGTGGATTGCCGCTCCCGAAGCGATCGCCGCCATGGAGCACGTCGACGAACGCCTTTGGCTCGGAATCGTCGCCGCCGCGGTCGTTCTCGGTGCCGGCGTTGCCGCGAAGAACCGATGCGCCCTCGTTCTGGCCGCACTCGTCGGGCTACCGCTCGAGATTCCGGGATGGCCGCTCGGGCCAGACGCGGCCGTATGCGCGCGGAAAGCCAGGTGGCTCGCAGGCTTTCTCGCGAGACGGCCCCGGGGCTACAACACGTCGGGCGGTCACCTCGCGTGTGGCCTCATCGCGGTCAAAATCGCGCTGAAGAAGCTCTGCCTGCGAGCCGAGCGGTACGACGCGGTCCTCGAGGATCTCTCCCGAGAGAAGAGCGAGGCGCGCGCGCTTCGCGACCGAACGTGCGACCAGGCGGCGCAGTCGCTCGCCGACGGCGATGCCGCGGCGTCCGAGCTCGGCCGGCGCGCCCACGCGCTCGACGCCCGGATGGCCGGACTCGATCGCAAGATTCTCGCGCGCCGTTTGGGTATCCAAGATCGCGTCGTTTCCTTGTTTCTCGAGAAATGGCGCGCCGTCGTCGACGGCAAGCTCGTGGCCGGCGAGGTGGGGGAACGGGTCGCCGAGCAGCTGAGCGACCCGCCTCTCGGCCCTCGCGCGCTCCTTCCCGCCGGTCTGGTCCGAGGGCCGTGGGTCTTCGCCCTCGAATTCGGGGTCTTCCTCGGCCGGATCTCCATCGCCCTCTTGCTCATCGGCTCGTTTCGGACCTCCCACCTCATCTGGGCGGTGCTCCTGTTCGTGCTGGAGCTCTACGTCGTCGAGCCGGTGATCCTGAAGTTTCATATCGCCTTCCTGAATATTTTGCTCGACGGCCCGGGTCATCCAGCGGTCGATCTCGCGAAGTATCTCGACACGGCCGCTGCGCCGGGCCGGGTGCTCCACGTGCCCATCGCCGTCCCCAAGCGATCCACGAACCCCGCGTGGTCGAACCTGAGCGCGATCATCGACTCGGCCGCGCGGCGATCCGGAGCGCGCATCGGCCGCGTGACGCCATTTTCTCAACGAAGTGGAAACCGCGACACAGTCATCGAGCTGGCGCCGGACGCCACCCCGCCCATGTGCGCCAACTTCCGCGCAAGCCTCGACGCCGAGCTCGCGCGGTCTCGGGGGACGTTTCCGCTCTCGACCGAGACTCGCCCCTGCGAGGGCGGAGTCGTCGTCTCCTTGGTCGACGACGATTCCAAGATTTGGGAAATCGTCGGTGAAGACGCGAATCAGGCATTCATTTATCTGTGGCGCAACGCACGCGCGCTGAGCGAGACCATCGCCCATCTGGGGCCGAGGTTTCGACCCGTCTTCGTGCTCGCCAGCAACACCACCGATCAAGACGTGATCCGCTACGAGTCCGATCACATCGCCGAACTCCAGAGTTTCTCGGACCGGGAGTACGGCGGTCAAGTCGGATTCCTGTACGTCCTCCGCGGCGGCGAATGGCTCGACTTCAACTCCCAACGCCGGTCCTTCGACGCGGGCGATCGCGACTTCGCTCGGGCAGTCCCGCATTTCCGTCGCGCGCTCGAGGACTCCGCGATGCCTGCCCGCGATTGGATCCTTCGCGAGCTGAATGGGAAATACGACGCGCCGACCTTCGCTCGGGTGTTCAATGCGGCCCTCGCGACGCCCGACTTTCCCAGGCATTTCGACGGGTACGATTTCACCAAGCTCCCGCCCCACGTGAGGCCTCGACCCGAGACGCTGGCGCTCCTGGACCGCCATCGCGCGGGAGGCGCGATGGGAGCGGGGGAGCGGCTCGAACTCAATCGGGACCTCTTGCTCACGGTGCAGCCCATCCGCGTGTCCGGCGGGTTCTTCAAGAAAGTGGGCAACGACATCGCGCTCCACGAGCTGCTCGTCTTGGGCAAGACCCGACCGACGGTCTACACGGACCGCAGTCTCTCCGAGCACGTGCAGGACCCGGGAGTACCCAACTACGTGTCGGTCTGGGGTGACTTCGCCCGCTACACCGGACTCTCGGGAACCAGCGAAGAGATTCGCGCGAGCGTGCTCGCGGGCGAGGACATTCGGGTCGACGAGGCTCCGGAGGTTGGCGCCGTCGTCGACGACAAGAACGACTTCGAGCCCGGCGAAGTCGAAAAGGCCGTCTCGACGATGCTCCACCCGGCGAACGCGCACGTGGTCATTGGGGTGCCGAGGATTTACGTCACGCTGCCCCGACAGCGCGGCGAAACGGTGGCTTCCGAATACATCCGCGCGGTGCAAGCCGACCGCGACACGCACAACGCCGCGGACGCTCGCAGTCGAACGCTCGTGTTCGGCGGCTCTTCGCCTGCGTTCGGCAAGTGGTGGCATCGGCCGCTGCCGTACCTGGCCCAGTTTTCCCACGGAGTACTCAATCCGGCCCACGCGCTGAGCCACGACTTTCAGCAGTCGTATCTCATCGCCGGCGCCGCCGGACGTCTCGCCGCGTTCACGGAGGCCCTCTACGGGCCGACCCGGTTCCGTGTCCGGTCGATCGCTCCGCGGGGGAATGTCGCGGTCGGACGCGCGGTGCGGGGGTCTTTCGCGGTTCTCGTCGTGGCCCTCGCGGTCGCGGTCTGGCTCTCGCTCTTCGACACGCGCCTGATGGGCGTTGGTTGAGCGGCACCGGCGGCGAACATGGCCGAGCGGATCATCGTAGTCGAGCGCGGCGAGCGGCGGGAAATCTGCCGGCTGCGCCTCCTCGAAAGCGGCGCGGTCGAGGTCCGACGCTTCGAGAATGGGGTGTTCAGGCGCGAGCGGACGCTCCCGCCGGACGGCCAGGTTCCGGCCGGCGCCGGGGGCGCTCCGCGCGACGTCGAGAGCGTGCTCGCGAACGCGGCGCGGCGCTTCGGCCGCTACCTCGACGGCAGCGTGAACGTCGGCGAACGAGACTTTCTCTCCCCGACGAGCGCGTTCGCGCGAAACGTCCGCTGGCTTCCGGGCGACATTCAAACACTCCACACCGCCGGCCATTACATCGCCGAGCTCTATCCCTCGGCGCAGTTTCACGTCGCGCAGCTGCTTAGGCGCGTCTTCGGCGACGCCGCGTTCCTCGCGCTCGTCGCGGTGACGAGCGGCCTGCTCTTGCGCGATAGCGCACCCGTCCCTCTCGGTCGGCTCGCCGTCGTCTTGCAGATCTTGTCGCTGCTGGCCATCGTGGGCTTCGATCGGTATTGGGAGCCGCTCCGCCGCAAGTGGGCGTCCCGGTCGGAGCTCCCGTGGAAGCGGGAGGGCCTGGGGCTGGTCTACCGGGCTCCTTTCATCGCCCTATCCCAGCTCGTCGCCGCGACGCTCTCGGTGCTGTTCACGACCGTCATCGGGCTCTCGAACCTCGCGCTGAATCCCCTTCGGATCGCCCAGGCTTGGCGGCGTGTGCACGGCGGCGGCTCGCTCGAATGGACCGCCTCGTCGGTCAGCGCCGGCCAAGACGTGCGGGGCCGGTCGATCCAGGAGTTCGCGCGCATCTACGCGCCCGCGACGCGGCTCGGCGCCGGGGCCGGTCTCTTCGCGACGTGGCTCGTCGTTCTCGGCGCCCCCGTAGTTCTGCTCGGAGTGAGCGGCGTCGGCGTCTTCGTCGCGTCGTTCACGACGGCCTTTCTGGTCGCGTGGGTCAGCGGCCTGCCGCACGCCACGGTCGACGGAAAACCTCTCTACGAGCTCACCCGCGCGGACCGGTGGGATCTGACGATCTTCGGTGGGGGGGCGATCGCCGCCGTGGCCTGCCTCTGGGCGCTCGGGGTCTTTCCGATGCCGGCGTTCGAAGGATCCGTCGGCTACGTGGCTCTCTTCTTCGTCCTGACCGTCTTGTCGGCGGCCCTCTATCCGACGTATCGCTCGGCAAAGAACGCTTGGCGGATTGCCGGGAACGGACGACGCTGGATGCGCGCTCGGTATTGGGCCGTGCCGGGTCTGGCTCTCGCGTTGGTCGCCGTCGGAGCCGCGCGCGCGCCTTCGGTTCGCCGGACCGCCGAACGAGTCGAGCGGTTCTTTCACAGGGCCGAAGCGAAATGGCGCATGCCGGAAGCGGAGCGCCGCGTCTACGCGGCCGTCGGCAAAGCCATGCGGCGCCAAGGGTCAGCCGATCCCGAGGCCCTGCTCTCGGACGAGAGCGACGCGCCCACCTTGCGGACGATGCCCGAGGTGAAGATGCCGGATCTACAAGACTTACGGGGGATCCCTTCGCCCCGGCTCGTCGCGCCCGTTCCCGCGGTCGAGCTGGATCTGCCCGACCTCGATCCCCTGCCCGCGCATCGTCGCCTCTTCAACGCGAGGCCGCGGCGCGCGTTTCTGTTGCCCGTCGGCGAGTCGCAACCGCGCGTCCTGTCGTCTCTGCCGGTCGGCGCGAACGCCATCGCCCGGGGCCGTACTCGCGCCGGTGCGCTCGCGCCGAGGGTCCTCTCCGACAGCGAGCTCGAGGTCGCTCGCGATTTCATCGCGAAAGCCGACTACCCCTGGATCACTCGAGACGAGCTCGAGGCATTGGCCGAAGGGAACGACAAGGGCGAGCGGGTCGACGTCGTCGAGCTGGCGCGCGTTTATCGTTGGGAGGACGTCAAAGCAAACTGGGACCGGGTGGAAGCGGCGCAGCGCGGCGGCGCCACGGATCGGATTCGCCTCGCCCGGCTCATCGACGCGGTCGACGGCGTGGTCGGAATGGGAGTGGACGTCACTGCGAGCGAACTCCAGCGTTACTTGGACGAGGAGCTGGGGCTCGTCGAGGAGTGGTCCCGCGACTACCCGCACATTCCTTTCGCGTCGACGCAACCGTCCGTGTATTCGGCGGGCCGATTCTCGCAAGTCGTACGCTTCCTTCTCAAAGAAAAGCTGCCGCGCCAGACGCTCGCGCGAGCGCTCCGCCTCGATTACGTCGACGCATACTGGGACGCGCCCGCCGAGAGAACGGCGCTGCACCGTGTGTTTTCGGGTCGGCCGCGACAGAAAGCGTGGGAGTCGCTCGACCTCGATTGGGGAGGCAACGAGGCCCTCCGGAGGCGGTGGGAGCAGCTCGAGACCGAGCAGTCGGTCGCGACAGAGATCTGGACGTCGTCGGGTCAAACGGGCGATGCGCCTTTGGCCGCGTTGAACGAGCTCGTGACCCTGCTGGACGGGGTGCTCGGCCACCTCATCGAGGGGGACGCGCGTGGGCCTTACGCCGTGCTCACCAGCCTCTTTCACCTCCAGCAGGTGGACCCTTCGCGGCTACGCGCCGGAGACGCGGCTGCCGCCGTGCTGGCCTCCCGCCTGTGGACGCAGTCGATGTCGACCCGTCTCGGTAAGATCGTGGCGAACACGGTCTCCGGGCGGGCCTTGCCCGGCACCCCGCAGGACCGAGGCCTCATCGAGGAAGTGGCTCGCGCCAGGTATCCCGACGACGGCGGAGATCCGCAGATGCGCCGCCTCCTCGATTGGCTTCTCCTGGCCGATGCCACCGAGACCTACCGGGAGCTCGCGTCCGGCTACGACGCGTTCGTCGCCGAGGCCAAGGAGCGGGGCATCGCCGTCTCCGGCCTGCCCCGCGCACCGACACGAAGCGACGACGAGATCGTGAGCGACCTTCTGGGTCTCTGGAGAGCTCTGCCCGAGCTCTACCCGAACATTCCGGCGCGCGAAGACATGGTGGCCGAATTCATCGCGCAGACCGCGTATTTCTCTACGCGTGACGGTATCCGCGCACGGACACCGGCCGAGCTGCTGGTGGACTTCGCGGAGAGCTTCCGCGCGCTGAACGCGGTCGCCGCCGAACCGCCGCCTGCCGGGATCGAGGCACTCAACGATGCACGGCTCGTCAAGGCTCAGGGCCGCACCAGCCGCAGCGCGGCGGGCCGCCGCGCCCTCGCGTGGTGGGCCGTCGCCGTTCAGACGATGGTCATTCAAAACGATTTCGATCGGGACCGGATCGCCAGACGCGCCGAACTTCGGGACGTCGCCTCGCGGTGGGCCGAAATCCTCTCGTCCGGCTCCGCGCGCTGGCCCCACCTACCTTGGCTGGCGGACGGCTTCGCGGAGTTTTTCGTGCGGATTCAATCCATCAAGGGCTGGTCCACACAGGCCCTATGGGAGCGCTTCGACGACTCGTTGACCGAGGCCGATCGGCTGGTGGCGCGTCACGTCGTGCCCTTCGGGACTTTCGAATCCGTCGTCGATCGCCGCATCGCCCATCGGTCGGGCTCCTTCGGTACCGATCCGCTCTTGCGGCAGACCAACGCGGTGCTTGCCCTCGGGCAGCTACTCCGTGCCGCGCACCGGCAGGGGATTCGGCGGTTCGACGGGAACCCCGCGCTCCTGACCGAAGACTTCGCGATGCTCTACGAGCAGCTCGCCGGCAAGTACCCCGCGCTCCATTGGGACGAGGAGGGGATCGTGGAGTTCTATCTTCTCGTCCAGCTCGGGCAGGGCTGGGATCGAACGCGACTCCTCGACCGGTTCGGCCCGGAATGGTCGCTCGCGAGCGCCCTTGCGGGCGACGGGATTCTTTTCGAGCTCGAGAGCCTCGTCGTGCGAGACGAAGCAACCCTGTCGCCCGCCGAGAAGAACATCCGGTCCTTCGTCGAGGCGCAGACGTTGCGTGTCGCCGAGAAGACGGGGGCGCGCGCGAGGACGGCCCGGACCAAGGCGATGAACGCCCTCCTTTCGCTGGCGGGGCTCGTGCTGAGCGCCGGCGAAGAAGGGCAGCTGCCAGAAGAGCAGGGCGTCGCCTGGAGCAAGGAGCGAACGCGCCGCTGGGCCCTTGGCCTCTACGGCGGCGGGCCGCGCGCGCCCATGAGGGCGTGGGCGGATTCGCTCATGGAGGAATGGGGCTCGCTCCTCTCCGTCATGCGCGAAAGGGGCCCTCGCTTCCCGTGGCACACGGGCTCGGTCGTGGACACGACCCTCCTCTCGATGCGAAACGCGCGCGCCACCGTCGCCGACGCAGACGCGGGCCTCTCGGCCGCATGGAAGGCCGCGAGCGATCTCTACGCAACGAACGCGCCTCTGCCTTCCGAATTCGAGTCGCTCGTACGGGACGATTCGGCCCGCGATCTCAAGCGCAAGATCGCGAGCGCGCGCGGAATCGACGAAGCCTCGGTTTCGAACGCCGAAGTGACGACCGACGATCCTTCGGGCCAGAGGCTCGACGCGCTCCTCGCGCTCGCCGATGTCGTCGCTCAGATTCGTGTCAAGTACGGCGAGGATCCAGAGCCCGCCGCGCTCGCGACGCGCTTTCTCGAAGTGAGGCGATCGGGACCCGCGAAATATCCGCGGATGCCTTGGTCGGCCAAGGGCTTCGCCGCGTCCCTGGTGGTCGACTCGTATCGCGTCGAATTCCGTGACGACTTCTGGCGGTATGCGACGTTCATCGATTTGCCCGCCGTCGATCAGCTCCTGGCGGAGTTGGGCAATTCGGCGGCCAAGGGCGGCCGGTCTCCGGTGCCCCCCGAAGTGGTCGACGACGTCCGCGCGTTCATGCGACAGACCACGGGGCGCACGCCCGCGGCCGACGAGGTGGTCGTCGCGACCGCGCTCCACGACGGTGTGCTCTTGCTGAAAGAGTTTCTTCCGAAGCTCCCGCTCTCGGCGAGCAACGTCCTCGCCATGGTGGAGCTCCGGGCGCGGGTACGCGCCATGAGCGGCGAGCTACCCCGACTCCACATCGACGCGACGGCCGAGCACCGGCCTCGGATCGGCTTTGCCGATCGGCTCGCGGCGGTCGCCATGAAGCAGGGCATCGAGGCGGG
Organism: uncultured Polyangiaceae bacterium; assembly: GCA_964628155.1. Taxonomy (GTDB): domain Bacteria; phylum Myxococcota_A; class Polyangia; order Polyangiales; family Polyangiaceae; genus Palsa-1150. Next base: position 2,945 of record CAZVPE010000003.1, on the reverse strand, counting down.
CCTCGACCCGGCGGCTCCTTCGTTCGTCGCGGACTCCGCGAGCCTGCTGAAGACCCGCTACCTCACCACGATGAACGCGCTTTACGAGCTCGTTCGGGACAGCATTTCCCCCGAGGAGCTCGAGTATTTCAAGGAGAGCATTCGAGTCGAGGCGCCCGTGGACAACGCGCGCCGCGCCGCGAAGTCGGGTGTCGGGGCCGGCGCGCTCGGGACGCCCGCCGTCCTCGACGACGACGTGATATCGGACGTCGCGCTCTACGAAATTCTTTATGCGAAAGAAATCGCTGAGGGGCGGCAATACCTCGTCGACCTTTTCACGATTTACAACCAGATTCGAAGGCGCCCCGAGTTCGAGCGGGCATTTCACGACGGACTCGAGTCGATCGACCGCGTATTCCCCGGTCGACACGCGAGCGCGTGGAGCCCCGACTCCGATGCGTGGCTCGCCGATCCCCTGTATACGACATGGCTCGAGCGGCGGGGCGACTGGATCAAGAAGACGCGCGGTCGCGTCACCGCGCTGGCCCGCGCCTTCGCCCTCCTGAAGGGCGCTGCCTTCACGCCCGGCGGCGACCCCGAAGTGCGATCGGCCTTCGCCCGTTACGGGACGATCGAGCGCTACGTCGACGCATTCTTCGACGACTTCGACCGGATCGGTTCGATCCCGGAGATGGCGTCGGCGCTGGGTCAGCTCGACCGCGAAGATCCCTTCCTGTCCGACGGCGTTCGATTCGCGGTGACCTTGTTTCAGCTCCACGTCGTGGACCGGCTCTATCCCGCGCGCGAAGACGCGGCCCGCGCCATCGCCGGGATTGCGTCGTTTCTTCCCGCGGTCACCTCGGATTACGCGACCATCCTCGGATTCGTCCCGCGGTTCGAGTCGGCGGTGCTGCTCTACGACGCGCGGGTGTCGTGGCTTCGGGCGGATGTGGAGGATGGTCCGGGCACCGACTTCTGGCGTCGCGTCGACTTCATGCAGCGCGGCGTGCAGCCGTGGAGACAGAAGTATTTTCTGAAGCACGCGTACAGCGTCCTTTTTCATCGCGACCTCGACGAGGACGACCCGGCTCCGGCCGACCGGCCCACTGCGTCCGGATGGCGGGGACGCCTGGCTCGCGCCCTCGTGGGGTGGCCCGAGCGAACGAAGGGCGACGAGGTCGCCGACTTTCTCGGGACGCGCTTGCCACGGCTGCTCGAAGGCGCGACCGGATCGCGCGACATCGGGTCGTGGATGGACTGGCTGATCGCGAACGGCGAGGTCGACCTCGACGGGCGACCGACCGGGCAAAACCCGTATGCCGAGGAGGTGGCGTCGTACCGCACACGCCTCGATCACTATCGAGCCGCGGTGAGAGACGGGCGCGCCGCCGGGAAGAATGTTCGTGCCGAAGAGCAGCGCATTCGGGACATCGAGCGGGAGTTCGCGTCCCTCGAGCGGCAGGTGTCGTGGCTGAGAGAAGATGCCGCCCGGTCCAGCCGAATCGCCGTCGAATGTCGGACCGATTACCGGCGTGCGCTCTGGGCAGCCGGTCTCCTGCTCGGCGCTTGCCTCGGGGTGCCTCTGCTTGCCCGGCTCATTCCGGCGAGCGCGACGGGCGTCAGGCGGGCCGCTCGCGCGACTCTCGCCGTCAGTTGCCTGGTGATGGGACTGGGCTTGCCGGTCGCGATCGCCCTCGGCGCCGGGGGCGCCCCGGGCTGGGTGCAGTCGCTCGGCGGCCGTCTCGGCTTGACCGAATCGGGGCCCGGCGGTGAAACGGTTCCGCGAGGGGCGGCGGCGCAACTCGCCAAGAGCAGGCCGTGGGCTCTTTTCACCCGGGCGCGGCGCTCGGCGACGGCCGGGGCCCGATGAAACTGGGTCTAGGGCCGCACGCGCGGTGGTCGCTCGTTTCTGCCCTGGTTTGTCTCGCGGGCATCGAAGCCTGCGCGCGCTCCTTTCCGGCGACCGTTCCGCCGCTCCCGACGATCGATGGCCCGTCGACACCCGCGGCTGCGCCGTCGCCGGCTTCGGGTATCCCTCGATTCTTCGAGATCGGTTCGGCCGTTTCGCTCTCGCCGGACGGCGATCCGGTCGATACCACCCGTTGGGTCGACGTCCTGCGGCGAGAGGGGGCGGGCGTTTCGGGGAGGTTGGCCGGAGGCGCGGGCCGACCGGATGACGGCGCCTGGGACGTGTTCGTCTACACCGACGTCAGCCGCCCCGAAGGTTCGCTCCAGCGCTTCGCACTCGCCTTGCCGAAGGCCAGCCCGTCGTCCACCAACGGACTCGTCGTCGGCACGTGGAGCGAGGCAGCGACGGCCTTCGACTTCGGCGTCGGCGAGTCCACCACGTTCGGCAATGTCGGTACCGGAGACGGGCGCGGATTTGCGGCCTCGGCTCGCCTCAAGGCGCGCGTCTCCGCCTCCGGCGTCAACGTGCAGGACGTCGAACAAGTCTACGATCTCGAAGGTACGAACATCGGCGTTCTCGAGCACAAGGGCCTGGTCCCAGGCGTTCCCGCGTCGTTCGAACGCTACGTCCTTTTCGACCGCAACCTGCCGCTCGACGACAGGGACCCGCCACCGCTCGGGGGTGAAACCTCCCCGACAAAGGTCGTCGTCGGACTTCGACCCGGCCGAGACGAACGCTGGAGGTCGCTCGAAACGTTCGACACGGAACAGCACCGCGTCATCCTCGTGGCCGACGCGTCCGGCTCTCTTTATTTTCTGGCCGCACCGCTGGCGCTCCGCCCGACCGTGTACTTCGGCGGCGTGTCGACGGACATGGTGATCGAGGCGGGAGATCGAAACAAAGACCCGTTCACGCTCGATGAGCCCGCGGCGGCCCTCTTTCTCGGTGCCGCCCGCGCCGCCGACCTGATATCCGGGGAGGTCGCCGACCGCGGGGACGTTGCACCGGCGATCGCTCGGACCGCTCAATTCTTGTCGGGTCTCGACCGCGCGACGGC
>CAZVPE010000002.1:64983-81037 GCA_964628155.1 uncultured Polyangiaceae bacterium | reverse complement strand
CCGGCCCCTCTCCGCAAGCGGAGAGGGGTGTCTGCGGGTCTCGCGATACCAAGACGTGCTCGCGCCCTGCGCTTTGCGGCACCTGCGGAAGACCTCACCCCCGGCCCCTCTCCGCAAGCGGAGAGGGGTGTCTGCGGGTCTCGCGATCACGTCAACCGGTCGGCAGCATCGCCGCAATGCGAGCCAGCGCGCTGTCGATGTCGTGCAGGACCTGTTCGTTTTCCAATCGCAGCACGCGCTCGCCGTGGTCCAGCAGGAATTGATCGCGTTGTGCATCCAGGTCCACCCGACGGCGGTGTGACGAGCCGTCCAGCTCGACAACAAGGCGAGCCTCTCGGCAGTAGAAGTCCACAATGGAGCGACCGATGGCGTGTTGCCTCCGGAAGCGAACCCCCAGAAGCTTGTGGCCGCGCACGCGCGCCCAAAGCATGGCCATCGGCGATGGTTGGCTCGCGCCGCATCGTCCGGGCCAGTGGCTTTGAGATGAGCTCCCACTGTTTGCCTTGGGCACGCCATCCCATCGACTCCAGTAGTCTCCGTGGCCGGGCAAGTTGCTCGAACGAGTCAGAGGATCGGCGAGGCCCCGTCCCGACACCCCTCTCCGCTCGCGGAGAGGGGCCGGGGGTGAGGTCTTCCGCAGGTGCCGCACAGCACAGCGCGCGAGTAGGTCTTCGTATCGCGAGACCCGCGACACCCCTCTCCGCTTGCGGTCCGCTTGCGGAGAGGGGCCCGGGGTGAGGTTCTCTGGGGCCGCAAGGCAAGGCAGGGGCGCCTCGGCGTGGACCTTTTCTTGAAGACCGACCGCGATGTGACGAATGCTTAGACTTCCCGTACGCGAGCACGCTCGACGCCGGGATCGCGAAGCCATCGGCGAAAAGCGCAAGGCTTCTACACTTCGGCTGCACGCCAGCAACGCGCGAACCTCCCGGGTGCGACCGCCGCCAACGGCGGCTCGCTCTCGCACGCTTCGATGCGCATCGGGCAACGATCGGCGAAGCGACACCCGGGAGGAAGGCGGCGCATGTCCGGGACCATGCCTTCGATGGTGCGCAATCTGCGGCGCCGCCCCGAGCCGGCGGGGGTGTCCTCGGGGCGTGGAATGCTGTCGAGAAGCCCGCGCGTATAAGGGTGCATCGGCCTGGCGAAGATTTCGCCGACGGGGGCAGTCTCCACAACACGCCCCGCGTACATGACCACCACGGCCTGGGCGTTTTCGGCGACGAGGCCGAGGTCGTGCGTGATGAGAAGGATGCTCATGGCGAGCCGCTGCTGGAGTTCGCGCAAGAGTTCGAGGATCTGCGCCTGAATCGTGACGTCGAGTGCGGTGGTCGGTTCGTCGGCGAGCAAGAGCTTCGGCTCGCACGCGAGCGCCATCGCGATCATGATGCGCTGGCGCTGACCGCCGGACAGCTGGTGCGGATAGGCATCGACGTTCGTCTCCGGCTCGGGGATACCGACGAGGCGCACGAGCTCGAGAGCGCGGTCGCGCGCCTGTCGTCGAGAGCTGCGTTCGTGGAGCACGATGGCCTCACTGATTTGCCATCCGACCGTGTAAACGGGGTTCAGGCTCGTCATGGGCTCCTGGAAGATCATGGAGACGAAGTTGCCGCGGACGCCGCGCATGTCGCGCTCGGACAGTCGGAGAAGGTCGCGCCCGTCGAGTTCGACCGCGCCCGATTCGATGCGGCCCGGCGGCGAAGCAACGAGGCGCATGATCGAGAGCGCAGTCACGCTTTTGCCGCAGCCGCTCTCGCCCACGAGGGCGACGGTCGTCGAGCGGGGCACATCGAAGGACACCTCGTCGACGGCGCGGACGACGCCGGTGTCCGTCGCGAAGCTCGTGACGAGATCGCGTACGCGGAGGAGCGGGGTGTCGTCCATCGAGTGAATGAGTGATAGACGACGCGGGGGGGACCGTCACGACGCGGGCGATCCCCCAAACATGGAAGACATCCCGCCGCGTGGCGGGTATCGTGCGCGGCACATGAAGGAGGCGAAGAGGATGGAAGCGTCGTCGAGGTGGAGGATCGGGTTTTCGGTAGTCGCCTGTTGCTCGGGCATCGCGGCATCAGGGTGTTCGTCGGACGACACATCGGGGAGCCAGACCGTAGGTTCGGACGCAACGGCGGACGGGCCGAGCAACGATGCTGCCGGCGGCGATACGGCAACCGCGGACGCATCGGGCGAGGGGTCGGTCCTCGACGGGGGCCAGGTCGGCGACGCGCTCTCGGACGCTCCCGCGTGCTCGCCACTCGACGCGAGCATCGCTACGGTCGCGGCGGGGCCCTTGTGGGGCTGCTACCAGGCCGCCTGCAGCATGCAGCTTGCCGCCTGCGCGGCGGACTGCGTCTGCAACGACGCGATGCTCGGAGCGCTCCGGTGTGCCGCGGACGGCGGATCGGGCACGACGTGTTTCCTCTCAGCCATCGCGAAGAACGTTGGCGCGCCCGGCGTCGTGGAAGTCGGAAACTGTTTGGTCTTGGGCGCGGGTTTCGCCGCGTGCGGCGGCGACGCGGGCAGCGATGCCTCATCGGATGCGAGTCGGGATGCTGCCGTCGAGAGCGGCGCCGACGCGCAAGGTGACGCCCTCTCGGAAGCCGGCAGCGATTCGGCCGCCGATGGGGGCCGGGGCTCGGACGCGACGAGCGACGGCCCGCCGGAGTCCGCTACCGAAGACGCCGGGGACGGGTCGACTTCCGAGGACTCGGCGGTCGACGCCAACGACGCCGCCTCGCAGGACGCCGGCGAAGGAGGGGACTGAGCCGCCCCCTCCGCCTGGCTCAAAACTGCTGGGCGATGACCGGATTGGTCACGTCGGCAACCGGATAGATCGTCGATATCGAGATGCACATGACGTTCGTCTGCGCCGATTCGCCGAATGTCAGCGTCGCCCCCGTGTCGTTCACGTAGGTACACGACCAGGTAATCGTGGTTCCTGCGGTGAGCGCGAGCGGGGGCGCGTACGGCTTGGGCATGGGCTCGGCCCACTCGCTCGTCTGAAAGAGCGTCTCGCCGGTCGAGGCCGTCGACGTGAAAGCCGTGGCCCGCTGGTGCATGTGGCTTCCCGACGAAATGATGTTCACGTCCTGGGGAAGCGTGAAGGTCGAGGTCGAAGTGGACGGCTGACCGGTCGGAGGAACCACGAGAAGTCCCTGGTTCAGAAACAGCACCCCCGCGTGCTGCGTGATGACGCCAGGCTTTGCGACGTACATCGTCAAGACGACCTGACTCGTGATGGGCGTCGGCTGCGGGTTCAGATAGTGGACGTTGAGGGTGAAGCCGGTCGTCGGGGGGATCGTCGCGCCGACACCCTCGGGAAAGGTCTGGACCACGTCTCTGCTTTGCGCCGCGAACGTGAACGGCTGGAATTGCAGTCCGCCCTGCGGACACTTCGTCACCGACGTGTTCGTTGCGTTCGGCTCGTAAAAGGCAAACATGTGGTGGGAGCCCGCCGCCATGTGAAGCTCGTAGCTCTTGATATCCGCCTGGACCCCGTTGAACGGATTGGCAAAGTCCTGGCACATGTAGACTTCCCCGCCGGGCTGCACCGTGAACGTATCCATCGTGATGGTGACCGAGTAGGCAATGTCCGGGTCCGCGTTCGGCGACGCGTCGATCACGACGCTCCCGGCACCGTCGGAAGTGCCCGGCCCCGAACCCGCATCGCTCCCGCTGACGGCGCTGGCGTCCGCGTTTTCCGGGTTGGTGCTCGCATTCTTCGCATTCCCCCCATCGCTGCATCCAAGGGCCAGCAGCCCCACCATCGCCAACACCCCTATCCAATGCGCTGCTTTCACGGCGTGGTTTCCCTTCCCGGATTGGGTCCCCGGATTACAGTAGGGACGCAAGAATCCTTGGCAAAGTGGTAGCAGAACGCGGCGTTTGCGCCAGAGCTGGAGCAACCACGGCCGCACGTAGCTGCGGGGCGGCCGCTCGTAGCTGCGGGCGCTAACCGCGGAGAGCGTGCGTGACTCCGAATACGTCCGCCAGAGTCCAGTGCTCGGCCACGCGCTGTCCCCGAAGGCGCTGAAAGTTGACTCCCCGAAGTGTCACGCGCCGGCCGGTAGGCGCAACGCCCGCGAAGTTGCCGACGTGCGTCCCCGTGAGGGCCCATCGCCAGGCGATGGCGTCGCCATCGACCAGCAGATCCTCCACACGCATCTCGATCTCGGAGAAGGCGGTCCGAACGGCGGCCGCGCGGGCCTTGAAAGAGTCCAGACCTTGAGAGGTGGCGGGCGCGCTGCGATCGAGCACGTCCGGCGCGAGAAGCTCGTCGAAGGCCTCGAGCCGTCCTTGCGTGATCGCCTCGTTGGCCCATCGCTCAACGAGCTTCTCGATGTCGCGTCGCTCCACGGAAGCGAGAATCGCACGGCTGCAGGGCGACGTGGTGAGTCTTTTGGGTCGATTCGAGCGTCCAACCGGATTGCCTCTCGATGCCCGCGTCGGCACACCGGAAAACCGCGCGTCCACGCGTGCCTCCTTCGGTCGCGATCCGCTGCTACCCTCGCCGCCGAGGAGGTCATCGTCATGCGACTTGCGGGAAAGATCGCGATCATCACGGGCGCCAGCCGCGGCATCGGGCGTGCGGCGTCGATTCTGCTGGCGAGCGAGGGCGCGACGATCGTCGGCGCGGCGCGCACTTCGAACGACCTCGACAGCTTGGTTCGAGCCATCCAAGCGAGCGGTGGAACCGCGAAGGGCGTTCTCTGCGACGTGACGAGGGCGGCGGACGTCGCCTCGTGCGTGCGCCAGACGGTCGACGCGTTCGGCCGGGTCGACATTCTCGTCAACAATGCTGGAATCGGCGGATACCGCCCCTTTCTCGAATGGACGGAGGCCGACTACGACCGAATCATGACGACGAATGCGAAGTCTTCGTGGCTTTTCTCTCGCGAAGTCTTGCCGCACATGATCGGGCAGAGGGGAGGAAACATCGTCCTCGTCTCGAGCGTCGCGGGTCTCCAAGGGTTTCCGACCGAGGGCATTTATTGCATGTCCAAGTTCGCGCAAGTCGCGCTCGCGCAGTCGCTCGACCGGGAATTTTATCAGAGGAACGTCAAAGTCTCGCTCGTCTGTCCGGGCGGCGTGGAAACCCATTTCGCGCTCGGGGACGGTCGCACCGAGGGCAGTGCGAGTATGAGGCAGTTCTCCACGCCCGAAGACGTCGCGGAGGCCGTCCTCCTCGCGGTCATTCCCAGGGAGCGAACGCGCGTGGTGAACGTGATTCTGAGGCCGATGAGCGAGATGACGTAGGGCCCGACGTCTATCGTCTGGGGATTCCGGGAAACAGGGTACCATGTGTGGTCCTCGGCAATGCCCCGCCTTCCCGTGCTCGGTCTCTTCGTCGTTCACGCGGTCGCGTGCGCGGTACCTCCGCGAATGTGCGCATTCGAGAGCGACTGCGGGGGTAGGGCGTCCTGCGTCGCCGGGCGCTGCGTCGCTCACGGCGCCACGGCCGCCGTAGACACCGCTCGACGTTTGCTCTTCTCGCCGGTCGACGTTGTCTACGTGGGTAGCGGCGAAGACGGTCGCGACGCGGTCGTCGCCACGCTGGGACGCAAGCGTAGCGCGAGCGCCGCGTTGCTCCTCCGGTTCTCCGCTCCGCTTCCGCCCGAAGCCAACCTTCTCGAAGCGTACGTCCTTCTCGAGCGAGCGAGCGACATCGACGCGGACCCCACCCCCGTGGCCCTGCGCGCTGGACGCGTCCTGGATCCGTGGGACAGCGGCACGGTTTCTGCGTCACGGCGGCCCCGCGTGGACGACAGTGGCGCACCGATGACTCGCGTTTTTCTCTCCGGGCCGTCGCTCGTCCGCCTGGACGTTCGCGAGCTCGTGCAGCGATGGCGGCGTCGCTCCGGCGACGACTTCGGCGTCGCGGTTCTCGCCGAAGGCGAAAGCGCGACCGGCGTGGCGTTCGCGCTCGCTCCCGTCGGCGGAACAGCCTTCGCGGGCCCGCGGCTGGAACTTTACGTCAAGTGAGCTGTGCCGGGCGACCATCCCTCGAAACCGCCGCCTCGAAAGCCCTCGCGCAAAATGTTCGAGGCCGACGACAGCGCCGACCTCGAGCAAGGGCGGGTCAAAGCGGCGGTTCGCGTGCACGGCGAGGTGCATTGGAGCTACTCTGGGTAACCCATGAGCGCGCCGCGCGACGCCACGTCGCAGGTCAGAGCAATCGCCGAACACGTCGAGCAGCGCTTTCGCGCGGGCCGGCGCGTTCTGTCGTTCGCCGAGTTCCTGTCGCTTTTCGACGAGCATCCCGTGCGCTACTCGCGGGACGCGAGCCGCTACTTGCGCGACGTATTCGACCACTACGGCAAGACGACCGTGCGCCACCCTTGGGGCGAGTTCACGCGCCACAATCTCTTCGACTTGCCGTGGGAGGCGCCGACCACGACCGGAGCGCTTCCGCGCGGTGCGCTCGTCGGCCAGGAGCACGTGCAAGAGGAGATCTACCGCGCGCTGTCGAACTTCGTGCGGGAAGGCCGGCCCAATCGACTGATGCTCCTCCACGGCCCGAACGGATCGGCCAAATCGACCATCGCGCAATGCATGATGGCCGCCCTCGAGCACTACTCGATGACCGACGAAGGGGCGCTCTACCGCTTCAACTGGGTGTTCCCGTCGCAGAAGACGCTGCGGGGCTCGCTGGGCTTCGCCCACGACAAGGCCGGCGGCGACCCGTCGCTTTCGTACGCCCACCTGTCCGACGAAGAGGTCGACGCAAAGCTCCTGGTCGAGGTGCGCGACCATCCGCTCTTTCTCATCCCCTTCGCCGACCGCCTGAAGCTCCTCGAGGCCGGCTACGCACGCGTCGGGGCCGCGGAGCCACCGAACGATTGGATCGTTCGCGGGCAGCTCTCGCACAAGAGCCAGCAGGTCTTCGAGGCGCTGCTGTCTTCCTACGACGGCTCGTACGCCGAAGTGCTCAAGCACGTCCAGGTCGAGCGCTACTTCATCTCGCGACGTTACCGAGTCGGCGCGGTCACGATCGGTCCGCAGCTCAGCGTCGACGCGGCCGAGCGACAGATTACCATGGATCGCTCGCTCCAATCGCTGCCCGCCTCGCTCCAGGCAGTGACGCTCTACGAGGCCAAAGGGGAGCTCATCGACGCGGCCGGAGGGCTGCTCGAGTTCAGCGATCTCCTGAAGAGACCCCTGGACGCGTTCAAGTACCTTCAGCTCTCCGTGGAAACCGGAGAAGTGGCTCTGGCCGCGCAAAACGTGCAGCTGAATTGCGTCATGATGGGAAGCGCGAACGAGCTCCACCTCGACGCGTTCCGGGAGCACGCCGAGTTCGCGAGCTTCCGCGGCCGGCTCGAGCTCGCGCGCGTGCCCTATTTGAAGAGCTACGAGCAGGAGCGCCTCATCTACGACACGCACGTCGTGCCGCAGATTCGCCGTCACGTTGCGCCGCACGCGACCGAGATGGCCGCGTCGTTCGCCGTCTTCACGAGGATGCGCAAACCGAACTCCGAGCGGTACGCCCGGCCCATCGGGGCCATCGTCTCTACGCTCGGCGCCGTGGAGAAAGCCGATCTCTACTCGCTGGCGAAGGCGCCCGAGCGGCTCGATTCCGATTCGCAAAAGCTGCTTCGCTCGGCGATCAAGGAAATCTGGTCCGAGAGCGAGGGCTATCCGATCTACGAGGGACGTATCGGTGCAAGCCCGCGCGAGCTCCGGGTCGCGCTCCTCGATGCCGCCCAGTCGACGGCCTACCGCTGCCTCAGCCCGCTGGCGGTGCTCGAAGAAATCGACGCGCTATGCCAGCGAAGAAACGAGTTCGACTGGCTCCAGCAAGACGCCATCGTCGGCGGGTACCACGACGTGAAAGTGTTCCACGACACGCTCTTTTCGCGGCTGATTGCCGCTTCGGAATACGAGCTCTACGTCGCCAGCGGCTTCGTGCAGGAGAGCCAATACGCAGATCTCTTCGAGCGCTACGTGCAGCACGTCAGCGCGTGGGTGAAAAAGGAGCGCCTCTACAGCCGCGTGACCCAGCGGCACGAAGAGCCGGACGAAAAGATGATGGCCGAGGTGGAGCGCTTGCTCGACGTGAAGGGAAGCGATCCGCTCGACTGGCGCCGGCAACTCATCAGCGGCATCGCCGCTTGGGCGCTCGATCATCAGGGTCAAAAGCTCGACACGGCCGCCGTCTTCCCCCAGCACATCAAGCGGATGCGGGAGGCGATCTTCGCGGGCCGTCGCAAGTCCGTCGCATCCCTCGCGCGGGACATTCTGCTCCTGGTCCGGGAGGAGGGCGTGGGGGTCGAACCGCAGCGCCGGCAAGATGCGCAGGAAGCGATCGACCGCCTGGTCTCGCGCTTTGGCTACTGTCCGAACTGCGCCGCGGACGCCGCGAGCCTTCTCTTGCGAAAGCGCTTTCAGGATCTGACGGTCTGAGGGGCGGAGGCTATAGCTTCGAGCGGGCTGTCTTGACCCCGAATAGCTCGTTGGTGGAGTAATCCAGAATTGGACCGAGAAGGACGCTCGCCAGGATGGCGGCCAGCCGAAGCGCGAGCGGATCGCTGCGCGTCTCCCGAACGACCAGCCAGACCGTTCCGCACCGCCTGGCGAGGAGCGCGAGACCCGAGCCGGCGATGTCCGCCGCTTCGGCGAGCGCGTAGTCGTCGGCCTGGCTAGGACGCGCAAACACGTGTCGCAATCCGGGAGGCTCCCCGTCCGGGGCGACGACGAAGGTCGCCTTGTCGGTGCGCGGTTCGTCTCCGTCGTAGCGCTTGTCGGCGGTGAGGCCGAGCCGCGTCGCGAAGAACCGCTGCGCATGGGCGCTCCACACCTTGACGTCGATGCGTGCGTCGCTCCTTTGGGCGAAGACGACGAATGCATCCTCTCGTCGAGGCGGGAGCATCTCGCCAGACGCGTTAGCAGGGTGCCAGAGGGCGCGCTACGCTATCTTTCGGCCATGCCCGCGCCGCCTGCGCTCGCCGACGCGCACTGCCACCTCGACGCCGCCTACTTCCCTGAGGGCGCCGACGCCGTGATGGATCGCGCGCGCGAGGCCGGTGTCATCGGCTTCGTGGTCGTAGGCGTCGGCCGGGACCTCTGCTCCGCGCGCGACGCGGTAGCGCTCGCCCATCGGGATCCCGCGCGGGTTTGCGCCAGTGTCGGCATTCACCCCCATGACGCGGCCGCGTGGACCGACGCCGTTCACGATGAGCTCCGAGGCCTCGGCGCGCGACCGGAGGTCGCCGCCATCGGCGAGATCGGCCTCGACTATCATTACGACCATTCGCCTCGCGACGTGCAACGCGAAGTCTTTGCGCGGCTCGTCGGTCTTGCGCGCGAGCTTCGTAAGCCCATCGTCGTGCACACGCGCGCAGCCGCCGAAGACACGTTGTCTGTCCTCGAAGGCGAGGGCGCCCGCGATGTCGGAGGAATCATTCATTGCTTCAGCGAGGACCGACCGTTCGCCGCGCGCGCACTCGATCTCGGGTTTGACCTGTCGTTTTCGGGGATCGTGACGTTCAAGAGCGCACACTCGGTACACGAGGTGGCAGCGTGGGCTCCCCCGGATCGGATCCTCGTCGAAACCGACAGCCCCTACCTTGCGCCCGTGCCACTGCGGGGCAAACCGTGCCAGCCGGCGTTCCTGATGCACACTGCGCGGCGCGTGGCCGAGCTCCGAGGGATGCGTGTGGAAGACCTTTGCCTCACGACGCTTGCGAACACACAGCGTCGCTTCGCAAGGGTTTTCTCACCATGGAGCCGTTCCACCGTCGAAGAGGTCTCTCGGAGCTGATCCGCGCGCGGGAGGGGGCGGGGCGGCACACATCGAGCGGCTGCGCACGGGATGGCGATGAACGCCGCGGAGTCCCAGGCTACACAATAGAGAGGGGCTCGCAGGGCGTTGGCGTCGATCAAAGGAGTGCATGGTCTGACGATTGTGGCGTCGGTAGCGGTGCATGGCGCGCTCGCCGCCCTCCTGTCGTGGATGGCGCTCCGGTCGATGGGGCCGGAAGAGGCGCAAGCGCAGCGCGCGTCGTTGTCCGGCCAGACTGGCGCGCGAGCACCCGCGGTCGAACTGCCGCTCGTGGGCGAGGGTATTCTCATCGAGCCGCAATCGCTCGAGTCGACCGGTGTTCCTCCGAGCATCACGGGGGGCGACTCCATTGCACACGTCGATACAGGGTCGCCCGGGCGCGGTGGGGACACCCGGGCAGCCGATCCGGCGCTGAACCTGGCCGACCGGGACGAGCGCCTGCGACTTTCGCCCGATCTCTTGAGCCGCCTCGATCGCGACCAGCTCCAGCGGCTTCGCGTCGCGCGCGTCCGCCAGTCGTGGGAGGACCGGCGCGCGACGACGCACCCGACCGAGCTGACGTTGGTCGTCACTGGCGTGGGCACGTTGTTCGAGCGCCGCGCGCCTTCGCCACTGGAGCCCAGCCGCGGTACGTTGAAGTCAGAGGCCGCGAGCGTCCGGGGCGGGGAACCCGGCGCATCCCCGACGGCAGTCGACGACAGCGGGCGGAAGCTCGGAAGCACGCAGCCGGGCTCGCTCGAAGCGGCCCCGGGGCCCGGTCTCGCCAGCTCCCGCGCGGGCCCGGACCACCGCGCGTCCGCCCCCATTGGCAGTGCGCGTCCCGACGTAACGCGGGCGGCGGTGGCCGTCGCCGCGGTCGACCGCGCGCGGCCTACGGACGACGTGGATAGTGACCAGGAAGTGGCGACGATGGTGCGTTCGCTCGTTCACGCGAGCACGGCCGGCGGATTGTTGGGCGAAGGGCGTGGTGGCACCGGGCTCGGCGGAGAAGCGGGTGCAGGCGGCGGAAGCGCGGCTGGATCCGTTGCCCATCCCCTGGGCCTCGGCGATGGCGACGCGTTCGACTATTGGACCAGCGATCCGCGTCTTTTACCGTACTTCCGTCGGATCCACGCGAAGATCGACCCGCTCTGGGCGAACGCGTTTCCCAAGAGCGCACTGCTCGACCTGAAACAAGGAACTGTCATTCTGGAATTCGTCGTCTTCGCCGATGGCCACGCGACGGTCTCGTGGCCGCCGGTGCGCCCGAGCGGGATCGACGAGTTCGATCGGAATTGCGCGCAGGCCATTCGCCGAGCCAGCCCTTTGCCGCCGATTCCTCGGGAGCTCGGGCTGCCGAGCGTGCGCATTCGAGCCCCCTTCGTCGCGAGCAATCCGATCGTAAAGTGAGGCGACCGAACCATCGAACGCGCGTGGCGGCGAGTCGCTGCTAGACTCGCGCGCGTGCTGCGCCAGGACTACTTCGCCGACTCGATGAATTCGCGATTGGGGAACGGCGACCGATGAGTCGGAGAGCCCGGACCCACCGAGAAGTCCACCGCGCCGGAAATGGCGCGTGGCTGCGCGCGGCCGTGCTGGGTGCCGACGACGGTGTCGTCTCGACGGCGAGCCTCGTCCTCGGTGTGGCGGCGGCCTCCGCCTCCAAGGAAGCCACGCTCGTCGCCGGAGTTGCGGGTCTGGTCGCCGGCGCCTTGTCGATGGCCGCGGGCGAGTACGTCTCGGTGAGCTCGCAGCGCGACGCGGAGCAGGCCGATGTCGCGCGGGAAAAACACGAGCTCGCCACCGATCCGACCGGCGAACTGAAGGAGCTCGCCGGGATCTATCGCAAGCGCGGGCTCGACGCGGAGCTCGCAATGCGCGTCGCGGAGAAGCTCAGCGCAAATGACCGGCTGGGGAGCCATCTTCGTGACGAGCTCGGGCTGGACGAAGCTCGGCTCGCGCGACCGATCCAGGCTGCCGCGGTGTCCGCGGCGAGCTTCTCTTCGCTTGCCATCGTCCCCATCCTCACGGTTCTCCTCGCGCCAGAATCGCTGCGGTTGGTCCTCGTGGCCGCGGTCTGTCTCGTCAGCCTGGGTGCGTTGGGAGCGATCGGGGGCTATCTGGGGGGCGCCTCGATGACCCGCGCCTCGCTGCGAGTGATGATCGGCGGCGGGGCGGCAATGGCGGTGACCGCGCTCATCGGACACCTGCTGCGCGTCGCCGGCGTCGGCTGAGCGAGGACTCTCAGACGCTCACTTCGTCGGTCCACACGCGAAAGCTTTCGAGGGTATTCGGGCCGAACGTGGTCGTGATCGCCACGTCCGCTGCGTCGCGGCCCCTGGCGATGAGAACGCGTCCGACGCGAGGCACGTTGTTTCTGGGGTCGAACGTGTGCCACTGGCCGCCCAAATAGGCTTCGAACCAAGCGGCGAAGTCCATCGGCGCGTGCGGCGGCGGGACGCCGATATCGGCCAAGTAGCCGGTGCAGTAGCGAGCGGGAATGTTCATGCAACGGCAAAAGGCGATCGCCAGGTGAGCGAAGTCGCGGCACACGCCTTTTCTCTCGTTATACGCTTCCCATGCGGTCTTCGTGGACCGCGCGTGTTCGTACCCGAAGGTGAGGCGCCGATTCACGTAGTCGCAGATGGCCTGCACGCGGCCCCAGCCGGTGGGCGATTGCGAGAATAACTGCCAAGCCGTTTCCGAGAGACGATCCGTCTCGCAGTAACGACTGCCGAGGAGGAACGTCAGCGTGTCCTCGGGCAGTTCCTGAACGGGGTGTTGCGCCGCCCAAATCGCGGTCGCGTCGGGCAGGCCGGTGTCTTTCACCAGCGCGCTCGTGGAGATGCGCATCTTCCCGGGAGGGGCCAGGATCCTGCTGCACCAGTTTCCGAACGGATCTCGATAAGAGGCTATTGGAACGTTCGGCTCGAGGAGTACATGATCGGCTTCGATGATGTCGGATACACGCGTGTAATGAATGTTGAGTACCAGAAGAACCGGCGTCGGTTGAGGAAACTGATAGAGCAATTCGTATCCGACGCGGATGTGCGTGGCGGTCCCGCCGGCGGTTCCCATTGCATTCATGGTGGGACGCTACCACGTCGGCTGCCGCGAGCAGGTATCGGGCGGGGGAATGTACCGATCCGAAACCGTGCGGACACGTGCGGCACGCCTACGGATGGGATTGCCGTCGCTACGAACGGTCATCCGATTCGTGGATGCCTGCTCGTGCGTGACGGCGACGGTCATCCCAAGAGCTCTTTGGCTCCGGCGTATGCATCGGCGCGCACTTCGCACAGCATCGCTTCGTGGAGCGACGATGCCACGACATCCGGCGCCGCCCGTCCGCGTCCCAGATTCGCGAGAAGCTCGGGGATTGGAAGGGGAGTCGCCGTCAGCTCCGTCGAGCCGTCGGCGGACGCACTCACGTGCATGAAGGCTGCGGCGTAGAACGCCAACGCCAGCACGCGAGCGAGCGACGCGCGCGCCCGCTCTTGCGCGGACGGCTCGCGCCCGAGGTACTCCCGCAGGAGCTCTCCGCGGGCCTCCGGCGTGGGCAGCGCGAAGACCCCCAGCTGGGCAAGGTCGACGAACGGGTCGCCCGCGCAGGCGGTGTCCCAGTCGACGAAGTACGTGCGATTCGCGGTCTCGAGAATATTCCCCGGATTCAGGTCGTAGTGACATGGCGCGCCGTGCGCGAAACGCTCCGTCAGGTTCGAGACCTCGGCGATCGCGCGAAGAATGGATTCGGGAAGGCCCGTCGCACCCTGCCTACGGAGGCTGTCGTGAAAGTGTTGCGCAACGCTGGCGATGGGCATTCCGTCGGGGAACGGCGGTCCTTCGTGGAGCCTTCGTAGCGTATCGACCAGTCGAGCGAGCCGACCCGGTGCGAGCGTCGCCGAGCGCCCGAACGGTGTCCCGGCCACCTTCTCCACGATCGTGATGCACGAGGGGCCGTCGACGTGGCGGAGCGGGGGAGCGACGCCCCGCTCGGACGCAATCCTCAGGCAGGCGATCTCTCGCTCCGCTCGGCTCCGGTGCATCGGCCGCGAGGGATCGTGCCGACGCAAGACATAGGCGCGCCCTCCCGTGGTCAACTCGAGTACCGTCGAGCCCGAACGACCGGTGGGGAGCGGGGAAATGCCTTCGACCGGTGCGTCGCCAAACGCTTCGCGAATCACGCGCAGAATCTCCGGCGAGGCCAGCGTAGCGTGGGCGCTCGGGTTCATCATCGGCACGGCTCCGCGTCAAGAACGCATTTCGCAAGGGGCGTCTATCACGTTGCGATGTGGCCGCAAGCTCCGTTTCCTTCGCGATCGCCCGTGCTGTTCGAGTCAGGGGGTCGCTCGCGGGGAACGATGGTATTCGTTGCGTGGCGATGCGCACCCACGCGAAGCGCGGCCTCTGGCTTGCCGCAGTCCTTGGCTGCGCGCCCGCGGCGCCCCCCGCCGGGGCACGCTCGACCCTCAGCTCCGCCCACGTCCCGATCGTCTGGCGATACGACGTCAGGGCGGGGGTCGATTATCTCGCGATCGACGCCGAGTTCGCCGCGGAAGGAGCCATCGACCTTCGCGTCGACGATCCGGCGATGCCGTTCGTCCGTGACGTGGAGTACGCGGTGGCTCTCGGCAACCAGGCTCAATGGGCGCCTGCCCCCGTGCGTGGAACGGCTTGGCGGGTTCCCTGCCGTCCGGGCGCGTGCAAGGTCCGCTACCGGTTTGCGCTGCACGAGGCGGGGACGAGTCTGGACGACGCCAATACCGCCTCGGCGTCGGACGACGTCGTCGTCGCGCCGCCATCGACGTGGCTGCTGCGTCCGGAGCCGCGGCAGCCTCCCGGCCTCTTTCGATTTCACGTGAGCACGACACCGCCGACCCGCTTCGAGGCCGGTACGCTTCCTTCGCCAGACGGCCTCCCCGGCACGTTCGAAGCGAGCACGGACGCGCTCGACCGATCGAGCTTTGCGATGTTCGGAGGTTTCCGTGAAGAGGAAATCCGCAGCGGGGCGGCACGCGTCATCGTCGGAATTGTCCCGGGCGGACTCACCCTGACGAATTCCGAGATCGCTGCCTGGGTGCGGAGCGCGGTCGACGCCATCGCCGTCTATCTGGGCAGGTTCAATGCCGAACGGACCCTCATCATCGTCGAGACCGGGGGACGCGGGCCCACACGCGGTGAAACGATCGGCGACGGCGGTCCCGCGGTGCTCCTCCGCGTGGGCGAGGAGGTCAACGCCGCGAAGACCGCGGACGATTGGGTGGTTACCCACGAGCTCTTGCACGTGAACTTGCCTTCTCTCTCGTTCCAGCAACGCTGGCTCGAGGAAGGCCTGGCGACGTACGTGGAACCCATCGTTCGTGCGCGGGCGGGATTGGTCCCCGTCCAGAAGTTCTGGAGCGATCTCGTCGATGGACTTCCGCAAGGTTTGCCCGAGGCCGGCGACGAGGGACTCGACCGCACGCACACCTGGGGGCGCACCTATTGGGGCGGGGCCCTCTTCTGCTTCGTTGCGGACGTCACCATCCGGGAGCGAACGCACAACGCACGCTCGCTGGACGACGCGTTGCGCGCGGTCGTCGCCACGGGTGCGAACGTGTCGAGCCAATGGACGATCGAGCAATTTCTCGAAGTGGGCGATCGAGCCACGGAAACCCGCGTGCTCCACGAACTCTATGCGCGGACGGCGCTCGCCCCCGGATCGTTCGACTTGGCGGCCTTGTGGTCCCGTCTTGGGGTCCGGCGCACGGGGGGAGGCGTCGCATTCGACGAGACCGCTCCGCTGGCCGCGATTCGTCGCGCCATCACTCGAGCGCCGTAGCTCGTTTCTCCGCGTTCGACGCGACGCCTGCTATCGTCTCCGCGTGCCATGGTGATTCGGGCCGGCGATCGCCCAACGGGCAGTTTGGGACCGTGCCTCGTTTTCGCCACGATTGTTCACGCCGGCCTCTTCGCGTGGGGGTCTCTCTCGCCGTTGCGAACGCCCGCGAACACCGGGCGTGAGGCGGCCCGCTCGCTCGATCTGGAAGTCGAGCAAGAGCCTTCCGCGCGACGCGCGACACCGGGCGGGGGTGCCCCGGTCGCCGGGACGAATGCCGCGGCGACCGCGCCGACCCCGGTGCCCGCGACCTTTCGAACCGGGGCGGCGAAGCCCATCCTCGCCGAGGCGCCAGTGCCCATGGACCGCACCGACGACGCGCCGGGCGTCATGACCGCAGCCCGAGCGTCCGAAGCGCGCCGAGAGCGCGAGATGGCGATGGCGGCTGCCGCGGCGTCCGACGGTGTCGGGCGCGGCGC
>CAZVPE010000002.1:0-64883 GCA_964628155.1 uncultured Polyangiaceae bacterium | reverse complement strand
GGCGCTGGTTGGGGGGCTCCGCCCATCCGCGGCCACACCGCTTTCGGAAACGGAACCCGGGGCGACCTCACGGGGCGAGTCTGTTTTCTGCCCGTCGGCACACTGCGAATCAAAGACGTGCGAAACTGCGAATACGTCGCGACGATTTATACCGATACGCTCGACATCCCCGAGCGCCAGTTTTCCGATGGTTTTCCTGGAGTGTCGAGCCGCTCGGACTGGTTTCTCATCGATTACACCGGGACCTTTTCCGTCACGGGATATGGCGTCTACGGTTTTCGGCTTCACTCCGACGACGGATCCTTTCTTTACATCGACGACATGCTCGTCATCGACAACGACGGCAAGCACGCCCCCGAGAGCCGCACCGGCGGACTGCCGCTCGCGGTCGGCCAGCATCGGATCAGAGTGCGGTACGCGCAGACGGACGATCGAATGGCGCTCCAGCTTTTCGTCCGTCTCCCCGGAAGGGCCGCTGAGACGATCTTTACGACGCACCTCTAATAACAGGCGCTCGCGCGGCAAGAAGCACGCTCGGCCGAGCACGGCGCGTGTGGCCACGGCGCGGGTGATTTGTTAGCAAGTACAACACAAAGGACGGCGGGTCCCTCGTCGACGGTTCGAGCCGCGGGGCCTACAGGCGCAACATGAAACCTTCGAAACTTTTCGTAGCACTGGCGTGGACGGTTCTCGCGGTCGCGTGCGGCTCCTCCGGTTCCTCTCCGACCTCCCCGGGGGGAGGCTCGGGCGGCCCACCCCAGAACGGAAGCAGCGGAGGGAGCGGCGCGACGACCCCGAACACCGGTTCGAGTTCTTCGGGCGCGGGCAACAATACCCCCGGCGGGGCCGGGAGCACGGGCGGTGGAACGGGCTCGGGCAGTGGCGCCGGAGGCAGCGGGAGTAGTGGCGGGAGTGGAGTCGGCGCAGCGAGCAGCGGCGCGCCGGGCGGAGCCGACGCCGGCGGAAGCGGCGGCAAAGCCGGGGCCGACGGGGGAAGCGTTGCATCGGCGAGCGACGGTGGCTCCGGAAGCGGCGGCCCAACAAGCTCGGGCGACGCCACGACGGCGGCCGATGGGACGGTGGGCCCCCCGGCGACACCCCTGCCCAACCGCGTTCGTACCGTCCTCCCATTCGACTCGGGCTGGCTGTTCAACTACGGCGATGCCACGGGTGCGGACGCGGCAACATTCGCGGACACCGCTTGGAGAACCGTCAATGTGCCGCACGACTGGAGTATCGAAGGGCCTACGCCTCCCTCCAATCCCTTCTCGATGAGCGCGGCGACGACCGGCCGGGGCGCGTACGCGCCGTCCGGAATCGGCTGGTATCGAAAGCACTTCACGCTGCCGCAGGCGCTCTCGGGCGACCGAGTCTACGTGGAGTTCGACGGCGTGATGGAGAACGCCACGGTCTACTTCAACGGCACCCAACTCGGAGAGCATCCCTACGGATACGTGAGTTTCCGTTATGACATGACATCGAACGCGAAGTTCGGGATGGCGGACAACGTCATTGCCGTCAAGACGGATACGACCGTACAGCCCGCCGAGCGATACTATACGGGAGCTGGGATTTATCGTCATGTCCGGGTCCTCGTGACCAATCCCGTGCACGTCGATCAGTACGCGACGTACGTCACAACGCCCGCGCCGACGACGGCGTCTGCCACCGTCAAAGTGACGACGTCGGTGGTCAATTCGGGTGCGACGCCGCAAAGCGTGACCGTGCAAGGCGTCGTGAGCGATCCTACCGGAAACGCGCTTCCAGCAGTGACGACGGCAGCGCAGATGGTTGCGGCCGGCGCGTCGGCCAGCTTCACCTTCACCGTTCCGGTCACGAATCCCAAGCTTTGGGATCTCACTTCGCCGAACATGTACTCGCTCCTGACGAACGTCCAAGTCGGCGGCGCTACCGTGGACGACGATGTGACGCCGTTCGGAATCCGCGAGATTCTCTTCAACGCGGGAATGACGCTCAACGGCAAGAGCCTGAAATTCCAGGGTGTCGCAGATCATCAGGACTATCACGGGCTGGGCGCTGCCGCGCCCCAGCGCGCCATGCAGCGACGGCTTGCGCAGCTCAAAGCCCTCGGCGTGAACGCCATTCGCACGGCGCACAATCCGCCCAGCCCCGACTTCCTCGACCTGACGGATCGCATGGGGATGCTCGTCCTCGACGAATTCACCGACGTCTGGGTGGCCCACAGGTACACGGACGTCGGCGACTACGGCGCTTTCTTCACGAAGACCGCCACGACCCCGACCGGCATGCCTGCAGTCCCCGGCGTGGCGACGGGGGCGACGTGGTGGCAAGTCGATTTGACCGGCTGGATCATGCGGGATCGCAACCATCCGAGTGTGGCCCTCTACAGCATGGGCAACGAGGTTCGAGATTCCATCGCCACGCGAACACCCATCCTGACGCAAATGATCGCGATCAGTCATGCGCTCGACGGACCGCGGGCCGTGACCCAGGCCCTCTTCGACCCGGCCACCGCCGGCGACATCGGCGGGGCGACGAATACGCTCCTCGATGTCTGGGGCAACAATTACAACGTTCCCAATTGTCTCCAGGCGATGACCAGTGCGCCGACCAAATCGGGTTTGCTCACCGAGATGGGCACCGAGACAAGCACGTGGGCAACCGTGACCGCCAACGCCGCGCTGACCGGCGAATTCATCTGGAGTGGAGTGGAATACCTGGGGGAGGCTCCGCTCATGTGGCCTACCATCGGTGGGGGGGGAACATCCGGTGGGTCGCTCCAAGACGCGGTCGGTGCCGTTACTGCGCAGGGGCAAGCCTGGCAGAAGACTTGGGGAGTGCCCGTCACGGCGAATCCGACTGCTGGAGCCACGGCGAGTCAGCTCGTCCTCACGGCCGACCACGCCGCGCTGACGACCGACGGTAACGACGTCTCCTACGTGAAAGCCGTCGTCGCGGATGCTTCGGGCGCCGTCGTGACCGGTTCGGCCACGCCGATCACGTTCGCCATTTCGGGTCCGGGCACAATCGTCGCCGTGGACAGCGGGAGCATGATCCAAGAAACCTTTCGCGGAAACGTGCGAAACGCCTTCAACGGCGTCGCCTATGCGCTGGTCCAGGCGACGGGCGCGGGGGCCATCACGGTGAAGGCGTCAGCGACGGGTCTTACGGGCGGAAGCGCGACCGTCACGGCCACCGCCGGATCGTTCGTCCCTTGCTCCGGTACGTGCGACTGACCGAATGGCACGCGCCTTTTTGAGGCGCGAGCGACTCAGTTGAGAATCTCGACGAGATCCGGGTTCTGGGGGTCCACGACCGGATAGTACTGACCCATGTAGATGCACATGACGTTGTTATTGGCCGACTCGCCGAAGGACAGCGTACCGCCCGTGTCGTTGTAGTACGAGCAAGACCAGGTGATCGGCGTCGAACCGGTCATTTGGAGCGCCGGACTGTGAAGGTGCAGCGGTGGAGAGTCCCACATCTTCTCTTCGTAGAAGACGCTCCCGTTCGTGCTCGCCTGAAAGTCGACGCCGGTCTTGTGCATGTGGCTCCACGAAGTGAATACGGTGTAGTTCGCCGGGACCGATCCCGGGGGAGGCGTCCACGTCTTCGTGTAGGGCTGGGGGCTCGCCTGCGGCGTCGGCGGCACGCTGAAGAACGTATTGTTGAGGAAGATCGTCCCGACGTGCGTCGTGACGACACCAGGCTTCGCGGCCGTGAGTGTGATCGTGACCGAGGCCTGGATGGCGGTGGCGCCGGGATTCAGGAAGTGCACGTTGATCATCAGCGCGTTTTGGGCCGGCAGACGGTATCCCATCGTGGGCTCGGGGTAATTGACCACCCAGTGCTGCTGCTGCGACAGATACGGAAACGGGTGAAACTCGAGCCCGCCGCCGGGACAGTCCTGCAGGGGCGTCGGCTGCGTACGGCCGGTGGACGGCGCCATGTTGAAGAGGAAGAAGTGATGCGATCCCTGGCTCATCGTCCCGTCCAGGTACGTGAGGTCGGCGTCCTTCCCGAACGGATTCGCAAAGACCTGGCACTTGTAGACCTCGGCCCCGGCCGGGACGGTGAAGGGGTCGGCGGTCAGGGTGACCGTCTGGCCCACGTCGGCCGCGTCCGGCGGGGGAGCGTCGTAAAGACTGGCCGCTTGGGCGTCGACGAATACTGGGCCGGCGTCCGCGGGTGTCACGGAACCGGACGAACCGGGCGCCGCCCCGTTCGCGGTGCCGCTGGGGGCTCCGGTCGCGAAGGTCTGGCCGGGCCCTCCGCTGCTCCCGCCCCCGCCGCCGCTGTACGCGGACCCCGCGCTCGCGTCCGCCCTGGGGTCGACGGAGGTCGCCCCCCCGCTCGAACAGCCGACTGCCATCGCCGCGCACGCAACCCAGAGACTCCTCACCATGATGCTCACCAATCCTCCCGGCCGGTCGAGATGCTCCAAGCGCCTGAACACGAAGTGCGGATTCACATCGGAGTGGGCAGCGCGCAAAAGCCGCCGATGCACTTGACCGCCGCATCGCAGCAGTCCGACGCCGTCGAACACTTCTCGTCGACTTTCGAGCAACCCATCGGCTGCCCGCACGACAGACTCGTGCATGCGCCGCCGCAACAGTCGACTCCGCTCGAGCACGACTGTCCGTCGGCCCTGCACGGCTCGAGGGCGGGAAACGCGCGAATATTGCCGCTCTGGAGCTCCTGACCCGGCAAGTAGAAAGCCGGGTGACTCTGCGCGACGCCCGTCTCGGAGACCTGGACTGCGCTGACCCATATCTTCATCGATTTCGTGTCCGTCGCGTCGGCGACGACGATCTTCGCGTCCGAGCTGGCGAGCATATTTCCGTAGCTGCGGCGGCTCATGAAGTAGACCCAGAAGTATCCGCCCGACGACACCGGACTGATGGTCGTATAGAAATTGAGGTGTTCGTCACGGCCGGGATACGGCAAGTACGATTGTCCTTTGAAAAACCCGTTTGCCGCGTCGAGGGCGGTGGCTTGCCCGCCGGTCACGGGCACGATGTAGATGTCGCTCTTGGCGATGTCTTGAGCTGGGGGAGTATGCGTGGACGCAAAGTTGTTGCCGTCGCCGAGGACGAACACGACTTGACGCGAGTCCGGCGTGAAGAATGGCCAACCGGGGTAAAGGTTGGGATCTTGAAAGACGGTCACCGCTCCGGAAAACACGTTCGCCGCCGGATCGAAATCCATGACGACGAGCGAATGGCCGCTACCGTGGTCGTAATCATTGAAGACGACCTTCTTCCCGTCCGGCGAGAACGTCGGCATCATGGCGTTCTTGGCGGTCAGCCCCGAGAAGGAGAGCGTCGCTCCGGTCCGCGGGTCGTACATCTTGCTCGGGTTGGGGCCGATCATGCCCGGGTTGTTCCCCGCGGCGCCGGGGAAGGGGGGGCTGGTGGGATTGGGTTGGCCGTCCGTCAAGAGGCGCGAGCCGTCGGGGTACATCGCGCTGAACCCCCAATCGTCGTTGCTCACCTGGGCCAGCGGCGCGCCCGTGTTGAGCGTCGCCGTGCTCGAGAGGTCGTACGACTCGCTGTCGACCAACCCCGATCCGTTGGTTCCTCCGAACAGATAGTTGTGTCGCTGTGCGGCGAGATACTGACCATTGGCCGACACCGAGTGACACGATACACAGGGTCCGACCGGATCGATGCCCGGGATGGAGATGAGCACGGTGGGCGTCGAAGCTCCGGGAGCGATGCTCATCACGGCTCCGTTGTTGCCGGCGATCTGGGACGTGTACGTGTTGTAGTAAACGACGCCCTTGAGGCTCCCGCGTGCAAACGAGAGGGACTCGCGCAGCGGGCCCGTGACGACGCCTCCCGTCACTGTGGTCAGCTCGACGGTGAGCGGATCATTGACACCCGTTCCTTGCTCCCAGGCCTTGTCCCAGGCCGTCTGCGGGATGACGAGCTCTGGGGGATCGCCTCCGGCGAAGCATCCTGCGTAGTCGAACGATTTCGAATGGAGCTGCAGATACGCCCCGTCCGGCGGGCTCGCTTGGGACCACTGCAACGTCGGCGCTGGGAGGCCTCCGGGGAATACGGTGCCGTCGTACGGGTAGAGCCATTTCATCGACGCGGGAATCGGGCCTCCGGTTTGAAGGGCGGCGATCGTCGCCGGCGATAGACTGCCGGGACAGTCGTTGATCGCCACCTTCGCGGGGGGGGCGGACTGGCCGTTGGCCGTGGAGCTAGGGGTCGTGCTCGCGTCCGCGCCGCGCAGGACGATCGTTCCTGCCGTCCCGCCGCCGCCGCTTCCTCCACCGGACGCTCCGTTCGCGCCGGCGGTCGGATTGCCTGCACCGAATCCGACGGCACCAGCCCCGGACCCGCCTTGAGATCCGCCGTCGACGTCGAAGCCGGAGAGCGATGCGCTCCCACAGGCGACGGATCCCGGAAGGATCCACGCGAGCAGCAGCGGGCCCCACGTGCCTTTTCGCCTGCGTACGGGGGGTGTCGGTCGACCGGCTGGCTTCTTGGTGGGCATCCGTCCGCCTCACCAAGCACCGGGTGTGCCGCGAGAGATTCGGCCTGGATTCTCCGGGTCCGGCCACCGCGACGACGACGACGTGCGCGTCCTGCGCGCGCCGCTGCGCAGGGCGCGGCTGTCGAAGTCGGCCGTTCTGAATCGAAAGAAGAGCAGGCGAGCGAGGTTGCCGTGCCCCGCGGAGCAAGCTTGACTGCCGATCTTCGCCGGTGTTCTCGTGCCCGCCGATGATGACGGACGGCCGGCTCGGGCGCGGTTTCGCACGGATCGCGCGCTACCCCGAAACGTGGATCCTCGTCGCTGCGTTCGTCCCTCTCGTGGTCGGTGTCACCTGGGGGCTGCCCGGAACCGACTCGTGGTCCGCGGACTCGATCTCGCCGCGTTCGTGCGGTCTCGGTGCAATCGTCGAGACATTTTGGCCGGGCCACTTCCACACCTATCCGCCGCTGCACATGGCCCTCCTCACGGTGCTGTCGTTGCCGTGGATGGCAGTGGCCGCGTTGCGGGTCGGAGTGAGTCGCGCCGCGCTCGAAAGGGAGCTCGTCGAGCCTCTCTACATGACAGGCATCGAGCTCTCCGCGCGGCTCGTCGCGGTCGCCATGACACTTGGATTGATAGCGACCACGATGCGGCTCTGGACGCGCCTGGCCGGGCGACGCGCGGGCTTGCTGGCCGGAGTTCTCACGGCCGGCAACGCGACTCTCGTGTACTACGGCCACACCGGCAATCTCGAAGTTCCTTATCTCTTTTGGACGACGTGCGCGATCGTCGAGCTCGACCGAGCTGCATGCGGCGAGAACCGCGCGGGGCGCGCGCTCGTCCTCGCGGTCGCTGCCGTCTTGACGAAAGATCAAGCATTCGGCGCCTTGCTTCTCCCGGCCGTGATCTGCTTGGTCGTCATTCCTTGGCGATTCCACGGGAGGGCTCCCGTGCGTCGAGAAACGATTCGCGCGACGCTCCTCGCAGCGGGCCTCTATGCGGTTGGCTCGGGCGCGCTCGTCAATCCGTTGGGGTTCCGCCGTCGCCTCGCCTTTTTGACGGGGCCGGCCAGTCAGAGTTGGGCGGCGTACCCTGCGGGTTTGCGCGGCCTCGACCCGTGGGTCGGCGATGCACTGCGGCAGCTGCACGACTTCACGTCCTGGCCCGTCGCTCTGGCGGCGACGGTCGGAATCGCCATCGCAACGTTCGCGATGCGGGGTGAGCAGCGGGCGCGCACGCTCGTGCCCATGTCGGCGGCGGCGTCCTTCACGGTCTTGTTCACGCTCGCCGTGCGCCGGAGCGAACACCGATTCCTCTTGCCGCAAAGCGTTTTCTTGGTGCCGTACGCGGGCCTCGCGTTCGACTGCGTCTGGCGAGCCCGGCCTCGATTCCATGCGGCACTCGTCCTCGCCGGCGCCGCCGCGTTGGGCCCGGCGGCGGTCGGCGTCGCATCGCTCGACGCCACGCTCATTCGCGACCCGCGCTACGAGGCCGAGCGCTTCCTCGCCACGCTTTCGGCGGGGGCCGCCGTAGAGGTCTACGGGGGGCCCATCTTCCTCCCGCGGGTCCCGAGGGGACTCGTGGCCACGCGGCCCGGCGTCGAGCCGCTGAGCGACCGTCAGGCGATCGCCGGAGTCACCGACATCGTCGACCCGTTCATGGATCCCCGGGCGCGCCGGCCCGCCGCGATCGTCCTTGCCACCGAAGTCTCCAACGTGGCGTCCACGCGACCCACCCTCGGCACGGGTGCCTACGCGCTCGCGCAGTATGCCGACGATCGATCGCACGCGTTCTTCCGAGGCTTGCTCGACGGGACGCTGGGGTACGACCACGTCTTCTCGGGGCGGTGCCGTCTACCGTGGCCGCTCCGATGCCTACGCATTCACTCGTCGACCGCGGGCGAAGTCTGGATTTACCGGCCGAAGTCGTGAGGGTGACCGAAATGGACCTTCCGTTTGGAAGTCTACGAGGCGCGCTGGAGCTGGCGCGCGTCCCACCCACCTCCGAGAGACTGGACCAGTTGAACCGCTGCCGTCATCTGGTTCACCCGCAGCGTCACCAGGGTCTGCTCATCGCCGAGGAGCGTCGTCTGAGCGGTAACGACGTTGAGGTACGGATCGAGGCCGATCTTGTAACGTTCGGTCGCGATGTCGACGTACCGCTGCGCGGAGGCCACCGCCGCCTGCTGTCGGGCGATCTGCTGCGAAAGAATGCGTAGCGTGGCAACGCCATCCTCGACCTCTTGGAAGGCCGTCAAGACCGTTTGCCGGTAGGCAGCGACGTCGGCTCGGTAGAGGGCCGTGTATTGGGCGACCGTGGCGTCGCGCAGACCACCATCGAAGATCGTCTCGGAGGCGGCGGCGCCGAGCGACCAGAAAAAGGCAGGCAACGAGAACAGGGTCCGAAGCGTGGAGGACTCGAGCGCGCCGGAAGCGGAGAGGTTCAGCGACGGATAGTAAGCCGTCATCTCGACGCCGATGAGGGCATTGGCCTGCGCCAGCGTCCGCTCGGCGGCGGCGATGTCCGGACGCCGCTCCAAGAGCTGCGAGGGAAGGCCGATGGGAATGGCCGGAACCGGCGTGCTCAGGTCTCGGACGGGCATCGCGAACGAAGAGGCAGGCTTGCCTACGAGCGTCGCAATCGCGTGCTCGTAGAGCGCGCGGGCGGCGGTGAGCCCGATCCCCGTCGCCTCGGCGTTTTCGAGCGTGACCTGGGCCTGGACGACCGCCTCTTCGCTGCCAATGCCCGTTTCCGACTGGGCACGCGTGATCGCGAGCGACTCGCGAAAAGCGGAGACCGTGCGCTCGTAAAGGTGCACGAGCGTGTCCTGGCCGCGGAGCTCGAAGAAGTCGACCGCGAGCGCCGCTTCCTCCGTGAGGCGCTCGTTCTGGAGGTCGGCGGCGCTCACCTGAGCCGCGGCGCGGTACTCGCGGACCGCGTTCGCGACGCGGCCCCACAAGTCCGGTGCCCAACTCGCATCCATCGGAATGGAGAAGAAGCTACTCGTAGGCGAACCCGCGCCCGCCTGGACGAAGGTCCCGACGCTTCCCGGCGCGGCGCCCCGGGCCGTCGTGCCGCTGCCCGTCTGCGTGAACGACGGCCCCGTGCTCGCGGTCGGGAAATAGCCCGCGCGCGCGACGTTCACGAGGGCCCGCGCAGCCATGAAGTTTTGGAAGTACTGCGCGACCGTTTGGTTGTTGATTTCGAGCTGCTCCTCCAGCGCGTCGAGTTCGGGTTCGTGAAGCATCTCCCACCATTTCCCCTTGAGGACGGCGTCCTCTGGCCTCGCCGGGCGCCAGGTACCGGCCGGCAGCGCCGCGTACGACGCTGCGGAGCCCTCTCGGAAGGTGCGTGGAGTCGAGACCGCGGGTCTCACATAAGTCGGACCCACATTGCATGCGGCGGACGCGGCGGCGGCGAGTAGCGTCGCGAACACCCGCAAGCGCGCGCAGCTGCCTTTCATCCCGCGGCCTCGCCCCGAGCTGCAGGGTCCGCGCGCGACGTCCCTCCCGACGCCCGGCGTTTCGTCCGCAACCGAAGCCGATCGAACATGAGATAGACGACCGGAGTCGTGTAAAGCGTCAGAAGCTGACTGAGGACCAATCCGCCCACGATCGCGATTCCGAGGGGCCTACGGAGCTCGTGACCCATACCCGTCCCCAGCGCCAGCGGCATCGCGCCGACGATCGCCGCCACCGTCGTCATCAGGATCGGACGAAAGCGCAGCATGCACGCCTCGAAGATCGCGTCCTCCGTGCTCTTTCCCTCCTGGCGCTCGGCCGCAAGTGCAAAGTCGATCATCATGATCGCGTTCTTTTTCACGATCCCGATGAGCAGCACGATCCCGATGATGGAGATGACGTTCAGGTCCTCGTGGAAGACAAGGAGCGCGAGCATGGCGCCGACGCTCGCGGACGGAAGCGTCGAAAGAATGGTCAGCGCGTGGATCAGGCTCTCATAGAGGATGCCGAGCACGATGTAGACGGCGAGGAGCGCCGTCAGAATCAGGTATGGCTCCGTTCCGAGCGACTGCTGATAGGCGAGCAACGTGCCCGCAAAGAAGCCACGAAGAGTCGCTGGCGCGCCGAGCTTCTTCTGAGCTTGCGCGATCCGGCCCGTGGCCTCGCTAAGGGAAACGTCCGAGGCCAGGTTGAAAGAGACGGTGACGGATGGGAACAAGCTCGTGTGGTTTATGGCGAGAGGCGTAGTCCCCGCGTGCGCCGTGGCCACGGCACCGAGCGGAACCGCGCCGGTGCCCGGCGTCCGGAGATAGATTGACTTCAGTCCGTCGGGACGCTCCCAGTACCGGGGCGCGACTTCGAGAACCACGTAGTACTGATTGACCTGACTGTAGATGACGGACACCAGCGCCTGGCCGAAGGCATCGTAGAGGTTCGAATCGAGCGCCTGGGCGCTCAGTCCGAGCCGCGCTGCGGTTACACGATCGTAGTCCAGCGCCACTTCGAGCCCGCCGTTCTGCTGATCGGCGCTTACGTCCTGAATGCCCGGTAGCTTGCGAATCTCTTGGAGCAATGCCGGACCCCACTTCGTCAGCTCGTCGACGTCGTCGCTCTGGATGGTGTACTGGTAGGTCGCGTTGCTCGCGCGTCCGCCGATGCGCAAGTCCTGAACCGGCTGCAGGAACGCCGCCGCCACGGGCAAACGCGCGAACTGCGGGCGCAGGCGGCCAATCACCTGCGCGGCGCTCGCCTTGCGCTGCTCGAGCGGCTTGAGCGCCACGAACATCGCCCCGGTATTCGCCGCACCGCTCGTCCCGGTGAACGCAACGACGCCGTCCACGGCGGGGTCCTCTCGGATGACGGCGGCGATCTGGCGAAGGGCGCCATCCATCGACTGAAAGGACGAGTCTTGTGGCCCCTGGAGTGCACCAGCCAGCGCGCCCGTATCCTGCAGCGGAAAGAAGCCCTTGGGGATCTCGAGAATCAGGAACCCATTGAGTGCGATCGTCGAGAGCAGGACCATGAGCGTAACCGTCGGCTTCTCGAGGACTCGCCGCAGACTTCGTCGATAGAGCGAGAGAATCCCAGCGAAGAACTTCTCGCTGAGGCGACCGATGGCACCCGGCTTCGGTTCGCGCCCGGGGCGGAGAAGATAGGCGCACATCATCGGCGTCGTCGTCAGCGAAACGACCATCGAGACGGCGATCGACGTGGAGAGCGTGACCGCAAACTCACGAAAGAGACGGCCGACGATCCCGCCCATCATCAGGATGGGGATGAAGACGGCGATGAGCGAGACGCTGATGGACAAAACCGTGAACCCGATTTCCCGAGCGCCCTCGAGGGCGGCGGCGAGCGGCTTCATGCCGCCCTCCAGGTGACGCGCAATGTTCTCCATCACGACGATCGCGTCGTCCACGACGAATCCCGTGGCGATGGTCAGAGCCATCAGCGAAAGGTTGTCGATGCTGTAGCCGAGCAGATACATGACGGCGAACGTCCCGATCAGCGAGACCGGTACGGCGACGCCGGGTACGAGCGCGGCGCGTCCGTTCCGGAGAAAGACGAACACCACCAGAATCACCAGCGCGACGGACAGGAGCAGCGAGCTTTCGACGTCTCCGACCGACGCGCGGATCGTGACGGTGCGATCAAGGACGATGCGGGTGTCGATCCCCTCTGGGATGGAGGCCCGAATGAAGGGAAGCGCTTCGCGAATACGATCGACCGTGTCGATGATATTCGCCCCGGGCTGTCGAAACACGATGATGGGGATCGCGCGCGCGCCGTTCAAATATCCCGCGACCCGGACGTTCTGAACCGAGTCGGTGACTTCGGCGACGTCCGATAGGCGAATGGCGGCCCCGTTCTTGTAGGCGACGATCAGGGGCTTGTACTCGTCTGCGCGAGAAATCTGGTCGTTTGCCTCGATGTCGGCGCTCTCCCGATCGTTCGCGAGCTGACCCTTGGGTAGGTCCGCGTTCTGCAGACTCAGCAAGGACTGCAGATTGGCCATTGTCAGCCCGTAGCCGGCGAGGCGCTCGGGGTCGGCATCGACGCGAACCGAGGGCAGGGCCCCGCCGCCGACGATGACCTGTCCCACGCCCTGAATCTGAGACAGCTTTTGCATGACCACGGTCGACGCTTGGTCGTAGAGCTTGTCCGGTCCGAACTTGTCCGAAGTCAGGCCGAGGATGAGGATGGGAGCGTCCGAGGGGTTGACCTTTCGATACGTGGGATTGCTGGGCAGATTGGCCGGCAAGTAGCTGCGAGCGGCGTGGATGGCCGCCTCCACGTCTCGGGCCGCAGCGTTGATGTCGCGGCCGAGATCGAACTGGACGGTGATGGCCGTCGCGCCGAGCGCGCTGGTCGACGTCATTTCGGCCACGCCGGCGATCTGACCGAGCTGTCTTTCCAGCGGGGTCGCGACGGACGACGCCATGATGGACGGGCTGGCGCCGGGGAGCGTGGCGGCGACTGAAATCGTCGGGAAGTCGACCGCGGGCAGGGGAGCGACGGGCAACTGGACGAAGGCCATCGCTCCCGCGAGCGCCACGGCGATGGTGAGAAGCACCGTCGCAACGGGCCGGCGAATGAAGGGCGCCGAGATATTCACTTCGCCGGCTCTGGCTGCGCCTCCCGTCTCCCGGCCCGAGGGCGGAATCGGCGCGCGATGCCGTCGAAGAAGATGTAGATGACGGGCGTCGTATAGAGGGTAAGCACCTGGCTGAGGAGCAGGCCGCCGATCATGGCGATGCCGAGCGGCCGCCGCAGCTCCGAGCCGAAGCCGGTTCCGAGGGCCAGGGGGATGCCAGCGAGGAGCGCCGCCATCGTGGTCATCAAGATCGGCCTGAAGCGCATCAGGCAGGCCTCGTAGATTGCCTCGGGCGCGCTCTTGCCGCGCTTGCGCTCGGCCTCGAGGGCGAAGTCGACCATCATAATCCCATTTTTCTTCACGATGCCGATGAGGAGGACGACTCCGATGATCGCGACGACGCTCAGGTCCTGCCGGAAGGCGATCAGCGCGAGGAACGCGCCCACGCCTGCGGAAGGAAGCGTCGACAGGATGGTGATGGGATGGACGAAGCTCTCGTAGAGGACGCCGAGGACGATGTAGACCGTCGCCAGCGCGGCGAGGATGAGCACCGGCTCGTTCGCGAGCGAGCGTGTGAACGCCCCGGCCGTGCCTTGGAAATCGGCCGCCAGGCTCGGCGGCAGGTGCAGCTCCCGACGCACGCGGTCGATTGCCGAAATCGCGCTCCCCAACGACGCGTTCGGCGCGAGGTTGAACGACATCGTGACGGCCGGAAATTGTCCCTGGTGCGTGACGACGAGGGGCTCGGTCGTGCGTTCGAAGCGCGCCAGGACGCTGAGCGGCACGGCGCTGCTCGCGGTCGAGCGGGTGGTCGGAATGGGGGGAGGCACATTGCCGGACGGCGCCGGGGACGCGGGCGCGAGCGCGTTCGGTAGCGGGGCGAGCGTGTCGGCCGCCGGCGTGTAGAGCACCGACGTCGTCAGCGCATTGGACCCGGCGGCCGCCGATCCGGAGGCCGCGAACGACGCGGCCGCACTCGCGCCGCTCGCGCCGGACGCCGCGTTCGCCTGGATGTAGAGCTTGTCGAGTGTGCTGGGATCCGACTGGAACGCCGGCAGGCTCTCGAGGATCACCCGATACTGATTGACCTGCGTATACATCGTATTGATCTGCCGCTGTCCGAACGCGTCGTAGAGCGTGTTGTCGATCGTCGATGGCGCGATCCCGAGCCGAGACGCGGTGACGCGATCGATCTGCAGTTTGATCGCTAGACCGCCGTCCTGCCGATCGGTGGCAATGTCCTCGAGCTGCCGGAGCTCCTTCAGCCGCCCGACGAAGCGGTCTGCCCAGGTCCGAAGCTCGGCGCTGTCGGCGTCCTCGAGCGTGTATTGGTACTGCGTGCGGCTCACGCGGTCGTCGACCGTGATGTCTTGCACGGGCTGCAAGAAGAGCTGGATGCCCTCGATGCGGTCCAGCCGTGGCTTGAGGCGGCGGATGAGGTCCGAGGCGCGGAGCGTGCGCTGGCCGATCGGCTTGAGGTTGATCGACATCCGTCCGCTGCTGTTGGTCGGGTTGGTTCCGTCGGCGCCTACGAACGACGACAGGCTCTCGACGCCGGGGTCCTCGAGGACCGCTTTTGCCAGCTCCTGCTGCTTTTCGGCCATGGCCTTCGGGCTGATCGCCGCCGGAGCCTGAGAGATTCCCTGGATGACGCCCGTGTCCTGAACGGGAAAGAGGCCCTTGGGAATGACGAAGTACAGAATTCCAGTCAGCAGGAGCGTGCCGAGCGCGACGAGGAGAACGGCCGATTCGTGTTGTAGGACGACGCGCAGCGTGCGCCCGTAGAGCGCGGCGGTCCGCGCGAACGCGTGCTCGGAGGCCCGGTAGAATCGGCCTTGCCCCTCCGCGGGCTGCGGCCGAAGGATCCGCGCGCACATCATCGGGGTCAGCGTGAGGGACACGACCGCGGATATGATGATGGTCACGGCCAGCGTCACCGCGAACTCGCGGAAGAGTCGCCCTACGATGTCCCCCATGAAGAGGAGAGGGATGAGGACCGCGATCAGCGACACGGTCAGCGACAGGATGGTGAAGCCGATTTGCGTCGCCCCCTTGAGCGCGGCCTGCATCGGCGGCTCGCCGGCTTCGATGTACCGGGCGATGTTTTCGACCATGACGATGGCGTCGTCGACGACGAAGCCCGTAGAGATGGTGAGTGCCATCATCGACAGGTTGTCGAGGCTGTATCCGAGGGCGTACATGGCGCCGAACGTGCCGATCAGCGAGAGCGGTACGGCAACGCTGGGGATGACGGTGGCACGGAGGCTCCTCAGGAATAGGAAGATGACGAGGACGACCAGTCCGATCGTGAGCAAGAGCTCGAACTCGACGTCGGAGACCGAGGCTCGAATCGAAGTGGTTCGGTCCGTCAGCGTCGTTACCCGGAGGCCGGCGGGGAGCGTCGCCTCGAGCTGAGGCAGCAGTTGTTTGACCCGCTCTACGACGCTGATGGTGTTCGCGCCGGGTTGCCTCTGGACGTTCAGAATGACGGCCGGGGTTTCGTTCATCCAGGCCGCCTGCCTGTCGTTCTCCACGCCGTTCTCGATGCGCGCGACATCGGGCAGCATCACCGGCGCCCCGTTGCGATAGGCCACGACCACGCGGCGATAATCGTCGCTCGTCACGAGTTGGTCGTTGGCGTCGATCTGGAAGCTCTGCCGAAGGCCGTCGAAGCTCCACTTCGCCGCGTTCACGCTCGCTTGGGTCACCGCCGTGCGCAGAGCCTCGAGGTCGATGCCGTAGGACGAGAGCGCCATGGGGTTCGCTTGGATGCGAACGGCGGGTTTCTGTCCGCCGCTGATCGTCACGCGGCCGACCCCGCTCAGCTGGGAAATCTTCGGCGCGAGCCTCGTGTCGACGAGATCTTCCACCTGACCGAGCGGCAGGGAGTCGGAGGTGATCCCGAGCGTGAGGACGGGAGCGTCCGCGGGGTTCGTTTTGCTGTATACGGGCGGGACTGGCAAGATGGACGGCAAGAGGGTTTGGGCGGCGTTGATGCCCGACTGCACCTCTTCTTCGGCCACGTCGAGCGGCAGCGAGAGGTCGAACTGAAGCACGACGACGGAGGTTCCCCCGGAGCTCGTCGATGTCATTTGGCTGAGGCCCTGGAGCTGGCCGAACTGCCGTTCGAGCGGCGCCGTCACCGTCGTCGCCATCACGCGGGGGCTCGCGCCCGGATAGAACGTGAGTACTTGGATTGTCGGATAGTCTACCTCCGGCAGCGCGGAGACCGGCAACTGGGTATACGCGACGACCCCGACGAGGAGGATCGCGGCCATGAGCAGGGACGTGGCCACGGGCCGTTCGATGAACGGGCGCGACGGGCTCACGGCGCGGGGCTCCCTCTGGTCGGCGGACCGGCTGCCACCGCGACGCCGTCGTGAAGCCGGTCGAAGC
Organism: uncultured Polyangiaceae bacterium; assembly: GCA_964628155.1. Lineage (GTDB taxonomy): Bacteria > Myxococcota_A > Polyangia > Polyangiales > Polyangiaceae > Palsa-1150. Next base: position 48,464 of record CAZVPE010000002.1, on the reverse strand, counting down.
TGCTGTCGGCGATGACGTCGCCGGGCGCGACCCCATCGACCTGCGTCACACCCTCGTCCGTCACGCCCGTCTGGATGCGACGCATGTGCGCGACGCCGTCTCGAATCACGTAAACGAACGACTCCGGGCCATTGCGCTGGATGGCCGACGATGGAATGAGCGTCACGCCGCGCAACGTATCGACCAGGAGCCGGTCGTTGACGAACTGGTTGGGGAAGAGCTCGTCATCGAGATTGTCGAACAGCGCACGCGCTTTTACGGTCCCGGTCGTGGTGTCGATCTGGTTGTCCAGCGTCAGCAGGATTCCGGTCGCGATCCGCTTCTGTCCGGTCCGGTCGAGGGCGTCGACGCGGAGCCGGGCGCCTTGCCGCAGGCGCGCCTGGACCGGCCCGAGCTTGTCCTCGGGAAGGGTGAAGACCACCGTGATCGGCTCGAGCTGGGTCACGACGGCGAGGACCGACGCGCTCGCCGCCTGCACGACGTTGCCGGGATCGACCAGGCGAAGTCCGACTCGCCCGGCAATGGGGGCCGTGATGTGGCAGAAGTCGAGTTGCACTCGGTCGTACTGCACCGCTCCCTGGTCGTTCTTGACCGTGCCCTCGTTCTGCAGAACGAGCTTCTCCTGGTCGTCCAGCAGCTGCTTGGCGATCGCGTTGCGCGCCCAGGCTTCGCGATATCGCTCGAGATCCATCCTTGCCTGAGCGAGCACGCTTTCGTCGCGTTCGAGCGTCCCCTCCGCCTGGAGGAGCGTCGCGCGGTACGCGCGCGGATCGACGTCGACGAGCGCGTCTCCGCGGCGGACTTGCTGTCCCTCCGCGTAGTGAACCGCGACGACGAGGCCGTTGACCTGGCTGGTGATCGAAGCGGTGTGGACCGGGGTGACCGTCCCGATCGACTCGAAGTAGACGCCGATGTCCCCGCGCTTGGCGGACACGGTCTCGAGCGCGACCTTGGGGGGCGGAGGCGCCGGACGGCGGTCTGCGGCCCGCTGGCGCAAGACGAGCGCGGTCGCGGTCGCGAGCACCGCAAGGCCCACGAGTCCGAGCAGGCCTCGACGCCCGGAGCTCGCGCGCCCCGGGGTGTGCGCCGGGAGCTGGTGGTCGGGCCCGATGACCCCGGGCCCGTGAAGATCGGCGGTCAACCTCGCGCGAAGGGGTGCTCGTTTCGGACCAAGCCCTAAACCCGAGGCCGGCGTCCGGTCGACGCGACCGCACGGACGGCGAATCCCAGTTGCGGCCTCGCCGCATCGGAAATGTTGCTTTACGACCGAGCCCGCCCGGTCTTTCGTGGCCCGATGAAGCATTGGAGTTGCGAACGGGACGAAGCGTGCGCGCGCGGCCCCGCTGCCCTCGCTGCCGCGTCGGGGCTCGCGCTCCTTCTCGGGTCCGGCTCGGTTCAGGCGGAAGGTCGCCTCCATGGAGTCGTGCGGTTTCGAGGCGGGGTCGATCGGGCACTATCCCCCGTTTGCGCAAGCCCCCACCTCTCGTATTTCGGGGGCCCTATTCTCCAGAGTCCGACCATCGTGGCCGTGTTCTGGAATTCGCACGTGAACGCGACGCTCCGGGCGAATATAGGACAGTTCTACGCCGACCTTCCGCAGAGCGCGTATTGGGAGTGGCTCCCGGAATACGACACGGTCGGCCTCGCGGGAGGCTCCAGCCAGGCCATCCTTCCGGGCGCTTCCGGCGGATCGGTCGTCATCGCGCCGGCGAATTGCGCGGGCTCCGGCGCATGCACGCTCACCGACGCGCAGCTTCAGACCGAGCTGGCGCGCCAGATCGACTTGGGAGTTCTGCCTTCCCCGACCGTCGACTGCACCGGCAACGCAAACACCGTTTACATGGTCGACTTTCCACCCAACGTCACTTTGGTGGGACCGCCCGGGGTCGGCACATCGTGCTCCGCGTTCTGCGCCTACCACAACACGGGCACCGTCGGGCCGAGGGGCGTCCCGCTCGTCTACGCCGCGCTGATGGACGTCTTCACAGGCCCATGCGCGGGTGGCTGCGCGGGCAACGCCACAGCCATGGAAGACGCGACCACCGTGGCGTCTCACGAGCTCGTCGAGGCCGTGACCGACCCGGACATCGGGCTGGACACCCTGGGCGTCTACGCGCCACCCGCGGCGTGGGGCGACAACGAAAGCGCGTGCGGAGAGATCGCCGATATTTGCGCGACCGGCGGTCCCGGGGACGCGATCACCGTGAACGGGCGGACGTGGGTCGTTCAGGAGTTGTGGAGCAACGCACAAGGTCGATGCACCAGCACCGGTCCGGTCTTGGCGGTCTGCTCCGGAGACACGCTCACCGGGTGCCGCAAATGCTCGTGCGGGGACAACGGTCGCGCGTGCAGCGGGGGCGCGCCGGTGTGCGAGACGGCGAGCGGCAACGTCGCCGCCGGCGCGTGCGAGCAGTGCACGGCGGCGAGCGGGACCTGCGGGCCCAGTCGCGCATGCGACCAGTCGGCGACGCTGAGTGAAGACGATCGCTGCGCAGCCGTCGTGCCAGCCGCCGAAGGGAAGGCCCCGTGGCTCACGGCGCTCGTGCTCCTCTGGATTGGAGGTTTCACCGCGAGGGGAAGGCGATCCTGGACGGAGCCAGCGAACCCCCCAAAGTACAGACTGCTTTACAGTGCCGGAGAAGGGAATCGAACCCCTGACCTAGCGCGTATGAAACGCCCGCTCTAAACCGTCTGAGCTACTCCGGCATGGGCCTGCGCAGCGAGCCGCGTTACAGCGTTTCGCCGCGCAAGGCCGCGGCAGTATGTGCGGGCGGGTGGCCCGTGTAAAGGCCCGTCTCTGCTCGGCCGGGCGCGACCACCGGGCCCCCCCGGGTCACCCCCTCACTCCGCGTGCGCGGTACCGTTCGACGCCACGTAACGCTCGCGGGGCGTTTCGTCCTTCTCCGGCGGCCTGCCGCCGGAACTGCCACTGAGCGCTGGGCTACCGATGAAGACGCGCCGGTTGAAGTCGTTCGAGTTCTTGTGCGCGACGACCTGGAAGCACGCCGACGTTCCCTGGAGCCCGATCCGCCAGGACCACGCCAGAAAGATGTTCCACAAGCGATACCAGCGTTCGCCGTACACACGGACGATGGTCTCGCGATTTCGAATCCAGTTGTCGTGCCAGCGCTTGATCGTCAGCGAGTAGTGGACGCTCACGTTCTCGGCCGAGTGAATCTCGAAGCCGGCCTTCTCGAGCGCCTTGACCATGTCGCTGAGCGGCAGCGAGGCATCGGCGCCGGGGAAGATGTACTTGCTCATGAAGAGGCCCCAGATGAGATCTTCGGGCCGGAGGCCGATCACGGGGACGCCTTCTCCGCCGCCCCTCCGAAGACCGCAAAACTGCACGAGAAAGAGGCCGTCATCCTTGAGGAGATCGTAGACGATCTTGCAGTATTTCCCGAGGTTCTTGACGCCCACGTGCTCCACCATCTCGAGGCTCGAAATGCGATCGAACTGGTGCTGGGGAATCTCTCGGTAGTCCAGGCACTGGATACGCGCACGGTCGCTCAGGCCGGCCTTGCTGATACGCCCGTTGCCGAATTCCGTTTGATTCTTGCTGATGGTGATGCCGGTCGCGTTCGCGCCGAAATTCTTCGCGGCGTGCATCGCCAGCGTTCCCCAACCGCACCCGATGTCGAGCATGTCGTCGCCGGGCCGTACCATCAGCTTGCGGCAGACGAGGTCCATCTTGTTGTCCTGCGCCTGCTCGAGCGTCTCCTTGTCGTTTTGAAAAAAGGCGCTCGTGTACACCATGCGCTCGCCGAGGAAGGCTTCGAAGAAGTCGTTGCCGCGATCGTAATGCTCCCGCACGATCCGCTTGTCTTGCGACTTCGAGTGGATGGCCACTTCGGGAATGAAGCGTGTGAAGAAGAACTCGAAGTTGTGCTTGGTCAGCGTGAAGTTCACGAGCTCCCGACGCGAGTCGAGGAGCGCGTCCACGTCCTCGATGTCGACGTCGCCGTCGAGATACGACTCGAACAGCGTGGTCATCGGAATTTTCCCCGTGGCATAACGGGCCGCGAGCTTCGGATCGCGGAAGGCAACGAAATCGGTCAAATTGGTCACGGGTACCTCTTCTCTTTGTCTTCGCGCAGGGGCGCGGAGCGCGCCCGGGAGGGGACCACAGGCCGGGGCGGGGTTCAACACCGATGAGACCGCGAGTGCATCTAAGGGCGCCTGTGCTACGAAGTGCGTCAGGGATTACGCAATGAGAAGCACCACGTTCGCGGTCGCGCTGGCGGGAGGCCTCGCTCTGCTGACGTCGTCGATCGTCGCAATGCGGGCTCGGGCGCAGGAGTCGCAGCTCGATTCGTTGCGGGCTTCCGCGAATTCGAGCTCCGGCGGCGCGGCGGCGGCACTGGCTTATGGAAGAGCGTTGCGGCGCGCCGGGCGCTCTGCCGCGGCCCTGTCGGAGCTCCGTCGCGCCAGGACAATCGCCCCGCCGCAGTCCGAAGTTGGCGCCACCATCGATTGGGAGCTCGCGCGGACCTTTCTGGAACGGCATGACTTGCCGGCGGCGCGCGCCGCGTGCCTCGCGCTGGGTTCCCGCCCCCGCCACGCCGCCGACGGACACGCCTGCGCCGCCGAGGCGAGCCTGGCCTCGCAGCGCGCGACCGAGGCGCTGGGCGAAGCGTCTTCCGCGCTCGCCGCGGACCCCCGGTCGTACGAAGCGAAGGTCGCCGAAGCCCATGCCGAGGATCTGGCCCTCGATCCGGCGAAGAGCGAGGCGGCATTTCGCGAGGCGATCGCGTGGCGGCCCGAGGGAGTCGAAGCCCACGTCGGCCTCGGGCGGGTGCTGCTCAAGAACGGTGCCCGGGAAGATGGGCTGGCCGAGCTACGCCGCGCGGTACGCCTCGATCCGACCGCGCCCGACCCGCTCTACGAGCTCGCGATGGCGCTTGCCCCCGGGCCCGAGAGCGCCGCGCTCCTTGAACGCGCGACGCGCGAGCGCCCCTCGTTCTCCGATGCTTGGCTCGCCCTCGGGACCCAGGCGCTGTCCGCGGGGCGCCTCGCGGAAGCCAAGAGCGCGGGCGAGGCGACCGCGCGACAGGACGCGAAGAGCGTCGGGCCTCACATGCTTCTCGGGAAGGTCGCGCTTGCCGACGGCCGTTACGACGACGCCATTCAGGAGGGGGAGACAGCGCTCAAAATTCTGGCGAACTCCGCCCCGGCGAAGCTCCTCGTGGCCGACGCGGATGCGAAGAAGGGATATGTCGATCGCGCGCTCGAGGCCTATCAGGCGGCCTGGGGGCTCGACCGCAGCGACCCGACGCCGCTCGTGCACGCGTCCGAGGCCTGCCACGCGGCCGGGCGCGATACGAGCGCGCGCGCGTTCGCGGTGAAGGCCTCGCAAGAGTTTCCGGACTGGGGTCCGGGCTGGGCAGCGCTCGGCGACGCACTGGTCGGGCAGGGGGAGAAGCGCGCGGCGCGCGACGCGTACGCCAAGGCGCTCTCCGCGAGCGGTCCCGTCGATCGGGATTCGGTGCAGAAGAAGCTCGCGACGCTACGCTGACGCGGTGAGTTCCGCTCTCGACCTCCTACCGCGGGTCCTCGCCGGCGAGCTGCGCGCGGTCGCCCGCGCGATTCGCTCGGTCGATGACCGGACGCCCGGCTCCCGAAATCTCCTGAAGGCCTTGTGGCCGCACACCGGGCGGGCGTGGGTCCTCGGCGTGACGGGCAATCCCGGCGCGGGCAAGTCCACGCTCTGCGATCGCCTTATCGGGGCCTATCGGGAGCGAGGCAGTCGCGTGGGCGTTGTCGCCGTCGACCCGACCAGCCCGTATACCGGGGGGGCCATCCTGGGGGATCGCATCCGCATGTCGCGGCATACGATGGACGAAGGCGTCTTCATCCGGTCGCTGGCGACCCGCGGCCATCTCGGGGGCCTCTCGCAGAGCGCGCGCGACGTCGTTCGCGTCTTCGATGCGGCCGGGTACGACGTCGTCATCGTGGAGACGGTCGGCGTCGGGCAGGACGAACTCGAGATTACGCGTACGGCGCACAGTACCTTGGTGGTCATGGCGCCCGGCATGGGCGACGAAGTGCAGGCGATCAAGGCCGGCATCCTGGAGTGCGCGGACGTGTTTGCGGTGAACAAGGCCGATCGGGAGGGCGCCGACGGCGCCGTGCGCGACCTCGAGCTCATGATCGCGCTCGGAGACGACACGATTCGCGGACTGTCGAAGTCGCGCGGGCACGCCACGCACACGGCAGCGGACGGTTTCGCCGCGAGCTCGCGGGTAGATGGGCCGGAGCGCTGGAGGCCGCCCATCGTGAAGTGCGTCTCGACGCGCGGGGAGGGGATCGCCGAGCTCGTGGCGGGGCTCGACCGCCACCGCGCCTGGGGGGAGGGGACGGAGACGGGGCGCGCGCGGAGGCGCGATCGACTGGCGGAAGAAGTGCGCGACGCGCTGCGGGAGGCGCTGATTGAAGCGGCGGTGCACGACCTCGGGGGGGCGATCGAGGAAGCGGTGCGACACGTCGAGGGGCGCGAGGTGGACCCGTACACGGCGACCGAGCGGCTCGTGGAGGAGTTTCGGGTACGCGCGACTGAAGTGCCTGCCCCCTCAGATCCCCCCGTCGTGCAAACGACGAGCAAATAGGAGAAAAAGGTGAAGGCGACGTCGCCGGGTGTCAGCACGGCGCCGGCGGCGGCGACCCCAAGACGACCTAACCAGCGCGTGACGACGGAGGGGGCGGAGCGTTTTCTCTCCGCCTCCCTCCTTTCCCCCGGTACTCTGCGCGTTCGTGAGGCTGGATTGTGGCGGGGGAAACGGCGGACGCGCGCCGCTGGCGGAGGCTGAGACAGCGGCCAACTTCAGCCGCGAATTCGGTGATGCGGTCGGGTCGCCAGAGGGTGCGCACCTATCACTGCAAGAGAATTCTCGCCGCGAAAGCGAGTGAGGGCGAGACCGAATGACTACCAAACGCAATCCCGAAAATATCCGCTCGCTTCTCGAGCAAGAGGCGACGGACCCCGAGATCGATCGCGTGCTCGCGCTGAGCGAGACCGAGCGCCGGCACGAGATCGAATCCGCCAGCGCGCATCTGGCGGCGCTCCACGCTGAGGCCGACCGCATGTACGAGGCGTTTCTCCGAGACGAAGAGCACCGGCACGCGCGGGTGAATCACGCGCGGACCCCCGTGCGGACCCTGCGCAGACCCGTGTGGCAGCGGCGGGGCGCGATCGTGGCGGCGGGGTTTTCGGCGGCCGCGAGCGTCGCACTGGCGGCGCCCCGGTTTTTTTCGCCGTCTCTGGTCGCGACGCCGAGCCGGCGAACGGCGGCCAGGGAGCTCCGCGCGATGGCTCTCGACACGTGCGCTCGGGAGCGGTGGCGCGCGTGCCTCGACGGCCTCGACGAAGCCCGCGCCGAGGACCCGGCCGGCGATGGCCTGGTCGAGGTTCAGCGCGCCAGACGCGCGGCACGGGAAGCGCTGGCCGCGCAGCCTCGCGACGCGCAGACGCCCGAGCACCGCTGATCGAGCGGCTCTCGCGTCCGAGACGGCTACTTCGTTCGATCCACGGTCCGGTCGCAGTCCATCATTGCGTGCGCATTTTTGGCGCCTTGGAAGCAAAACGCGTCCATGTAGCGGAAATGCGGCTGGCAATCGCTCGTGACCCAGGCCCCTCCACCCTCGTTGGCCCGCAGCATCTCGCTGCACCAGCCGTCGGCTTCGGATGAGCGGTCGTTTCCGCGGTTGTTGCAAGCATCGACGATCGTCGCCGACAACGATTCGCAGTCGCTCTTCGAGAGCGGGCGATTGGTGTCGGTGTCCGCGGGCTGCGTCGCCGTGACGGCGGGTGCCTCCGCGGGCGGAGGTGGATTCGAACCGCATCCCGCGAGGAGTATCGCTCCAGTGACGATGGCCGAACTTCGCATGGGTTTAATCAGCAATCGCTCCATCCAAGTAGTGCGTCAACGCGGGGAGAATGGCTCAACGCGCGTATCGTGAATCTTGTCATGCCGCGTCATCCACGGATCGGCTGAGCCGCCGAGTCATGACGCGGCACGGCATGGGCGGCCAAAAACCGGCCCCTCCTCACGCGCCCTTCTTCTTCCGTCCCACGTTCTCCGCGTCGAACGCGCTCGGACAAACGTCGTTCACGCTGCACGCAGGGCAGTCGGGCTTGCGCGCATAGCAGCAGCGGCGGCCGTGGAATACGAGCACGTGGCTCGAGTTGTCCCACTTGTCCTCTGGCAGAATTTTGCAGAGATCGCGCTCGATCTTGTCGGCGTCGGTGTTCTTCGTCCATCCGAGTCGCTGGGCCAAGCGCATGACGTGCGTGTCGACGACCACGCCTTCGGATTCGTTCCAGAGCACGCCGAGCACGACGTTCGCGGTCTTGCGACCCACGCCGGGCAGCGCGAGCAGCTCTTGCATCGATCGCGGCACTTCGCCGCCGTGATTCGTGCACAGCGCCCTGGCGAGACCGACGATCGCCTTCGCCTTGCTCCGGAAGAAGCCCAGGCTCGCCACGTAGGGCTCCACGTCCTTCGGGTCGGCGGCCGCCAGCTCCTTCGCGTCGGCGTAGCGGGCGAAGAGTTTCGGCGTCGCCTTGTTGACGCCTACGTCGGTGGTTTGCGCACTGAGAACGACGGCGACGATGAGCTCGAACGGCGAGCGGTTATCGAGCTCACAGTGCGCCGTCGGGTGCTGCCGGGCGAGGCGTGCGATTGTCTCGGCCGCGATGAGCGGAGCACGTTTTCGCCGCTCGCGGCGTTCTTTGGCAGTGATGACGGGCTTTGCGAGAGCAGGAGACTTCACGGGCTCAATTCAATTCGCCGGGCGGCGGCATGCTTCCGCCGTTCGTGGGCGGCAGGCTCTCGCCTCCGGTTCCCTCGTCGACCTCGGCGCTCTCGGCGAGCCGTTCCACGGCGACGATCCGCTCGCCCTCGCCCGGAGTCATCAGCTTCACGCCTTGCGCGTTACGGCCCGTCTCGCGGATTTCGTCGACGCGCGTGCGCAGCGTCTGTCCGCGATCGGTTATGAGCATCACTTCGTCGCCGTCGCGCACGAGCTTCACGCCCACCACCGGGCCGTTTCGCTCGCTCGCGTCGATGAGGATGATCCCCTTGCCGCCGCGGTTCTGGCTCCGGAATTCTTCGATGCTCGTGCGCTTTCCGTAGCCGTTCGCGCACACCGCCAGCACGTGGGTCAACGACGGGTCGCTCACCTCGAGCCCGACGACTTCGTCGCCTTCGCTGAGGTCAATCCCCTTCACGCCGTGCGTCGCGCGGCCCATCGGGCGCACCTGGTCTTCGGGGAAGCGAATCGACTGTCCGCCTTTGGTCGCGATGAGCACGTCGCGCGTGCCGTCGGTCACCGCGGCGTTCAGCAGTTGATCGCCGTCGTCGACCTTCACGCCGATGATCCCCTTTTCGCGGAAGTTCTCGTATTCGTCGACTTCCGTCTTCTTGATCTGCCCCTTCTTCGTCAGCGTGACGACGAATTTCTCTTTCTCGATCTTCGGCACGAGAGCGATCGCAGCCACCATCTCGCCCGGCTCGATGCCGATGAAGTTCACGATCGCGCGGCCCTTGCTCGTACGCGTCGCCTGGGGAATTTCGTAGACCTTCTTGACGTACACCTTTCCCTTGTCGCTGAAGAAAAAGACGTAGCCGTGAGTGGACGAAACGAAGAGCTGCGATATCCAGTCCTCGTCGCGCACCTCGGTGCCGTCCGCAGCCGGAAATGTAGACGCCCGCCCGCCGGTGACGCCCGCGCCGATGCGACCTTTGCCTCCGCGCTTCTGCGCGCGGTAGTCCTTCGGGCTCGTGCGCTTGATGTATCCGGCGTGCGAGATCGTCACGACCATGTCCTCTTCTTGGATCAGGTCTTCGTCCTGGATCTCCGCGTCGTTTGCCACGATTTCCGTGCGGCGCTTGTCGGCGTACTTGCTTCGGATTTCTTCGAGCTCCATGACGATGACGTCGTCGAGCAGCTTGGGGCTGGCGAGGATCGCGCGGTACCGCGCGATGGCTTCGCTCAGCTCGGCGAACTCGGTCGCGAGCTTCTCTTGCTCGAGCCCCGTGAGGCGCGAGAGGCGCATCTCGAGGATCGCCTTGGCCTGCCGCTCCGAGAGCCGATACGGATGCTTCTTCTTCGCCTCGTCGATTTCGCTCTGGGGTCGACCCGCGCGGCGCACGAAGGCTTCGAGCCCGGAGAGGGGAAGGGTCATGAGCGCGCGCCGGGCGATATCGGGGTCGGCCGACTCGCGGATCGTCTTCACGACGAGATCGACCTCGGTCACCGCGACGCCGAGCCCTTCGATGATTTCGCGTTGAGCCTCCGCCTGGCGGAGTTCGAAGCGCGTTCTCCGGGTGACGACGTCGCGCCGGTGGGCGATGAACGATTCGAGCGTTTCTTTGAGGTTGAGGACCGCGGGCCGGCCCTGGACGATGGCCAGATTGATGACGCCGAACGACGTCTGGAGATCCGTTTGCCGGTAAAGCTGGTTGATGGCGACTTGAGGAATGACGTCTTTCTTCAGCTCGACGACGAGCCGGATCCCGTCGCGGTCGCTCTCGTCGCGCACTTCGCCGATGCCTTCGATCTTTTTCTCGCGCACGAGCTCGGCGATGCGTGCGGCCACGCGCGCCTTGTTGACTTGATACGGGAATTCGCTGACGACGATTTGCTCTTTCTCGCCTCGCCCGGGCGAGCGCTCGACGCTCATGCGCGCGCGCATGACGATCGTCCCGCGCCCGGTGCGGTAGGCCGCCTCGATGCCGGAGCGTCCGAAGACCAGGCCGGCGGTCGGGAAGTCGGGGCCGGGGACGAGTCGGATGAGGTCATCGATGGTCGTGTCCGGCGCGCGGAGCAAGTGGATCGTGGCGTCCACGATTTCGCCGAGATTGTGGGGTGGAATGTTCGTCGCCATACCGACGGCGATGCCGCCGGAGCCGTTGACGAGTAGGTTCGGCACCCGCGCGGGAAGGACGACCGGCTCTTGTTTGGAGTCGTCGAAGTTCGACGCGAGGTCGACGCACTCCTTGTCGATGTCCGTGAGCAGGTCGACCGCGAGTCGCGTGAGGCGCGCCTCGGTGTACCGGTACGCGGCGGGCGGGTCTCCGTCGATGGACCCGAAGTTCCCCTGTCCGTCGATGAGCGGGTAGCGCATCGAGAAGTCCTGCGCCAAGCGCACCATGGCGTCGTAGACCGCCGCGTCGCCGTGGGGGTGATAGTTGGCGATGACGTCGCCGACGATCTTCGCACTCTTGCGGTGCGCCGTCGTGGGCCCGATACCCTGTTCGAAGGCGCTGTAGAGGATTCGCCGGTGCACCGGCTTGAGCCCGTCGCGCGCGTCGGGGATGGCGCGGCCGATGATGACGCTCATCGCGTAGTCGAGGTACGACGTCCGCATCTCGTCTTGGATCGAGACGGGGACCTTCTGCTGCGGCGAGGTCGGGGTCGGCGGAGTCTCGGCCATGGGGGATCCAGGCCTTTCTAGCTCAGAATAAACCTCAGAAGAAGTTCCCGATCGTAAACTCGAAGTCGCTGTGGTTCTCGTACGGCAGCGGCGCGAGCGGGAAACCCCATTCGAAGCGCAACGGGCCGAGCGGCGAGAACCATCGGATCCCGAAGCCGGTCGACGTGCGCAAGTACCCGAGGCTGCTCGAGAACGAGAAGCAGGGGCTCACGACCTTGTCGAATTGCGGAGCCGGAGTCGTCTTGCAAAACTGGTTTTCGATGTTCCAGGAGTTTCCTGCATCGAGGAACACGACCCCCCGGATGCCGACTTTGTCGAGAATCGGAAACTCGAGCTCGAGGTTCTCGTAGGCCTCCAGGTTCCCTCCGATGTTGGCGCCGTTTGGAATGGGCGGCGAGTTCGGATCGAGCGATTGGGTGAGCGGTAGCCTCGGGCCGATGCTGCGGAGGTAGAACCCGCGAACGTCGAGGATGCCACCGAGGAAGTAGCGCTGGAAAATCGGGACTCCCTGCGGGTCCGGGCTCGTGATGAGGCCGAGCTCGGTGTTGAGCTTCAATACGAACCCCGAGCCCGGCATGCCGCTGCCGCCGCCGAGCGGGTAATAGAAGCGCCCCGTGAAGCGGTTTCGAAGATAGTTGAACTCGCTCCCGATCGCGTTGGCGGCTATCTCCGAGGAGGCCTGCAGATAAATGCCCGATGTCGGGAAGAGACGGTTGTCGCGCGTGTCGTACGTGATGGTCGGGCGAAGCGACGCGATCCGCCCCGAGTTGAAGAGGTTGGCGAGCGGCAGCGATTGGAAGACGCTCGTGAACCCCGGCGCCGTGCCGAGGAACGTGCTCTGCCCCGACGTGTCGACCGAGTCCCACTCAAGGGTTCCGGTGACGCTCAGGCGAAGCCAGGGTTGCACGAGCGCATAGCCGAACGTCAGCGATCCGCCCTGGCTCCGCCGAGCGAAGTTGGGGAATACGTACAGTGTGTCGTAGAGTTCGATGCTCGAGTTCCAGTCGGAGTCGAGGAAGTACGGCTCGAAAAACCGCACCGTCACGAGTCGCCGCAACGCCGATACCTGCGCCTGGACCGCGAGCGCTTGCCCGTTACCGAAGAGGTTCGCCTGCTGGACTTGCGCGGTCGCGATGAAGCTCTCGATCGAGCTGAAGCCCGCGCCGACCTGGAAGGTTCCCGTCGGCTTTTCGGCGACCTCCACGTAAACGACGATCCGGTCCGGGCCTGAGCCCTGTTCGGTGGAAACATCGACTCGGTCGAAGTACCCCAGCGCCGTGACGCGCCGCTTGCTGTTCTCGAGGCGTGTCTCGCTGAAGAGCTGCCCCTCCTGAATCTCCATCTCGCGACGTACGACCTTGTCGCGCGTCTTGGTGTTCCCCTTCACTTCGATGCGCTCGATGTGCACCGCCGGCCCTCGCCGGATGGGGACGACGATGTCCACTTGCTCGTGGACCGGATCGAGCTCCGTTTCGGGCTCGGCCTCCACGTTGGCGAAGCCGGCGTCGCGGTAGAGCGTGCGCACCGCCTGCAGGTCCTTGATCAGCTGGGCACGGTTGAAATAATCGCCCGACTGTTCGCTCACCATCTGCCGGAGCGCTCGGCGCCCGCCGAGCGGCTCGATTTCACGGCCCTCGTTGTCGCGCTCGTACACGCGGAGCTGGCGGATCTTGTACCGAGTCCCCTCGTGGATGATGACGGAAATGTCGATCCCCTCTCGGTCCGCCGTGAGCATCACGCGCGGCGTGCCGATCTGAACGCTGAGGTAGCCCTTGTCGTAGTAGAGTGCGCTCATCATCAAAACGTCGCGCTCGAAGACGTCTTGACGGTAGGGCCCGCCGGACCCGAACGAAAAGAAGCCGCCGTTCCCCGTCTGCATCTGATCGCGGAGCTCGGAGTCCGAGACGTGTTCGTTGCCGATGAAGGTAACGCGGCGCACGGTCACCGGCTTGTGCTCGACGATCTTGAAGCGGACGATGACCTCGTTCTCGCGCTGAGGAATGACCTCCGATTCGACTTCGGCGAGGAAGAAGCCCTTCTCTCCGTAAGCGTCCTTGATCTTTTGGACGCTCCGTCGCACGGCCGGCACGCTGAGGATCGTGTTCGGCTTGAGCTCGATCGCTTCGTTAAGCTTGTCGTTCTCGATCTCGTCGTTGCCCTGAAAGACGACCTCTTTGATGTTCGGACGCTCGCGCACGATGAACCGGAGCACAACGCCCTTGTCGTTGGTGGTCAGGTCGACCTGGACGTCCTCGAAGAAACCCGAATCCCAGAGCGCGCGCACGTCGCTCGTGAGGTTCTCGACGCGGAACGGCTGGCTGGGTTTCTCCCGCAAGTACGAGAGAACGTCGTCGCGCGCGACGCGGCGGTTCCCCACGATCTCGGTCGACGCGATGGGGAGGCCCTCGGCTTGCTGGGCAGCCGAGAGCGGAAGATCGACCACCGGGCTGTTCGGCGCGGTTGACGGCGAGACGGGCGGGCCCGCGTCGGACTGCGGGGGGCCGCCGTCGGCTGCGGCTACGCCGGTCGCAGGCGGGGGGCCCGCGTCGGAAGGGGCGGCCCGAGCCGTCCCCGCGCGTAGCAGCGCGACGAGCACTGCGGCCAGAACGGCAAACAAACGAATGGTTCGCATCGGGGTTGCGCGTGCGAGCGAAGGCAGGCTCGCATGGGGCGCAAAAGACGACCGCTGCCTAGCGCACCGCAAAGGCTCAGGTCAACCGATCCGAAGCGCCGGCGGCGCCCCTCAGCCACACGAATGCGGCAAGTGCAAATACGAGCGGCGCGGCCATCATTGCCCAGATCATCGGTGCGTGATCGGCCACCAGGCCGATGAGCGGCGGGGACCATAGATCACCCAGCAAATGAATGGCGAAGATTCCCATCGCCATCGCGCTCGCGCGCAGGCCCGCGGGGACGCTGCGCAGCATCGCTACATTCATCGGCCCGCTTGACAGAAAGAGGGCGACCTCGCAGGCGGCGACGCAAACGAAAAAGCCGAATGCGCTGGGCGACGCGATCGCGGCCGCCGCGAGCGGGGCTCCCAACCCCGCCGAAAGGGCGCAGACGGACAAATTGGCGCGGGCGGTCTCGCCATCGGACAGGGTGTCCCCGAGGGTTTTGCCGGTTTTTCGAGCCCTTCGTCTCCGGACGGCCGCGTCCGCGAGCCACCCGCCCGCCAGCGTTCCGAAGAACCCCGCCCCGACTGTGATCAAGCCGAAGTCGACGCTCGCCCGCCCCGGTTCGAGGCCGTAGCGTGCGTGCAGGTATTTTGGCGCCCAATAGGCGAATCCTCCGATCGCGAAGGTGTACGCGCAGAACCCCAGGACGCCGTCACGGTAGAGCGGGAGCCGCCAGAGCGTTCGCGCCGATCTCCAAGCGTCGGGGAGTGCCGTCGCGGTGCGGCCCCGGGGCTCCGCGATGCTCGTTGCCGATCCGCCCAGGGGCTCCGCGATGAGCAGGCACAGGAGAGCCAGCGCGAGCCCCGGTCCCCCTGCGACCAAGAAGGCCGATCGCCAGCCGTGCGCGTGCTCGACCGCCCCTCCGACCACGAATCCAAGCGCCGAACCGACGGGGGTAGCGGCGGCGAAGATAGCCATCCAGCGCCCCTTCTTCGCAGGCGCGGCGAGGTCGTCGATGAACGTCGGCGCGATCGTCGCGTAGCTCGCCTCGCCGACGCCGACCACGGCGCGCGCGACGACCAACGCCGCGAATCCGTGCACGAGGCCCGAGGCGACCGTCGCCACGCTCCACACGGAGACCCCGAACGCGAGGAGGCGCTTTCGGGTGCCCGGTACGGAGCGGTCGGACCATGCGCCGAAAATTGGGCTCGTTGCAAAGTAGCCGATAAGGAACACGGTGAAGAGAGAACCACCCAGGAAATTCGATAGATGGAGGTCGTCTTGAACCTTGGGCAGCACCGCCGCCATCACGTACCGGTCGATGTAGTTGAGCAGATTGAGCGAGGTCAAAAGCGTGAGGACCATCGCCGGGTTGCGGATGGCCCCCGGCCCGAGGGGCGTCGTCTGGTTGCGCGCGGTCGCCGGCACGGGGCGCGACCATATCAGGGCCTGCCGTGCTTGACACCCGTTCACCCAAGCCGCTAGGCGTTCGAGCCGCAGCCATGTCGAAGAAGACCGAAAGCCCCGATACGACTGCGCCGGTGCCGTCCGAGGCGTCACCGCCGAAGCGCCGCGCCACCGCCGAAACGATGGCGGGAAGGCAGCGCGAGATTTCGGTCAGCGAGTTTTTCACGAAAAACCGCCACTTGCTCGGCTTCGACAACCCGGCGAAGGCGCTGCTGACCACCGTCAAAGAAGCCGTCGACAACTCGCTCGACGCCTGCGAAGAGGCGGGGATCCTCCCGGACATTCTGGTGGAGATTCACGAAGTCGCGCCCGCGCCCGGGAAGTCGCGCGACGCCGAGACGGAACGGTCGCACCCGGGGGCCCCGGCGCGATTTCGCGTCGTCGTCGAGGACAACGGTCCCGGGATCGTCAAGCCGCAGATCCCGAAGATCTTCGCGAAGCTCTTATATGGCTCGAAGTTCCATCGGCTCAAGCAGTCGCGCGGCCAGCAGGGCATCGGAATCAGCGCGGCCGGACTCTACGGCCAGCTGACGACGGGCAAGCCCGTGGTCATCACCAGCAAGACGGGCAAAGGGCGCCCTGCGTTCCGGATCGATTTGCGGATCGACACGAAACACAACCAGCCCGACGTGGTGAAAGAAGAAACGGCCGACTGGAACAAAGAGCACGGCACGCGGGTCGAAATCGAGCTCGTGGCGGCTTACCGCGGAGGACGCACCGGGGTGCAGGAGTACCTGGAGCAGACGGTCGTCGCCAACCCGCACCTCGCGCTGACGTACGTGTCGCCCAAGGGTGAGCGGCTCGAGTTCCCACGCGTGAGCGACGAGCTCCCGCGGGAGGCGGAAGAGATAAAGCCGCACCCCCACGGCGTCGAGCTCGGGATGCTGCACACGATGCTGCAAGACTCGCCCGACAAGAGCGTCAAGCAGGTGCTGATAGACGACTTCTCGAGAATTTCGCCTGCCATTGCGCAGCGGGTGTGCGAGCTCGCCAAGGTCAATCCGCGCGCCCTCGCCGAGCGCATCCACGGCGAGGAGCTCGAACGACTGCACAAGGCGCTCGGCGAGGTCAAGGTAATGGCGCCCCCGGCAACCGCGGTCGTGCCGATCGGCGAAGCGCTGCTCATCGAGGGACTCAAGCGGCGATTCTCGCGGGCCGAGTTTTACGTGTCGGCGACGCGCCCTCCCGCGGTGTACCGAGGCAATCCGTTCGTCGTCGAGGTGGGGCTCGCGTTCGGTGGAGACCTCCCGCTCGACGAGCCGGCGGACATCATGCGCTTCGCCAACCGGGTGCCGCTGCAATACCAGCCGAAGGCGTGCGCCATCAGCGAGGCCGTATACCAGACCAACTGGCGCGGCTACGAGCTCGCGCAGCCGAAGGGAAGCTTGCCCGTCGCGCCGCTGGTCATCGCCGTTCACCTGGCCAGCGTATGGGTGCCGTTCACGAGCGAAGCAAAAGAGGCTGTCGCCCATTACGACGACCTCTTGCGCGAGATGAAGCTCGCGATTCAGGAGTGTGGACGCAAGCTCGCCGCCCACCTGCGCGCTCGCGCCCACGCCCAGCGCGACGAGATGCGGCGCAGCCTGTTCGAGAAGTACATACCCGAGGTGGCCACGTCTCTGTCGGAGATTCTCGGCATTCCGAAGGACAAGGTCGAGCAGCCGTTTCACGCGGCCCTGCCGAGCTTCGTGCGTTTCGCCGAAGAGGCGCCGGCGAAAGCGGAGGACAACGGCCATGGGAGTGGGGGAGCGCCGTCCCCCGCGCCGGCGCCGGCCAAGGTGGCGAAGACGGCCAAGAAAGACGGCGCGAAAAAGGACTCTTCCGCGCCCGCGACGACGGCTCGCGGTGTCGGGAAGAAGCGCGGTGATCAGCTCAGCCTTCCGGAGTGAACGATGGCAGCAAAGACGAAGACCCGGAGCAACAAGTCGAACCGAGACACGGTGACCCTGTCGAAAATCGAGAAGCTCGCGCGCGACGTGCTCGGACAAGTCACAAAGGGCAACAACCCCGCCGTCGAGATCCGGACGCGCACGCTGACGAACGTCTCCTTCAACGAGAAAAAGAAGATCATCGAGCTCGGCGATCGCGCTCAATCGCGAGAGTTCTTCAACGCGGCGATGGCGCGCAAATTCATGCAGACGATGCTCGTGGCCAGCGGGTGCAAGACGTTGATCGAAGAAGACAAGACGATCAGCATCCGCCAGATGTATTACATGTCGAAGCACACGCTGAAGGGATCGAACGAGAACACGTTCGAGGATCAGGTCGAGAGCGATCCCATCATCGAGGACCTGGAAGTCGGCATCGACGCGCTTCGCGAGGAGCTTCACCTTTTTGCGAATCGCAAGGGGAGCGCGGTCGGCAAGCTCGTGATCGAAGACGCGGGCGATCGCATCGATTTGGCGCGGATGGGTCGGGGCGGCTGGAGCATTCCGAGCATCTGCGAGCCAGAGGTGCTGAAATTCGTGGAGTGCAAGGCGGAGTTCATTTTGTTCGTCGAGAAAGACGCGGTCTTCAGCCGCCTCAACGAAGACGGCTTTTGGAAGAAGCACAACTGCATTCTCATGACGAGCCTCGGCCAGGCCACGCGGGGGGCTCGCCGCTTGCTCCAGAGAATGGCCCACGAGCTCAAGATTCCCGTCTACGTGCTCGTCGATAACGACCCCTGGGGTCTCTACATCTACTCCGTGTTGAAACAGGGCAGCATCAACCTCGCCTACGAGTCGATCCGGATGGCACTTCCGACCGTACGCTTCCTCGGAATGAGCGCGTTCGATTACGAGAAGTTCGGCCTTACTCCGGCGGTCAAGATCAACCTGAAAAAGGAAGACATCGCGCGCGCCGAGCAGATGAAGGCCTATCCGTGGTTCAAACATCCGAAGTGGCAGGCCGAGATCGAGGCGCTACTCGAGAACGGCTTCAAGATGGAAGTCGACGGCTTTCTGACGAAGAGCATCTCGTTCATCACCGAGGAGTACCTTCCGAAGAAGCTCAAAGACCGCGATTACCTTCAGTAAGGCTGCTCCCCCTGTCGAGCGAGCGGGGGTGCTCGCGGCGATAGAAGCAGTGCGTCACCGCGCCCCGAATCGGACTTCCGAACCAGGGCAGATTGCCCCGCTGGGAATTTCCCCGCATTTCGATGGCGTTTCGCACAGGAGCGCGGGCGCGCCTCGCGCTGTCCGAAACCTGCCCCTGGTGTTTCGAGTGGGGACATGGTGCACAGCTTGCTAACCGCGTTGCCGCCGATGAGTCCCCGCCGACATGACAAATCGTTGACGGGGCGCATCCACCTGAAACACGCGGTCGGTATGGAGCTGCATCGATGAGAATCGTGACCTTTCCGCTCACACGTCTTTCGCAAGGTGCCCTCGTGGGTCTCGTCGCGCTGGCCGGCGCGACCGGGGCCTCGTGCCACAAGTCACAGGCCGCAACCGAGCCCGCCGGTCCGCAGGCGCCGACCGGTCAGGTGTGGCTCACGCCGGCTCAGGTCAAAGACGCGAAGATCGAAGTCCAGCCCGTGGCCGAGCACGACGTGGACGACACAATCTTGACGAGTGGTCGCGTGACCCTCGACGACCTGCGATCCGCCCACGTATTTTCGCCCGTGACCGGTCGGGTCGTGAAAATCACCGCGCAGCTCGGGGAGCACGTGAAGAAAGGCGACCCACTCGCGCTCATCGAGTCGCCGGACATCGGGAACGCCGTGAGCGACGTGCACAAGGCGGAAGCGGATCTCATCGCCGCGGAGCACGACTACAAGCGCAAGAAAGGGTTGTTCGAGCAGAAGGCCGGCTCTGCGGCGGACCTGGAAACCGCAGAGGACAGCTGGCGGCGCGCCAAAGCCGAGCTCGAGCGGGCGCGTCAAAAGGCGTTTCTCCTTCGCACCGGAAGCGTCGATTCGGTGACGCAGACCTATACGCTCGCGTCGCCGATCGACGGCGAGATTCTACTCCGGAACATCAATCCGGGCGCCGAAGTCCAAGGGCAGTACACCGGCGGCGCGACGCAGGAGCTCTTTACGATCGGCGAGCTCGACAAGGTTTGGGTGCTCGGCGATCTCTACGAGATGGATCTGGCCCGCGTTCACGTCGGGTCCCCGGCCGAAGTCATGGTCGTCGCCTACAAGGACAAAGTATTCCGCGGTCGCGTGGATTGGGTGAGCGGAATGCTGGATCCGAACACGCGTACGGCGAAGGTTCGCTGCACGTTCGACAACCCTGACAGGCTTCTGCGCCCCGAGATGTACGCGACCGTGCGGGTCTCGGTCGACCAGAAGCGGGCGCTCGCGATCCCGCGCGGTGCGCTTCTGCGCCTCGGCGAGTACAAGGTGGTGTTCATCGAGGTAGGCGAGAACCAGGCGGAGGCCCGCTTCGAGCGGGTGCCGGTCGAAGTCGACGAGGGGGAGTCGAGCGCATGGCTCGAGGTGACGCACGGACTGGAAGTGGGGCAGAAGATCGTCGTGAGCGGCGCGATTCTGCTATCGCAGAAGCTGTGAGCGAGCAGGAATCTGACTGCGCTCCAAGTCTGTAGTCCGAAGCACGGAACCCGGAGTATTTCGAAGAAGCCATGATCCAGCGAATCGTCGCGGGTGCCTTGCGCATGCCGCTCATCGTATTCGTCGCCGCCGTGTTGCTCATCGGGCTCGGCCTGACCGCCTACCAGGCGCTCGACATCGAAGCGTACCCGAATCCGGTGCCTCCGATGGTCGAAGTGATTACGCAGCCCGACGGGTGGAGTGCGGAGGAGACGGAGCGTTACGTCACGATCCCCCTCGAGATCGGCCTCTTTGGGATGCCGGGCCTCGACCACGTTCGGTCGCAGTCGCTATTCGGATTGAGCGACGTCAAGTGCTACTTCAACTGGGATACGGCGTACAAAGACGCGCGCCAGGAACTCATCAATCGCATCCAGTTCGTACCCCTTCCGACCGGCGTGCAAGCCGGGCTGTCACCCTGGAACGCGATCGGCGAGCTATACCGCTACCGCGTCGTCGGCAAAGGGTACACCCTCAGAGATCTGAAGACCGCGGAGGACTGGATTCTCGAGCGCCAGTTCAAGCACGTGCAGGGCGTTATCGACGTCACGAGCTACGGCGGCGAAACCAAGCAATATCACGTCGAAGTCGATCCGTATCGTCTTCGCGGCCACGGCGTGACGCTCGGACAGGTCACGAGCGCGATTCAGAATGCCAACCAAAACGTGGGCGGCCAGCGGCTGCCGATGGGCGAGCAGAGCTATGACGTGCGCGGCATCGGTCTCATCGGGTCGCGCGCCTCCCCCGAGCGCGACATCGACAGCGTCGTCGTCGCGGAGCTGAAAGGCACGCCGGTCCGTGTAAAGGACATCGCCGACGTGGACATCGGGTATGCGCCGCGACTCGGCATTGTCGGGTTCAACGGCGACCCAGACGTCGTGCAGGGGATCGTGCTCATGCGCTACGGCGCCGAGACCCCGACGACCCTTCAAGGCATTCACGATCGCGTGGACTACATCCGCAAGAACCACATCCTGCCGCCCGGCATGGACATCGAGCCGTATTACGACCGCGGGGCGCTCGTTAAGGTCACGACGCACACCGTGATGGAGAACTTGATCGTCGGAATGGTGCTCGTCACCGTCATCCTACTCATCTTCCTCGGTCACACCACCGCGGCCCTCATCACGGCCATCAACATCCCGCTCGCGCTTCTCATCGCCTTCTGCGGCCTCGTTGCCACGAAAACGTCCGCGAACCTCATTTCGCTGGGGGCGGTCGATTTCGGCATCGTGGTCGACTCTACCGTCATCATGATGGAGAATATCTTCCGTCACCTGGGTCCCAACGGGAAGGGTTCGATGCTCGAGCGGATCGAGCAGAGCGCGCGTGAGGTTGCTACTCCGATGACGTTCTCGACGCTCATCATCGGAGCTGCGTTTCTTCCACTATTCACGATGACCGGGGTCTCGGGCGTTATCTTTGCGCCGATGGCGCGGACGTACGCGTTTGCCATTGGCGGCGCGATTTGCCTCGCGCTCACGCTGACGCCCGTCCTCGCCTCCAAGGTCATTCCCGCCAAAACGGAAGAAAAGGACAGCTTCGCGATGCGCGGGCTTGCCTATCTCTACAATCCGATGTTCGCGTTCGTCGTCCGTCACGCGCGCTTCGCAGCGCCGTTCGCGATCGTACCCATTCTCGCGACAATGCTGCTCTTTCCGCTCTTGGGGCGCGAGTTCATGCCCAAACTGGAGGAAGGCAATTTCTGGATCCGCGTAACGCTGCCGATGTCGATTTCTCTCGAGCAATCGGCAAAATACGTCGGGCGAATGCGGAGCATTCTGCGCGGCTGTTCGGAGGACCCCAAGGTGCCGTGCGACGACGCACATCGCAAGTACCCTGAGGTCGAAACCGTGGTCTCCCAGCTCGGGAGGCCTGACGACGGAACGGACGTCTCCGGTTTCTACAACATCGAGTTCTTCGCGCCCCTAAGGCCGTTCGACGAGTGGCCCAGCGGAGTGACGAAAGACCTGCTTACCGACCAGTTGAACAAGGAGTTGACGGAGGCTTTCCCCGGCGCGCTCTTCAACTTCTCGCAGTACATCAGCGACAACGTCGAAGAGGCCGTTTCGGGGGTCAAGGGCGAAAACTCGGTCAAGGTCTACGGAAGCAGCCTCGAGCTCAACGAAAAAGTGGCAGACGCGATCGTCGACGTCATGAGCAAAGTACCGGGCATCAAGGATCTCGGGCAGTTCAAGTCGATGGGACAGCCGAACATTCGCATCACCCCCAAGCGCGACGTATGTGCGCGCTACGGGCTCAACACCGGCGACGTCGACGTCGTCATCCAGGCCGCAATCGGGGGCCAAGCGGTAACGCAGGTGTACGAAGGCGAGAAGCACTTCGATCTGACCGTGCGTTGGAAGCCGGAGTATCGAATGAGCCTCGAGGCAATTCGAGAGATTACGGTTTCAACGCCCGACGGTGCGCAGGTGCCCCTGGGGCAGCTTGCCGAGATCCAGGTCGTCGAGGGCCCGGCGATCATCTATCGCGAAGACAGCGTGCGCTTTTCGCCGGTCAAGTTCAGCGTCCGCGGGCGCGACTTGGCGAGCACCATCGGAGAAGCGCAGGCCCAGATCGATCGCGAGATCCCGCAATGTGACAAGGCGCCCGCGGGGGTCAAAATATGCCGGCCGTACGACATGCGCCTAGAGTGGGCGGGGGAAATCACGGAGCTGCACGAAGCGGAGGGACGCCTTCAGGTCATCATCCCACTGACCATCCTGCTCATCACGTTTCTCACGTACAGCGCCGTAAAAAATTGGATTGATACGCTCATCGTGCTCACCAACATTCCCGTGGCGTGCACCGGGGGGGTGCTCGCGCTGCTCATCACCCATGTCAACTTCTCGGTATCGGCGGCGATGGGTTTCATTTCCATCTTCGGGATCGCGATCCAAGATGCCATCCTCGTCGTGACGTACTTTCAGCGGCTGCGTGAAACCGAGGGGCACTCGATCGAGCTCGCAGCGCGCGAAGCGGCAGAGAAGCGGTTGCGTCCCTGCTTGATGACGACGCTGGTCGCGATGATCGGGCTCTTCCCCGCGGCCGTGTCGAACGGCATCGGAGCTCAGACGCAAAAGCCGCTGGCGATCGTCGTCATCGGCGGGGCGATGATGCTCGGGGTCGTGGCGCGTTTCATCCAGCCGCCTCTGCTCGTCGTTGCGCACAGGTTCCGCGAGCGGTTCCGGAGGGGCGGCTCCGGACCGACGACTGGCCTGGAGGAAGGCTACGCCGAAGCGTGAGGCTTGCAGCCCGCCCCCCAGGACGGGATAGTACGCGGGAGGCATGGTCGCGGCACCGAAGGGGCCATTTTCACGGTTGGTGGGAGCGCTGGCGAGGGTATCCGGCGCTCTCGCGGTCGCGACCTCTTGCGGCTTCGACCCGGCGTACCGGGACGTTCCGGAGCCGCTGACCTCGACGTGCACCGTGGGCGCCATTCGGTGCAGTGGCGACGCCCTCCAGACGTGCCTGGGCGACGCTCACCTTCAGTCCTGGCAGCAGACCGACGACTGCCACGCGAAGGGTCTCGTCTGCACCGCCTCTCTGGCGACTTGCACGGCATGCACGCCCGGCGGCCTCGACTGCCAGGGGCAGGCCGTCATCATGTGCGATGCCGCGGGGCAGACGTGGCAGCAAACCGAGAGCTGCGACGTCACGCGCGGCTACGCATGCAGGCTCGGCGCGTGCGTTCAGCTGTGTGACCAAGCCGCAACCGAGCAGTCGAACGTGGGCTGCGAGTATTTCGCGGCCGACCTCGACAATGCGGTCATCTCGCCGTCGCTCAACGCGGCCGCCCAGCAGTACGCGATCGTCGTGTCCAACGTGCAACCCGACCTGCCCGCCAACGTCACGGTTTCGGAGGACGACTCTCTCCCGGGGGACGCCACGCACCAAGAGCGGATCGTCGGTACAGCGGTCATTGCGCCACACAACCTCGAGGTGTTCAAGCTGGGACCGCGAGAGGTCGATGGGTCGCCCGACGGCACGTTCGACACGGGCACCGGCACGGCGCTTACGCGCCATGCGTACCGAGTCACGAGCGACTATCCGATCACGGCGTATCAGTTCAACCCGCTCGACAACGTCAACGTCTTCTCCAACGACGCGTCGCAGCTCCTGCCCGTCGCGGCGCTGGGTGCAACCGGCGCGCCGGCGTACGTCGTGGCCGGCTGGCCCCAGACCATCGCGATAAGCGACGACCCGGCCACGAATTTCGGCACGAACTTGCGCGCGTTCGTCGCGATAATCGCCACGGCCGACGACACCCACGTGCGATTTCACACGACGGCACGCGTCATTCCCGGAGGACCGTTTCCGAACGGAATCGATCAGGGAGGGGACGGCACGGCGACCCTCCAGCAATACGAAGTACTCAATCTGGAGACCGGCGACTTCAACGCGGACTTCACGGGATCGACCATCGACACGGATCACCCCGTCGTGGCCTTTCCGGGGAGCGAGGCGTCCGACGCGCCGATGTTCGAAACGATCGCCGAGCGGCAGTGCTGCGCGGACCACCTCGAACACCAAGAGACCCCTGTTCGCAGCGTCGGCAAGCAGTATGCGCTGGCCAAGATGCCGAACCGGACGACCGCCGTGATTGCGGCGGGCGGCGCCATCGGCGAGGTCATCGAGACCGAGTACTACCGGGTGGTCTCGGTGCAGACCGGGACGACCTCGGTCTCGACGACGCTCGCCGCGCCGTGGGCAAGGTTCACCCTCGACGCCAGGGGAGCTTCACAGACGATCCCCTCGAAGAGCGATTTCATCCTCACCGCCTCTCAGCCCGTGATCGTCCTCGATATCACGGCCGGCCAGAATGCCGGCGGCGTGCCGCAGGGGCTTCCGGGAGGCGACCCCAGCTTGCCGAACGTGGCCCCCATCGAGCAGTGGCGGACGGACTACGTCCTTCTCACGCCGGACAAATACGTATTCGACTATCTCGTCATCGTCGCGCCGAACGGATCACACGTCTACGTCGACGCCCTCGCACTCGACGCGACCAACGCGGACATCACCCCGACCGACGGCCTCACCGATGCGCAGCGGGGATCGCCAGCACCTCCCTACTGGACCTATCGCTACCAGCTCTCCTATCCCATCATCGACTCGACCCAGCAGCCGCCCAACAACATCTTGCCCGGCAAACAGAACGACGGGGTGCACCACATCCAGTCGGACGCGCCGGTCGGCGTCATGGCTTACGGCTTCGACTCTTACGTGAGCTACGCGTATGCCGGAGGAACGCAGCTCACCGCGATCAACCCGCAGTGAACGGGAGGTCGCGCCGGGCGCCGAGATGTGGCAGGTAGAAGCGATGCGGAATGCGCTCGCGAACGCGGCAGGGCGGATCGGAACGCTGATCGTCACCGTGTTGCTCGGCGGCTGTGCACGCGGCGAGCCCGCGGCATCGTCGAGCGCCGGTGGCGGTGGCACGGGCGATCTCCTCGGAGGGGGCTTCGTTTCAGGTGGCGGCGGGCAGCCTTTGAATTGCGACGCCGCACGGTGCACGTGCATCAACATCGCGTCGATCGGCCAACCCGCTCACTATGGCGACACCACCGCCTTTACCGACTGGCTGAACTCCAAGAGCACTGCCGCCGTGGACATGTACACAGCACACACGACCCTGACGTCGGCCTTCCTGGCCAAGTACGACGTCCTTCTCGTTCAGTGGCTGACGGACAGCAATTCCGGTCCGTACTGGACGTTCACAGACGAGGAGATTGCGGCGCTGAAGACATGGGTGAATGACGGCGGTGGCCTCATCACGCTGTCCGGGTACGACTCGAACGCGCAAGAGGTCGTCCCGCTCAACAGACTCTTGTCGTTCACGGATATCTCCTACAACGCCGACGACGTTCTTGCCGCATGTCCCACCGACGTCGCGAACCGCTGCTACTGCTGGGGCAACTCCGTTCCTCTCGAACCTTGGGTCGGGGGCCCGATCGGAAAGAACATCAAACAAGTCGGCGCATTCCACGGCCGCTCGATCAATCCCGGGAGCGCGTCGGTCGATTGCTCGGACGCGTCGCACGTGTATTCGGTTCACGAAACGATCGGCAGCGGACGCGTCGTCGCCTACACCGACGAGTGGGTAACCTACACGAGTCAATGGCTTGGCTCGTCCTCGGTCAACACGAGCACGATGTACACCGACCCGAACAGCGCATGCTACGAGCAATCGGCCGCGACGGTGTTTCAGGTTCCCCAGTTCTGGTTCAACGTCATCAGCTGGGAGGCGCAGTCGAAGTGCGTCTTTACCCTGCGCGATCCCAGCGTCGTACAGTAAAGAACTCCACAACCGAGGTCCCGGCGATGTTCGTCGTGTGTGTCACCGTCCGTGTCGTGCCCGATCGAACGGACGCGTTCGTCTCTGCGACACGGACGAACGCGGAGGCGACGCGCCGCGAGCCCAAGAACGTACGGTTCGACGTCCTCCGCGCGGTCGACGATTCGGCCCGCTTCTTTCTCTACGAGGTGTACCGAGACGAAGAAGGCTTTCGTGAGCACCAGCAGACGGCGCACTATCTTGCGTGGAAGGCAGCCGTCGCGCCGTTGATGGCTGAACCGCGCGTCGGCCTGAAACACGTTTCTCTCTTCCCCGAGCCTTGGGATGTCGCATCGAGTTAGTCCACCTCCGTGCGCGTTCGCCTTCCGGACGGCAGGCGCCATCGCGTTCGGCCGCGGAGCGCGCAGCAGGGTCGCAGAAGCGGCCGCGCGTTTCGGCCGGCGCGTGCTCTTCGTCACGGGGGCGCGATCGCTCGAGGCGAGCGGCGAGCTCGAGCGCGCGCGCCAGCGCTTTGCGTCCGCCGGCCTTGCCGTGGAGCTGTGTAGGGTGTCCGGTGAGCCTGACGTCGGGTCGATCGACCAAGGCGCCGCGATCGCGACCGGTTGTGGAGCGCAGGTGGTCGTGGCCATGGGAGGCGGCAGCGTGCTCGACACGGCGAAGGCCATCGCCGCGGTCGCGACGAGTGGCGGCTCCGCCGTCGACTATCTCGAAGACTTGCCAGGCGGGGAGGGCCGCGCGCTTCGGGCGGCTCCCTTGCCGGTCATCGCCGTGCCCACCACGGCCGGAACGGGCTCCGAAGTGACGCGCAACGCGGTCCTGCGGGTTCCGCAGGCGGCTCTCAAACGCAGTATGCGCGACGATCGGATGTTGCCCTGCGTCGCGATCGTCGACCCCGATCTGATCGCGACTGCGCCGCCCCAAGTGGCCGTGGCCGCGGCGCTCGATGCCCTCACGCACCTCATCGAAGCGTACGTGTCGCTCGGCGCGCAGCCGACGACGGATCTTCTCGCTTTCGAAGGCGCCCGGCGCGCGACCGCGGCTCTCCGCAGGCTCGCGGAAGGCGAGGAAACGGGGGCCTGGGACGAGCTGGCGCTCGCTAGCCTCTGGGGTGGGATTGCCCTCGCCAACGCGGGGCTGGGGGCGGTGCACGGGCTCGCAGCACCGCTCGGAGGGCGCTGCACGATTCCGCACGGTGCCGCGTGCGCCGCGCTGCTTTCCCCGACGATTCGGAGCAACGTCGGCGCGCTCCGAGCCCGCGACCCCAGCGGGCGGGCGCTCGCGCGGTATGGTGCGCTGGCTGAGGCGCTGACGGGAAACGCCGATCCCGTGCGCCTGGCCGATGACTTGGGAGCGCTCCGCCGCCGCCTGGGAGCGAAGGCCCTAGATGCGTTCGGGGCACGCCCCGCCGACGTGTCCGCGATCGTCGCGGGGGCGCGCGGAGGGAGCATGAAGAACAACCCCATCGTCCTGACCGACGGCGAGCTCGAAGCGATTCTGCGCGCGGCGGTGGCTGACGCGTGACCGCGAAGAGGCGACCTCGTGTCGAGCCGGGAGCAGTCGCGCACGCTTGGCGTGGCCGGAGCGTCTTTGGCAGCGTGATCGGCGGACAGCGGCGTTCCACGGAGCGCTTAGGGGGAGTACACTCGCCGCATGTATTTCGAAACCATCGGTGAGATGAAGAAACTCCTCGGTCAGCTCGACAAGTGGATCGAAGCTGCCACGTCGTACGCGCACTCGAAGTCGTTCGACCCGAACGTATTCGTCGGCCTCCGCCTCGCCCCAGACCAGTTCGCCTTTGCGCGTCAGGTTCAATCCGCCTGCGATACCGCGAAGTTCGTGGCCGCGCGGCTGGCCGGAAAGGACGCCCCCTCGCACCCCGATACGGAGCAGACGCTCGAAGAACTCCGCGCGCGGGTTCGTACGGTTGTGGCGTACCTCGAGAGCTTCTCCCCGAATGACTTCCACGGCGCCGCGAAGCGGGTCATTTCGCAACCTCGCTGGGAAGGCAAAGTGATGACGGGGGCCGATTACTTCCTCGAGCACGGCGTGCCGAACTTCTTTTTTCACCTGACACACGCGTTCGCGATCCTCAGGCACAACGGCGTCAACATCGGCAAGCGGGACTACCTCGGGCCGCTGACCCTCCGCTCTCCCTGAGATCGGCGCCCATTCGGGATGCGAAGGTCATTCGATAAAGTCCTGGTCGCCAACCGTGGGGAAATCGCTCGCCGCGTCCTGCGCACGTGCAAGCGCCTCGGCGTTCGCACCGTGGCCGTCTTCTCCGAGGCAGACCGCGACGCACCCCACGTGACGGACGCCGACGAGGCGGTGCTCGTGGGTCCGGCGCCTGCGAAGGAGTCGTATCTGAACATCGACGCGATCGTTTCGGCGATCCGGAGTACCGGAGCCCAGGCCGTGCATCCCGGCTACGGCTTTTTGAGCGAAAAGCCTTCGTTCGCGCGGGCGGTCGCGGATGCCGGCGCGGTGTTCGTCGGTGCTCCGCCGGGTGCGCTCGAGGCGTTCGGCGACAAGATGAAGGCCCGTCACGTCGCCCTCGCGGCGGGCACGCAGCCTGTTCCAGGGACATTCGACCCCGTGTCGGTTGACACGGAGGAGGCGGTCGCGAGCGCCCATCGCGCCGCGGCGAACGTTGGCTATCCGCTGGTGGTCAAGGCAGTCGGGGGCGGTGGGGGAATCGGCATGCAGGTGGTCTCCGAACCCGCGCAGCTCGAGCGAGCTCTCAAGAGCTGCTCGGACCGCGGCAAGGCCGCCTTCGCCGACGCGCGTGTGTACTTGGAGCGGTATGTCGAGGAGCCGCGCCACATCGAAGTGCAAGTTTTTTGCGATACGTACGGAGGCGCATACGCGCTTGGAGAGCGCGAGTGCAGCGTCCAGCGGCGGCACCAAAAAATCATCGAGGAGACGCCGTCACCCGCGGCTTTCTTCGAGGGGGAATCGGGCGAGCAGCGCCGCCGTGAGCTCTTCGATGCGGCGCTCCGGGTCGTGACTCACGCCGGATACGTGGGCGCGGGAACGTGCGAGTTTCTTGCCGACGCGGAGGGCAACCTATTCTTTCTCGAAGTCAACGCGCGGCTTCAAGTCGAGCATCCGGTGACCGAGATGGTGACGGGCCTCGACCTCGTGGAGCTGCAGCTTGAGGTCGCGGCGGGCGAACGCTTGCCGGACCTATCGAGCGTAGAAAGGCGCGGGCACTCGGTCGAAGCGCGGGTGTATGCGGAAGACCCGAGCAAGGGGTTCCTGCCCAGACCGGGTCCCATCGACGAACTCGTATGGGCGGGGGGACGCGGCGAGGTGCAGAGCCGCACACTGCGGATCGAGTCGGGCGTGCGAGCGGGCAGCAAGGTCACACCGTTTTACGATCCGATGGTCGCCAAGGTCGTCGCTTGGGGCGAGACGAGGGAGGCCGCAATCGAGGAGCTCGACCGCGCGCTGGCCGGCACGACGATCGCTCCTTGCACGACGAACCTCGTGTTTCTGCGAAAGATCCTGGCCGATGCGCAGTTCCGCGGTGGGCGCTACGACACGAAGTTGGCCGAGGCGCTCGCCAAGCGGGGATAGTGGCCGTTACTCCATCGCCCGGACGAACCGCTCGAACATGTAGAGCGCATCATGAGGGCCAGCGGCCGCTTCTGGGTGATACTGGACGCTGAAGGCGCGCAGGCTCGGAACGGCGAGCCCCTCCGACGTTCCGTCGTTCAAGTGCACGTGAGTCGAGATGACGCCGGGCGGAAGGGTCGCCCGATCGACGCAGAAGCCGTGGTTTTGCGTCGTAATCTCCACGCGCCCCGTCGCGAGGTCCTTCACCGGCTGGTTGGCGCCACGGTGTCCGAACTTGAGCTTGTAAGTCTTGGCGCCGAGCGCCAGCGCCAAAAGCTGATGGCCTAGGCAGATGCCGAACACCGGCTGCTTGCCGAGGATCGAGCGAATGGTGTCCACGGCGTACGTGACCGCTGCGGGGTCGCCAGGGCCGTTCGAGAAGAACACCCCGTCGGGGTGAAGTGCGAGGACGTCGCTCGCCGTCGTCGTCGCCGGGACCACGGTCAATCGGCATCCACTGTCGGCGAGACACCGGAGGATGTTGCGCTTGGCTCCGAAATCGAAGACGACCACGTGATGCTTGGGCGGCCGGGCAGGGGACGTCGCCCACGCGCCACGGCCCTCGGTCCACAGATAGGGTGATTTCGGCGTGACGAAGCGAACGAGGTCGAGGCCGTTCATGTCCGGCGCTTCACGTGCGCGCCTCAGGAGCGATTCGGGCGAACCGGTCCCGATGGCCGCGTTCTGCGACCCGTGGTCGCGCAAGTGTCGCGTCAGCGCTCGCGTGTCGACTTCGGTGATGCCCACGATCCCGTAGCGAGCGAGGTACGCGTCGAGCGACTCTTGCGCACGCCAGTTCGACGCGATCGGGCTGACGCTCCGCACGACGAAGCCGGCGGCCGAGGGCGCGTTTCCGACCGCCTCGCTGTCCGAGGTGTTCACGCCGACGTTGCCGATCTCGGGCGCGGTCATCGTGACGATCTGCGCGTGATACGAAGGATCGGTCAAAACCTCCTGGTACCCGGTCGTCGTCGTCGTAAAGACGGCCTCGCCCACGGTCGTTCCGCGTGCGCCAAAGGGCCGACCGGCGAACGTCGCCCCGTCAGCAAGGACGAGCCAAGCCCGATCCGCGCTCAGATCCGTGAGATCGCTCACCGAGCCTCCTCCGCGTGTCGACCCCGCCCGAGTGGGACGGGAGATATGCCGTTCTCGTGGACGATGCGGCCCTCGCACATGGTCATCGACACCCTGCCCGTGACCGTGCGTCCCATGAACGGAGTGTTCTTGCTTTTCGACTGGAGCATGCGGGCGTCGATCGCATAACTCGCTTGAGGATCTATCATGGCGAGATCGGCGCGGGCTCCTTCACGAATGGAAGGGGCCTCGATGCCCACGACCCGCGCCGGAGAAGCTGTCAGCGAGTCGACGAGGCGCCCGATCGGAAGATGGCCGCTTCGCACGAGCCCGAGCAAGAGCGGCACGCAGAGTTCGAGCCCGATCATTCCGGGCGCGGCCTCGGCCAGCTCGACATTCTTGTCGAGTGAACCGTGCGGGGCGTGGTCGGTAGCCACGCAGTCGATGGTGCCGTCGGCGAGGGCGGAGCGAAGCGCTTCCAGGTCTTGCGGCTCGCGCAGCGGAGGGTTGACCTTGCAAGCCGTGTCGTAGCCCAGGAGGTCCGCGTCGGTGAGCAGCAAATGGTGAGGCGTCACCTCTGCGGTGACCGCGATGCCGCGCGACTTTGCCTCCCGCACGAGGCGCACGGCCCCCATCGTCGACAAATGCGCCACGTGATAACGGGCCCCTACGTACTCGGCCAGGATCACGTCGCGCGCGACGATCACGTCTTCGGCGACGCGAGGCCACCCGCGCAAGCCCAGACGGGTCGAGATGGCCCCCTCGTGCATCTGCGCCGATTCGGTGAGAGCGTGGTCCTCCGCGTGCTGAATCACCGGTAGGTCGAAGGTCGACGCATATTCGAGCGCGCGGCGCATGACTTGGCTGCTGGTCACGCATCGCCCGTCGTCGCTGACGGCGACCGCCCCGGCTTCCTTCATATCCACCATCTCGGTGAGCTGCTCTCCCTTTTGCCCGACCGTGATCGCGCCGATCGGGTGCAAACGGACGGTCGATAGAGCGCGAGCCTTCGCGATCAGCATCTCCGTGACGACACGCGAATCGTTGACCGGCCGGGTGTTGGGCATGCAGCAGACGTCGACGAATCCTCCGGCGGCCGCGGCGCGTAGGCCGCTCGTCAGATCCTCTTTGCCCTCGAAGCCTGGCTCGCGCAGGTGGGCGTGTATGTCGACCAGCCCCGGGAGCAGCCAAGCGCCCGAGCTCTCGATGACGCGGACGCGGTCGCTCGAACCGATGTCACGGGCAGCGTCACGCCCCACGCGCGTGATGCGGTCGCGCTCGACCAACACGTCCACCACAGCGTCGAGCGTATGGGCGGGATCGATCGCACGCACACGGCGAAAGACGAAGGCTTCGATCATGGCGCGGCGAGATCTCGCGTATAGCGAGCATCGGGCGCCTCGTCGACCCCTCCGCGCCGGTTCGCCCTAGAATTCGCCGAACGCTCCGATCGATCCGAAGCCAACGACCGGAACGACGCGTATGGGCGCGTGACGGGGGACCGCGAGCGAGGCGTTCTCGGTTTTCGGGCGTGTCAGAAGGAGGATCGCGCCCGTCGCGACGGCGGCGCCGCCGACGATGAATCCGACGGTCGAGACCAGCGCCATCGTGTGGTAGTTGTCGACATCGCTCTGTTCGCTCCCGGGGCACGTCGTCCCCGAGCAGACGTTGGTCAGATGCGAATGTTGGCCCATGGCCAAGAGGCCGGTTGCGCCACCCACGCCGAGTCCGAGCGCGCCCACTCCGAGCGCTATCCACGGTAGGGCGCCGCGAGCGCCTCCGCTGGCCGTCGTCGACGCCTGCTCGGGCGCCGCAGCGGTGGGCGCCGGGCCCGGAGCGGTTGGCTCCGCGCCGGGCGGAGAGGCGGCGCTTCGGTCGCCTTCCAGCGTGATGGGCTGTTCGACTGAGCCGCCCGTCGCCACGTCGAAGTGTCGTTCGGCGGGCTTGAACCCGTCCCCGCTGACTTGCAGAACGTGGGACCCGGGATCGATCGATCGTCGCACCCCCAGCGAGGCGACGCTGACCGGGGATCCGTCGAGCAAAACCTTCGGGTTCGGTACGTCGGCTCCGTCGGAGCCGCGGACCGTGATCGTCACACCGGCGACCTTGGCCCCCACGCCGTCCACTTCGCGCTTGGCGTCGTTGAGCGCCCTCTTGAAGGGCTCCGGCGCTCCTGGCACGACGCCCTCGCGAAGGATGCGGTTGTACGTCTCTTGCGATTCGACGTATCTCCCGAGGCCGGCCAGTGCGCGAGCGAGCCCCAGCATCAACGTCGGCGCGTTGACCAGGCTTTCGGCACGGCGGAAGCGGTCTTCTGCGGACTTGTAGTCCTTGCTGTCGAGCGCGTGTTGCCCTTCGACGCCAAGGCTTCGGGCCGTCGCGCGGTCGGCATCGGACTGCGCAAACGCCGGTTCGACCAGTAGGCTGATCAGCGAGACGCAGGTGCCAGCAATCAGCGGAATCGTTCGGGAAAAGCGCATGGGCGGATCAGTATCGCCGAGCAGCGTGGGCGGCACAATCGAAGCGCGGGCCTACTTGAAGGTGCACCTGCGATACCTTCCTGTTTTTTGAGCCCGAGGCGGCTCCAGACGCCACAGCTTCCACGAGGAGCGCCGCTTTCTCCCTGCTTGGCGCAAGATCGTCGAGTTCTCATGGTCATCAAGTGCAGCGAATTCACCGATACGGTCCGGGTCGAGGCGAACTTCGAAGATTCGGAGGACGTTACCCGGATCGAACCTGACCGAGGTCACTACCGCCTGGGTCGCTGTCTCGCTCAAGCGCGACTCGAAAAGAGGCTTACCCAGAGGCAAGTGGCCAAGGCTGCGCACGTCGACCAAGGCCAGGTCTCCGAGGTCGAGCGTGGGGTTGGAAACCCGACGCTTCGCATTCTGACGGCCGTGGCAAACGCGGTCGGGCTCAACGTCGAGCTGCGCCCATCGTCCCATCCGCCGGTGGCCGCCGTCGACCGCCCGCGTAAAGCACGAGAACCTAAACGCGGGGGACCCGGCGCGGGGGATCAATAGTCCCGGCCCAGCGGCGCGCGGGGTCAATAGCCCCGGCCGAGCCCTTGCTTGACGAGGTGCAAGCCGCCGAATACACATCGCTCCCCACGCGAACGTGGCGGAATTGGCAGACGCACCAGATTCAGGTTCTGGCGTGGTAACTCACGTGAGGGTTCAAGTCCCTCCGTTCGCACGGAAATCATTTTGATTCCGCTAACTTAGAGGCTCGACAGCCCGACGAGCTCCGCAGGGGGCCCCCGGGAACGGTTCGCCGAACGTTGTGTCGCGGTTTTCGGCGACGAGGTCCTTGCCGCGGGCCTGGTTCTCGCGTCTTCGCGAGCATTTGCGTGGATCGGAGTGGTCGGAGTGTCTCTCCGCGGAGAATGCGGGCCGAGTTCACATAAGACTCCTTATCGGCTTCATGGGCGCCGTTAAGGTTCTGCGTTGCTCAGGAGACCAAGCGGACCTTTGGCCCGCCTATCTTCCCCCTGGGGGATCGATCTCGAGCCCCAACAACGTCCCTGCGTTGCTCAGGAGATAAGCCCGATTGCCAAATGCCGCCGGCGTCTGCGAGAAGCCGGTCCCCAAGTCGATACCGTCGATTGGGCGCCCATCGATTGGGGACAGCAAAAAAGCGCCGTAACGGGTCGTTCCAACTAGGAGTGCGCCCGCGATGGGGACCGGCGCGGTGATTCCTCCCTCGGGGATCGGCATTCGCCACAGCGCTTTGCCGCTTGCCGGATCCAGTGCCCAGAGCCCACTTTCGCCACTCGAGGCGAAGAGGATCTCCCGCGCGGCTGCGGCCGGTCCTCCGGGAACATAGAGCGGGCTTCCAGGTCTTGGCGAATGCGCTCGCTCTTTCCAGAGCGCCAGATCCGTAATTCCCAAAGCTTTCTCGTTTTTCCACACAGGCACGCCGTGCTCTTGGTCGAGCGCGTAGACGCCTCCGGCGTAACTCGCGACGAAAATCACGTGGCCCTGTGGCCCGAGGTCCCACGGGATCGGCGTCGTGTCGACATCCAAGTAAGGCAGCGCCTGCCCTCCTTGCGACTGCTCCGCTTCCGCCGAGAGGTCGACTGGCGCCCAACGCTCGCTGCCATCTCCGGCGTCGTAGGCGCCGACGTGCCCATCGGAGAATGCGAAGAAGGCCAATCCGTGGTCGACGGCCGGCCCCGCGTGGCCGCTTATTTCCATACCGAGAGCAGGCGTGCGATGAACTTGCCACACGCGCCGAGCGGTCCGCCGATCGACCGCGAAGAGGTTGTCCGCCGCGTTCGCGAAATAAAGAATCTCGCCGCTCAACACAGCCTTGCGAGAGATTTCGGCGCCGGTATCGAACCGCCACACGAGACTTCCGTCACTGGCACGCAAAGCGTAGAGGGCCCCGTCGTTCGAGCCGAAATAAACGAAGTCGAGCGCGGAATCGTACAAGGGCTCGCTGTGAACGGCCCCAAGCGTTTCGAAGCGCCAAATCGTACTTCCGCTCGTGGCGCGGATGGCGTAGAGCCCATGGTCGCTCGTGCCGACGAACAGTCGGCCGCGAAAGATATCGAGCGCAGCCCGGCCTCGCTCGTACGCCTCGCCTACGGAACGCGTTTCGGCCGTCACGCTGCGCAAGAAGAGCAGCTGCATCGCACCGGCCGGGCGATTGAACCAAAGAGGCGTGTCGGGATTGACGCGGTCGTTGCTCGTCGCGAGCGTGCTGCAACCGAGCGTCCACGCGGCTCCAACGACGAGAAAGAGCTTTGGGACCGAAATCACGGCGCCCCGCCCGGCCCGCCGGTTGGAGGCATGCTTCCTTTTTGTTGGAGTTGGCGGATCAACTCCTGCACCTTCGGGTCGTTGATGTCGAGGTTACCCCCGGGCCCGGTCCCCGCTTTCTTCGCCGACTTCGGGGGAAGCGCGCTCGGGTCGAGTTCGCGGAGACGGTCTTCGACAGCAAATTCGAGGTATGAGAAGGGGTGCCCCTCCCCCGGTTCGCTCACGCGCTTGTAAACGTCCTTCAGGATCGCCTCGGCCTTGGCCTTGTCCCCTTTCGCCTGAAGCACGCGCGCTTGATGGTACATACCGAGCTCTCGAAAACCCTCGACGTCGACTTGCTCGAGTGACTTGAACGCAGAAAACGCGTCGTCCAGGTGCTTGTCCTTGCCCGGTGGATCGCTCTGCGCGAGTAATTCGCGGCTGAAACCGATTCCTTCCAGGGAGCGGCCGCGAACTTCCGCATCGGCAAGGGCCAGCGGTGAGGCCTTCACCTCTTCGTACGCGAGGCTCGCGCCTTTCGCGTCCCCTTGATCCAACAGCAGGCCCGCTTCTGCGAGGCGCGCAAGGATGGCTGCCCCCGTGCCCGGGTACTTGCCTTCGACCTCTCTGTACTTGGCGAGCGCTGCGTTGCGGCGGTCCGCGATCGATTTGAACGTTGGGTAGAACTGCGCAGCTCTCGAAGTGTCGTCCTCGTCGTCTTCCTTGTCGGAGACGTGGCCGTGTTCGTCCGCAAACCCGCGGGCGAGGGTCGCCGAGCCTTCCGCCTCTTGCTTGGCCTGCCGATAGGCCCAACCGAGAGTGCCTCCAACGCCGAGCACGACCACGGCCAAGAGCGCCCCGAAGAGCTGCTGATGTCCCCGGATCCATCGGCGCACGTTTTGGAGGCGATCGAGAAGCGGATCGGCCTCCGGGGCGTACGCTTCCGTGGCCATCGAGGGCCGCTTGACCTTCCCTTCCCCGATCTTCGCCAACCGCTTGGAGGCGGCGGCCTCGAGCCCGCGCTTGCCCTGCTTCTGCTGCTTCTTTCGCTCGAGGAGCTTCTGCTCTTCCTGGCGTGCGATTCGGTCGAGGTCGGTCTCCTCGCCGATGCGATCCACCCGGGCGGCAATCGCCTCCGGCCGGAATCGGTCTTCCGGGTTTGGCTCGTCCCCAAGGCCTCCGGTGCGCGCTTCCTCCTCCGCGGGTCGTCCGTCGTTCTTTTCCGACGGCACGGGCGTTGGCATCTCTCGATCGGGGCTTTGATCGTCGTCCGGCACGGCTACTCCTCGTTCGGACCTCTGAAGGATGGTCGAAACAGCCGGGAGGTTATGTGCGGGTCGTCGCTCAATCAAGTCGCTCGGCGGAAGCCAGCCAGAGCGCGACGACCCCACCGCTCGAAGTGCGTAGGCGCAGCCGCAGGCGTCCGCTACGGGGCGAGGCGAAATCAATGGCGCGCACCTCGGTTCCGGTGGGTGCAGGCTGCAAAGGTGCATCATCTATCCGGACGTCGAGCGCCGCGTTCGCGTCCGACAGCAGGACGAGGAGCTTCAGCGTGGACACGGCAGCTGTCGGAGAAGACAGTGTCGTATCCAGCGCCGGTGCGGGGCCTTCAGCGGCCGCCCAAGCGCGCGTTCCCAGCGCGAGAAGGGCGCGAGCCTCGTGGGGGCGAGCGGTAACGTACGGCTCGGTCTGAAAGAGAGCGAGCAGCCGTGCGCGCGCGCGTTCGTCGCCGATCTCGCCGAGAGCGTCGGCGACCAGCGGGCGAATCCGCACGTCGTCGAGCGCACGCAGCAACGAGGGGACCGCGCTTCGGCAGTGGGCCTTCCCCGTCGCGGCGACGAGCTGCTCGGCGTCGGCGAGGACGAGGGCGATTCGGAACGGAACACCCGGCGCGTCCCGGTCGGCTCCCGGCGGGGGCAGCGAGTCGCGCCACCAGGTTGCGAGCTCGTCGCACGCTCTATCCTCGCCTCGCTCGCCGAGCACGAGCGCTGCAGAGCGACGCCACTTGCGATCTTTGTCTCTCAGGAGGCCATCGACGAGCGCCGCGATCGGTTCCCCGGTACGTACGAGCGCGAGCGCGGACCATCGGCGCACCTCCTCGTCTTCGTCGCGCTCGAGTGAGCGTTTCGTAGCCGCGACCGTCGCCGCAACGTGCAACCGAAAGCATACTTCAGCCGCTTTGCGACGGACGACGACGTCCGCGTCGTCGAGGAGAGTAGCCGCGTCCGTGGCAACGTCGCCGTCGCCTTGCATGCCGCGTCGAATCGCCTCTGGCCATGCGGGACCCGTCGATGCTTCGTAGCGGCCATGGTCTCTTTCGACCGACCGCAGCATCGCCCGAAGATCCTCGAAACGGGCCGCTTCGCTGCCCGCGATATCGCGATGCTCGCCGGGGTCTTCTCTCAGACGGAATCCGGCGCACGCTGCCGCGCGCCGCTGGCACACCAGCCGGTCGTCGCCCGATGCCACCAGCGCATAGTCGTCCGTCTCTGCAAACGCGAACCCGGCGTCTCCATTCACGTCCACTTTTCCTGCGAGCTGCGAGCCCAGATCGCGGCCTCGGAGCCGAGCGGGTCGCGGTATCCCGAGAGCCGAAAGAGCCGTCGGCAGCAGATCGATCGTCTGCACGACGGTCTTTAGGCGCTGCCCCGTGCGCACTCCCGGTCCCGCCACCACCATCGGAACTCGGACCTGCTCTTCGTAGACCGTAGTGCCGTGATAGTGACCCCCGTGCTCGCCGAACTCCTCTCCGTGGTCCGCGGTCACGAAGAATACTGCGCCCGGTCGTTGCGCCCGGATGAGGCGGATGATCCGCCCGATCCCCTCGTCGGCGGCGGCAACCTCGCTGTCGTACGCATCGACGTCCGGCGACGCGCCACCCGCAAAAACGTGGTTCTCGTGGGCGATGTACGGCTCGTGAGGCTCGAAGAAATGAACCCATAGAAAGAGAGGTGCTTGCGGCGCGGCTCGATTCAGGTACTCGGTCACCTGTCTTTCGCGTAGGGCCGGATCGGCGAACTCCACTTTGGCGTACTCGAACCCGAGGTGATCGCGCTCGAAGCGAATGAATCGGTTCTCGTCGATGAAGAACACCGCTGGCGGGTAAAATGCCGCCGTGCGCCATCCGTAGCGGCGAAGGGACTGCGACCACGTCTCCGAGTCTTCTCCGAGGCCGACATCGAGGAGTGGTCGGAGGTATTTGCCCGTCAGCATCGAACTTATGGAATACGACGTATGGGGCGTGGGGCAGTATGCGTGCTCGAACAGGGTCCCCTCGCGCGCGAGCGCGTCGATGTTCGGAGTCGTCGCGCGCGGGTAGCCGTAAGCGGAGACGTGATCGGCTCGCAGCGCGTCGACCGTCAACAAGACGAGATCGTGTCCCGACCAATCGAGCGAGCGGGCCACTTCACCGGGCGCAAGTGACGGGAGCGCGTCCGGGCGTGGGCCGTCGTCCGCGGGGCGGCGCCAACGCGTCGCGACGACCAGGGCCCGGCCCAGCAAAGGCGCGTGTTCGACCAGCGCGATCCGGAGGTTTGCGGCACGGTCGAGCATCTGGGCCGCGCGGGGCGCCCATGCGGCGCACAAGGCTACGAGCGACCCCACGAACATCGCCAGGACCCGACCCGTCCAGCCCGGAGCCGAATCGCCCCGAAAAGCCATGCCCACGAGGGCTGCGCCGAGTAGCGAGCCGGCGAACATCGCCATGTGGAAGCCGACGTAGAGTCGATTCAGAACATAGCTGTCGGAGAGCCAGGCCCCAGCCGTGACCAAAGCGCCGAAGGCCGCAAGAAACAGCGGCTGGCGGCGGGCTAGCACGGTGAGCCGAGGTGCGACACGCTCGCTGACCAGTCCTCCCGAACCGGCCAGCACGGCGATGAATGCCGACCGAACCCACCTGTTTTCGAAATGTCGGCCGCCCGTGACGCCCACCGCG
Source organism: uncultured Polyangiaceae bacterium (assembly GCA_964628155.1). Taxonomy (GTDB): domain Bacteria; phylum Myxococcota_A; class Polyangia; order Polyangiales; family Polyangiaceae; genus Palsa-1150. The sequence goes on along the minus strand of CAZVPE010000002.1, from coordinate 8,748 downwards.
ATTGCGGCCCCTGCCAGTGCTCCAGCAACCGCGATCGCCCAGCGTGCCCCGCGCGCGCCTTCCGCGGCCTTCCGTGCCGCGGCCCAAAGGGCTACGACCGCCAGCGAGAGCGGCGCGAAGATCACCAGCGCAATGGGGACGATGGTGTGACGGGAAAGAGAGATCTCCCAGGCTCCGGAGAACTGCTCGCGCCAAAGAAATCCAACGACGACGTTTTCTGCCAAAAGTAGCCCGGCCCATGCCGCCGCGACCGCGGCGGCGTCGACCAATGCTGCCTCCAGTTTTCGACCGAGGCCCGCAGTCACGGTCCCACTCGGGGGCTGGATTGCGATTGGAGGCGGAGGCGCTTGCCGGTCGGGCGCACGAGGGATTCGTGAATGAGATTCGGACTGCACCCGCGGATCAGCCGAAGCTGATGTCGAGGATCTCGTAGGTGCGCTCGCCGCCAGGCATTCGGACCTTCACCTCGTCGCCGGCCTGCTTGCCGATGAGCGAACGGGCCAGCGGGCTCGTGACGCTAATGGTTCCCTTGGCCAGGTCGGCCTCGTCGGCCCCGAGGATGCGATACGTGGCTTCTTCGCCCGTGTCGGCATTCGATAGCTTGACGGTGGCCCCGAAAGCCACTCGGTCGCCCGCGAGCTTGCTCGGGTCGATCACTTCCGCAAGGGCGAGCTTGTGCTCAATCTCTTTGACGCGGCCTTCGATAAACGATTGACGGTCGCGCGCCGCATGATACTCGGCGTTCTCGCTGAGGTCGCCGTGCTCCCTCGCGGTCGCGATGGCCTGAATGATCGCCGGTCGTTCGACGCTCTTGAGATGATGGAGCTCGTCGCGGAGCTTGGCAGCGCCCTCGGGCGTAATCGGGTTCTTTTGCATTGAGGCGGCCGGGGAGTGGATCTAGCACGACTCCAGACTTCGGTAGTGGTACGAGTGACCTTGGGTCGGAGGAGACGGCGTGGCAATCGTCGGACATCACCTGGAGAGCGGCGTTCGATTCGTGGCCGAACGCTCCGTCGCCGAAGGTCCACCTTGGCGATACGAAGGTCAGGCCGCTACGCACGAAGCGTGCTTCCACCTCGTGGCGAGGCTCGACGGCGATGGCGCGGTGGCCGTCACCCTCACGCCCGAGCCGCCCGAAGGATTGGCGGACAAAGTCCGTCTCATCGTCCGGTCGGCGTGGAAGCATGCCGCCGAGGAGGGGGTGGCGCCGCCCCGCCGTATCGCTCGCTGGCGCGCCGACCGTTAGCCGCCAGCGAGGCGGCACGTGCTACGGTCGCAGCGGCATGAAGTTTTTTTCTGCGGCTGCGCTGGCCACGATCGCGCTCCTGGGGGTCGCCGCGTGCGAAAACCAGCCGGCCAAAAACCCGCTCGGCTACACCGAAGACGCCAAACGCGCCTACGACGAGGCGATGTCTCGCTACAATGCCCATAGCTGGATAGAAGCGCAAACTCTCTTTCGAGAGGTGAAGCGCAAGTACAGCTACTCCAAGTATGCTCGCCAAGCGGAGCTACGCATTGCGGACGCCGACTTCGAGCAAGAAAAGTTTGCGGACGCCATGCGTGAGTACAAGGAATTCATCCACGCCCATCGGTCGGACGCCGAAGACGTGGCCTACGCGCGGGCGCGCATGGCAGAGGGCACGTATGCGGAGATCCCAGAGTCTTTCCTCATGCCGGCGGCGGAAGAGCGTGATCAGGTTTCCGTCGTCGACGCATACAAGGAGCTCAAATCGTATCTAACAGACTATCCCGACTCCAAACAGTCCCCTCATGTTCGCGAACTCCTCGCACAAGTCCTCGGCCGACTGGTGCGTCACGAGCTTTACGTCGCGCGATATTATCTCGACAAAGACAACTACGATGCGACCGTCGCGCGCGTCGAATATGCGCTTCGTAGCTACGCCGCCGGTCTCGAGGGGCTGCGCAACGACGCCAAACAGCCGTCGGACCTCGAAGCCGAGGCCCTCCTTCTCCTTGGGCAGACGTATCTCCGCATGCACAAGTGGGATCAAGCGCGGCGAGCCTTCGAAACCGTGCTGCGGGGCGACCCCCGCAGTCCGCTCGTGGCGAGGGCGGTCGGCTATCTCGCTTACCTCAAGCAGCGCGGAGCTTGAGGATTATCGAGAGCCGGATCATGGCTGATCCTTCTCTGGCGACGCCTAACAAGCTGTCCCCCTCGGTGCCCCCTCCGGGTGCGCCGGCACCACGCACCATACTCGTCGTCGACGACGAGAAGAACATTCGTCGCACGCTGCAGCTCGTTTTGGAGGGAGAAGGCTACCGGGTCCTCGGAGCCGAGACCGCATCACTTGCACTCTCGATACTCGCCAGCCCGACGGCGCCCGTCGACCTGGCGATTTTGGACGTGAAGCTGCCGGACATGAGTGGCCTGGACGCGCTCGCGAAGATCCGCAGCGACGACGCCACCCGGGACGTGCCCATCATCATCATCAGCGGTCACGCGACGGTGCAAGACGCGGTGCAAGCCATCAAGCTCGGGGCGAGCGATTTTTTCGAGAAACCACTCGAACGCGAGCGCGTGCTCGTCAGTGTGCGCAATGTCCTTCATGCGGCGCTCACGCGCCGTGAGCTGGCTCGCGTGACCGAGCAGCAGCTTCAGCGCCACGAGATGATCGGTCGAAGCGCTCCGATCCTGCGCCTTTTTCACGAAATCGAGCGTGTGTCGCCTACGAAGGCCTCGGTTCTCATCACGGGCGAAAGCGGTACGGGCAAGGAGCTCATCGCGCGTGCCATCCATCACCTTTCCCCGCGCGCCGACGGGCCGTTCGTCAAAGTCAACTGCGCCGCGATCCCTCGCGAGCTCATCGAGAGCGAGCTGTTCGGCCACGAGAAGGGGGCGTTCACCGGCGCCCAGCAGCGGCGGCGGGGGCTCTTCGAGCAGGCTCACGGCGGGACGTTGTTCCTCGACGAGATCGGCGACATGGACGTGGTCGCCCAAGCGAAAGTATTGCGAGCCGTACAATCGGGTGACATCTCGCGCGTCGGCAGCGAACACGTGATCCACGTGGACGTACGCGTCCTCGCGGCCACCAACAAGGATTTGGCCAAGGCGGTGGAGTCCGGCAACTTCCGCGAAGATCTCTTCTTCCGACTCGCCGTCTTTCCCATTCGCTGTCCCGCGCTTCGCGAACGGGTGGAGGACATCCCGCTGCTCGTACAGGCGTTCATGGATCAGTTCGCGCGCGAAAACGGCGTGCGCCCCAAACCGATCGACGCGAACGTGATGGACGCGCTGGTATCGCGCAAATGGCCTGGAAACGTGCGCGAGCTGAAGAACGCCGTGGAGCGAGCGGCGATCCTCTCTGGTGAGCGCGTGACCGTCGCGGACTTACCCGAGGACCCCCACGAGAGCCCGTTCGAAGAAGAGGCTGAGTTTTCCGCCTCGCCCGACGCCACACAGCCGCTCGAGGCGCTCGACGAAGATCCCGGGGATGCACCGCGCGCGCTGTCCAGCCCGATGCCGGGCGCGAAACACTTGACGCTCCGTGAATTCCGAGAGCGATCCGAGCGCCAGTACATCGTCGACACGCTCAAGATGACGGGCGGGAACATCTCACGAACGGCGGTCCTGCTCGGCGTCGAGCGCACCAACTTGCACAAGAAGATTCGCGGCTACCAGATCAAGCGTGGCGAGGGCTGAAGCCGGCATGATTGCGCCGCGGGGTGCCCCGAGTCGGCCGGATTGATCCGCAGAGCGCTCGCGTACCATGACGAACGTTGCCAGCGCCACGAGCAGGGCGATCGCGGCCATCAGCAGAAGGTTGCCTCTCCACTCGCTCGTCGGGCGCCGCCCGGGCTCCCGAGCCACGCCGTTCTGCGGGAGGACCCCCGAGGACGGCGGCGGCAGCTCCGCGCGCAGGGAGGCGCTCTGCGTGAGAACGGGCGCGAGCGCTCCGTCCAGCTTCGGCTTGCGGCCGGACAAGAGTCGCCGCACATCTCCGAGCATCGCGTAGGCGCTGTCGTAACGCCCTTGCGGGTCGGAGCTCAGGGCGAGCCGGACGACCGCCGCGACGTCGTCGCAGGACTCCCGACCGCACGCCCCGGCGTGGGCCTGCCCAAGCTGCCCGAGCTGGTGGGCCAGGTCTTCGCGTGAATCGACCGGCGGCCTGCCGACAAGCGCAAAGTACAAACATGCGGCCACGGACCACACGTCCAAGGCCTCGCTCGGCGGCGCCGGAGGCGACATTTTCCGTTCGGGCGGCGTGAAGGGCCCGATGTGCGCCGCTGCAAGCGCGTCGACGTGCTCCGGCTTGCGAGCGTGCAGCCCTGGCGGCGTCGCGAAGTCGACGACTCGCGCGGAGCCGCGGCGTGTCACGACGACGTTTGTCGGGGACACGCGGCCGTGCACGATGCCGTGGGCGTGCGCCATCTCGAGCGCGTCGAGAATCTGTTCGACGAGCCGCAGGGCAGACAAGGGCTCCCACCGCCCTCGCCGGATTGCCTCTTCGAGGCTCTCCCCCTTCGCCCAGGCGCGGACGATGACGGGTGATCCGCAGGAGTCGACTCCTTGGTCGATGACCTTGACGACGCGCGGGTGGTGAAATCGGTTTGCCGCCCAGTTCGCCCGCTCCCATTCGACGCGAGCTTGCGCGTCCGCGGCGAACCGCTCTTCTAGAACGCGCACCACGGCTTTCTCGGAACCCCGTGACGCGAGCCAGCTCTGGCACACGCTGCCGCGCCCCATGGGCCTTTCGATGGTCCAGCCGTGGAACGTCGCAGCGACCCTCACCCGTACCGCGTTGCCCTTCGCCGATAAGCACGTCGCCGATTGCGGCATGCCCGAAACCTAGAGCTCAAAGGCTCCCTGTCGACCCGTATCCTCCGTCGCCGCGCTCGGTCGCGTCGAGCTGGTCGGCCGCTACGAGCTCGGCGCGAGCCACGGGCGCGATGACGAGTTGGGCGATGCGCTCCAGCGGGACAATGGAGGCGGGAGCATCGCTCACGTTGACGAGCAGTACCTTCAACTCGCCGCGATAGTCGCTGTCGATCGTGCCGGGCGCGTTGAGCACGGTGATCCCGGCTCGCGCCGCCAAACCCGAGCGTGGGCGCACTTGTCCCTCGAAGCTGGACGGAAGGGCGATCGCCAGCCCTGTCGGCACTTGCACGCGGCCGAGGGGCGGGATAGTGATTGGCTCCGCGATTGCCGCGTGCAAATCCATTCCCGCGGCCCCTGGGGTCAAGTATCGCGGGAGCGGCACTCGCACCGGCCCCACGTGCATGAATGGCACGCGAAGGTCGGGGACCATGCTGGCGATCATGACCGGCACGATACCGCAAATTGACGCCCCGACTCACGCGGTCGTGCGGGGCGAGGCCGCCCCCTTACCTCTCGCTTCCCCATCTGCTACGCGTCGGCCATGTCCGCTCGCGAGCTCGTCCTCATCCTCGACTTCGGCGCGCAGTACACGCAGCTCATCGCTCGCCGCGTCCGCGAACAGCGCGTTTACTGCGAGATTCACCCTTGCAGTGTCACTTTCGACCAGGTTCGCGCGATGGCTCCGCGGGCCATCATCCTGTCGGGCGGCCCCGCAAGCGTCTATCTCGACGGAGCCCCCACCGTGGACCGTCGTATCTTCGAGCTCGGGGTGCCCGTTCTAGGCATCTGCTACGGGCTTCAGCTCCTCGCCCACCTTCTGGGCGGGAAAGTCGAGCGAGCCAGCGAGCGGGAATACGGGCATGCGCGCGTCGTGGTAGAGCGCCCTGAGGGGATCTTCCACCGTTTTGCAAAGCGGGAAGCACTCGACGTGTGGATGTCGCACGGAGACCGAATCACGTCGCTTCCGCCTGGGTTTCAGACGATCGGAGTCAGCGGGAATACGCCGTTTTGCGCGGTCGGAAACCTGGCCCAGCGAATCTACGGTGTCCAGTTTCACCCAGAAGTCGTGCATACGCCTCGCGGTTCGGACATTCTCGCTTCTTTTCTGTTCGATGTCGCGCGGCTCGAGCCATCTTGGACCCCCGGCGCGTTCACGGAAGAAGCCATCGCGGCGGTGCGCGCCCGCGTTCCCGATGAAGATCACGTCCTTTGCGGATTGTCGGGCGGCGTCGACTCGTCGGTCGCGGCTGTTCTCTGCCACAAGGCGGTCGGCCACCGGCTCACTTGTATCTTCGTCGACAACGGTCTCCTGCGTCGGGGCGAGGCCGAACAGGTGGTGGCGACTTTCCGAGAGAATTTTCACTTGAATCTGGTCGCCGTCGACGCGCGTGAACGTTTCCTTTTGGCGCTGCAAGGAGTCACCGACCCCGAGCTGAAGCGCAAGGCGATCGGGAGGGCTTTCATCGAGGTGTTCGACGAGGAAGCAAAACGAGTGGCCGGCGCGAAGTGGCTCGTCCAAGGGACGCTCTACCCCGACGTCATCGAGAGCGTTTCGTTCAAGGGACCGAGCGCCGTCATCAAGAGTCACCACAACGTCGGGGGGCTTCCAGAGAAGATGAATCTGAAGCTCATCGAGCCCCTTCGAGAACTCTTCAAGGACGAGGTGCGCGCCGCCGGAGAAGAGCTCGGAATGCCCAGGGACCTTCTTTGGCGTCATCCGTTCCCGGGTCCTGGACTCGCTGTGCGTTGTCTGGGACTCGTGACCGAGAAGCGGCTCGGAGTCCTGCGCGCCGCCGATGCGATCGTCACCGACGAGATCCGCACGGCCGGTCTCTATGACGTCGTGTGGCAGGCGTTCGCCGTGCTCCTGCCCGTCAAGACGGTCGGCGTGATGGGGGACGAGCGCACGTACGAAGAAGTGTGTGCCGTGCGTGTCGTCCGATCCGTCGACGGGATGACCGCGGACTGGGCGAAGCTTCCTCACGACGTCATGGCCCGTATTTCCACCCGAATCACCAATGAGGTCCGCGGAATCAACCGCGTCGTGCTGGACATCACCAGCAAGCCGCCGGGCACTATCGAATGGGAGTGAGGGGAGGATCATGAAGCGGGAGTTCACGAGTTCGTCTCGAGGGATCCTCGCGGTGTGGATTTGCGTCGCCGGATGCGAGCCCGCGAGGGAGCCGAACCGGCCGACCGTGTCGCTGCGGATCCGCGGGGGGCCGCCCGCCGCGACCGTGATCATCGACGACGAACCGATAGGGTCGCTCGAGTTCGTCGCAGCCCACGGCGTCGCAATACCTCCTGGCGTGCACCACGTTACCGTCCAAGCACGTGGCTATTTTCCGTGGGACAAGGAGGTCGTCGCGACGGTCGGATCCGCTCCAATTGCCGTGGAGGTTGCGCTGGCTCCTATCCCCGACTAGCGTGAAGCCACCTTCCCATGGCAAATCGGGCAATCTGGAACGTCAGGAAACGGCATGAGTGGCTTGCGACCCCGCTGAAGAGCAAGCGCGTCAAGCGGGCGCAGCGACTCCGCTGCGGCCTGCAAGAGGCCATGGACCGCAAGAGCGGCGAACCGCAGCCCCAAGACGCGTGAGCCCCCAAGGACCCGGCCGTCGGGTCCCCCTTCGCGAATCACGCGCCCGTCCGAGGAAGTAGCCGCTCGCCGGCGGCGGCCCAGATCATTGTTTTCGTGTTGTAGGCGAGGCCGAGCGCTCCGGTCGGATCGACGAGGATGACGCCGCCGGCGCCCGAAACGCGTGCCCCCATCGTGCGAATGGCAGCCCGTGCCGCTCTCTCGGGGCTCGCTCGCGAGCGCATGTGGTCGACTGCAGATCTTGCCAGGCACACCCTCAGCGCGGCCTCACCCTGCCCCGTTGCGGAGCACGCACCGGCATCGTCGTCCGCATAGGTCCCTGCACCGATGATCGGCGAATCCCCCACCCTGCCCACGCTCTTGTTTGGCTGACCGCCCGTGCTCGTCGCGGCCGCGACGGTCCCCCGCGCGTCGCGCGCGACCGCACCGACCGTTCCCGCCGAGCTGCCCGGGCGGGTCGGGGGGCGCTCCGCACCGCCCTCGCCCCTCGAACGGGCCGCGATCCATCGCTCCCTGGCAAATGGGGTCGTCATCTCCTCGGCTGATGATGGAGAGAAGCCTCGCTCCAGAGCGAACCGTCGAGCGCCTTCGCCCGCGTAGAGCACATGACGGCCGTACTCCAGCACGGCACGGGCGATTCCGATGGGATGCGCGAACGGTGGCAGCGCGCAGATGCCACCGGCGCGCATTTTCGAACCCTCCATGATTGCCGCGTCGAGTTCGATGAGCCCCTCTTCGTTCAGGCACGCTCCTGTTCCCGCGTTGAACAGCGGGTCGTCCTCGAGCAGCGACACGGCAAGCTCGACCGCATCCAACGCGCTGCCGCCGGCGCGCAAGACCTCCGCGCTTTCGGCCGCCGCGGCACGGCACCCTTCCATGTGCCGAGAGCGGTGCTCGACGGCCACGTCCCCTGCCCCACCGTGAACGATGACGGCCCAGGCGCCTCCGTCGGCCCCCCACGAGCCGGTCAGTCGGCTCAAGTCCACGTCGCTCATGCGGACCCACGATAGCGCCGCACGGCGAACGCGAGCAGCACGATGGGCGGCACCGCAGCGAGGAGCGAAGGAAAACGTCCGGCGGCAGCCGCCTGAAACAAGACGATCGTCGCCAGGCCAGCCGCGGCGGACGCGACTACAGCGACTGCCCCCGCACGACGACGTCTTCCGTCGCTCTCAGCCAGCAGTGCGTGCGCCAAGATCATGGGGATTGCCAGCCCGGAGGAGGCGACCGCCGTCGCTGCCGCCGCTCTGCCGAAACGGGGGACCGAGCTCGATAGCCCCCACGCCTCCGCCGTCAAAGGCATCGGCGCCCC
>CAZVPE010000001.1:0-119715 GCA_964628155.1 uncultured Polyangiaceae bacterium | reverse complement strand
CGGAGACCCGAGCCCGTCGCATTGCGAAGTTCGTGGAGATGCTGGCGAAGGGCGAGAAGCTGCACCCGTGAGCGGAGCTCATGCTTCCTTAAGAGCAACGTTGTCCGATCGCGAGCCAGGTCCGGCTGGCCTCCGGCGTTGGTACGGTCGCATGAAACCCGACCCATGTTCGGTATTCTCCACGCGCCGGAATGGGAAATCACCTGGTCCCGGGCGGCGGCCCCGGCGGCGGATGACTTGGACGGCAGGCAAGCACGCCATCGGTGGTTTTCGCGCACGTTCCGTCAATGGTATTCGGTCCGAACATCACGGTGCAGGCGTCGCCTTCAGCCACGTTTGCGCAAGCTGCGATTGCCTCCTTGGGTATCGGCGGAGGGCCGGGTCTGTCACCGTCTGTTTGCCCTGCTCGTCGCGCACAATTATTGGGAGCAGGGGAATGGCCACGCGGTTGGCGTCCGAGGGGTTTGGACGGTGCGAGCGCGGCGACGACGTCGGCATCCATTTCTGGTCGCGCTTACCACGTCAAGGAGTCGTCGCCGAGCCCCGGCTTCGTCTCGGCGACGACCCGGTCGGCGGCGGCAATGAGCGCCGCGGCGTCGACATGGCCACGATACGGCAGGACGGCGCTCGCTCGGAAGCCGGCGCGGTCGCACGCGAGCGATTCGTCGACGCAAACGACGATGCGCTCGAGTCCGGCGTCCCGCAGGACACGAAGCTTCGACGCCAGGTACTCGGGCGTGTAGTAGCCGACGATTTCGACCAGGACCCGATCCGGCCCATGCACGAGCGCGAAGTCGGGGAAGAAGACGCGCCCACCGACGCGGATGGCCGCGGTCTCGCGGACGATTTGCCAGGGCGTCCCCAGTCGCCGGACGTCTCGAGCCAGGCGCCTTTCGACAGCGCTGTCGAAGTCCTTCGGCAGCACGTGCGTCGACGCGATCGGATCCGACGCATTCGCGCGGAGTCGCGCCGACTCGCCCCGTACGCTGCACTTTGCCTCGATCGCCCATCCCGGCGTGACGACCGCGGCGGGCACGAACCCGGCTAGCGCAAAGCCGTATTTGGTCGTCTGCCGCAAGATCGACAGAGGGCCCGAGAGCGATATGCGCAGGCCGTCGTCGAGCGCGTGGTACGTGCAGAGTAGGCGCCGCAGCTTCGCGAACCGGGCAACCGAGCGCACTTGCGAGCGCGCGACGACGTCCAGCTCGGTCGCGCACAGGAGCAGCCCTTGGAGAAGCGACAGATTGTAGCGGAGCACAATCGAACGAGGCGAGTAGGCATCGGGGGGCGCCACCAGGCGCCTTGCGCCGAGCCGGTCGGCGAACAGGGACACGAGCACCTGGTCGACGGTCGACTTCAGGCGCTCCGCCGCGGCCTGCAGCGCCTCCTCGCGTGTCGCGGTCCGCGCCGATTCCTCGAACACGGCCTCTCGCGCGCGCTCCGGGCGAACCGGCGCGCTCGCGCGGAGCGCCCAGAGGCGCGAGCACACGTGCCAAATCCCGGCGACGGCGCGGGGATGCGCGCCAGCGCGTCGAGCGCGGTCCATCACATGCGCTTCGAAAATCTCCGACACTTCGGAGGCGGTGCGCCCCACGAGGCCGTCGAGATCTTCGAGGATCCCGCGCACCCATACGTCATCGCGCTCGGTCAGGTACTGCGGAACGAGCGCGCCACCATGCACCCTAAACGCGAGAAGCTTCGCCGGCAGCAAGCCGCCTCCACCGGGCTCGCGCCCGTCCGTCGTCCACCGTGTCCCGGGTGACGAGCTCATAGACGATCGCGACCTTGCCTGGCGCTGGACGAAGGACCCTGCCCACCCGCTGGACGTGCTCGCGCACGCCGAAGCGACCCGCGACGATGATCGCGACGCGTGCGTCGGGAACGTCCATCCCTTCGTTGAGAACGCAGGCCGAGACGAGCGTTCGGTAGCGACCGTCCCGGAAACGTTCGAGTATGGCCCGACGCTCGTTACGGCTCGTCTCGGCGGTGATGACGGGCACCAAGTGCTGGAGCGCGATGGCGTACGCATCTTCCGTGCTCGAGGTGAAGACGAGCGACTTGTCGTCACGATGCTGCCCGAGCAAGCTGGCGAGGAGTGTGCGCTTCGCGCGCGGAAGCGACGCGAGTGAAACGGCACGGCGGTACCCCGCAATGGCCGCCCGCCCTGGAGCCGTCCGCGCGAGGGCGCGCATGGTGCTCGCCCGGTCCGCCTCGGGGTTGGCCCGGACGAAGGCGCCGCGCAGCTCTGCGAACGGCCGATAGTCGCGCAGGTAGGCATCGGCTTCCTCGCGCTCGAGGCGAACGGACAGCCGCACGACCTCGAGATGGGCCAGGTGGACACCCACGAGCTCGCCGACGGCAACCTCGCACACGAGCGGTCCGATCAAGGTCTCGAGACAGCGCTCGGCGGCGCTTCCCGCGTCGGGAGCGGTGGCGGTAAGCCCGAGGCGGATGGGCGCGACGCACATTTCGAGGGCTTCGGTCCGAAGGCCTCCGGCGAAGTGGTGGGCCTCGTCGACGACGAGCGCGGCGAATTGGTCGCCGATCGCGTCGAGCTGCCGATAAGCGCTCTCGAACGTCATCACGGTGAGGGGTTCGACCCGGCGCGCCCCGTCGCCCACGACGCCGATCGGTCCATTGTAGAAGCGTCCAAGCTCGCGTTCCCACTGCTCCAGAAGCGCCCGCGTCGGGCACAAGACGAGCGCAGGAACGCGGGCGCCTGCGAGTGCGGCCACCGCGACGATGGTCTTGCCGCTGCCCGTGGGGAGGACGGCGAGCCCGCAGCAGAGAGAGGCTCGCCAAGCGCGCAGCGCGTCCTGCTGATAAGGGCGCAGGTCGGGGACCGTCCACGCGACGGCGTTCGGGCGGAGACGGGGAGCTACCTCGTCGCGCAGCGCGATGCCCATGGATCGCGCATGCTCGAGGATCGCAGCGTATCGGTACGCTGGCGCGCGCCAAGCTCCGACTCGGTCATCCCACACGACCGTCGGGAGCCGCTCGGCCATCGGGCCGTCGAGGCGGAGGGTGCCGCGGTCGAAGGAGAGGTTGACGGCGTTCACGGGGTCGTGGCGCTCCACCTGCAGCGGATGTGCCTCTCAGAGTCGGCCGAGTTCTCGGGCCCCCGCAATCGCGGCGCATGTCCGGGACACCACGGGGCTGTCCCGCGTCACTGCGTTTGGGGGGGACCGAACCTGCCCCCCGCCGTCCCCCGCGTTTGTGCCGTTTTTCTCAACGAATCGTACCGATTTGTCGGGGAGGCGGGGATCGAGACCGGCTCTCCTAACGGGCGCAATTGCACACGAAGCCATCGAAACCACGAGAGATTCGGCTCAGACCCCGCAACGCGGCGCAACGTGGCGGACGGCGGGGTGACGGTGAGCTGGGACACTGGCGGGACACGACGCTTGCAAGATACACGCGACGAGCGAGCTGGAGCCCGCGTTTGCGGCCAGCGATCAGGTGCTTTTCGGCGCCCACTTGGGCTGACCTTGGGGGCTGCTCAGCGGACTGCTCGTCATGACATTGTCGGGCGGACTGTTATACTTCTGCGTAGGTAACCTGCACAAAGGGCCGCTCCAATGTCCGCCCGTAGCACTCGAACCGAGAAGCTCGATCTGCGCCTGACGCCCGATGCAAAGAGGAAGCTGCGCGCTGCGGCTGACGTGGCCCATCGCTCGGTCAGCGAGTTCGTGCTGGCCACGGCGCTCACACGCGCCGAGGAGTTGCTGAGCGAGCAGCGGGACCTGCGGCTAACCCGGGCGGAGTGGACGCGGTTCGTGCAGGCGCTCGATGCGCCGCCGCGCTCGCATGCCCGCATGGAGAAGCTGCTGCGTGAGCCGAGCGTCTTTGAGCGCCCGTGAGCTTGCGCATCGAGAAGCTGACGCGTCAGCACGTTCTCGACGATTTCGACTGCGGCCAGGAGGCCCTCAATCGGTTTCTGCTCCGCTTCTCTTGGCCGAATCAGCAGGCCAACGCGTCGCAAACTTACGTCGGCCTGGATGACAATGCGGTGATCGGCTTCTACACGCTCGTCGTCGGCGAAGTTGCCTACGACGGCGCGCCCGAGCGCCTGACCAAGGGCCTGGCGCGCCATCCGGTGCCGATCATGCTGCTCGCTCGCATGGGCGTCCGCGTGGGCATGCAAGGCCGCGGGATCGGCGCCGGCCTGGTCAAGGATGCGATGCTGCGCACGATCGCGGCAGCCGACATCGCCGGCATCCGCGCATTCGTCGTTCACGCCAAGGAAGACACCGCACGCGCTTTCTATGCTCATCTCGGCTTCGAGTCCTTCACGGACTTGCCCCTCACGCTGTACCGGCTGCTCAAGGACATCCGCGCGATGGCCGCGCCTGCACCGCGGAAGAAGTGACCGGGCCCCCCTCAGGCTTGGGGGCTCGGGCGGCAGCAACGCCTCGATTCGCTCCACTGCGGTGCGCACCCACGGTGGAGGTTCGGTCGGGTCAAGGAGCGTGTCGAACCGATCCGAGACGCCATCGCCCACGCCCTCACCGGTGGCAGACACTGGTGGGACACGAACCCGCCGTCCCCCGCGTTTGTGCCGTTTTTCTCGGCGAATCGCACCGATTTGTCGGGGAGGCGGGATTCGAACCCGCGACGACGAACACCCAAAGCTCGTGCACTACCAGGCTGTGCGACTCCCCGTGAAAGCGACGAAACCTTTAGCATCCCAACTCGGCTTAGCCCACCGGGTCCCCCTTACGGGCCACGAAGCCCGTTGCGCAGCGCGGCCAGCGCCCTCGGAAGCCCCCTCGGGCTGGTCCGCAGCGCGACGTACACGTGGTCCCGGTCCGCTTCCACCGCACGGACGGTCAATACGGGCGTGACGATCGCGAGTCCTCGCCGAAGGAGCGCGTTGTCCGCGATGGCGGGGACCTTCATCAGATCGATGACGATGCGATCCCCATCGGCCTCGACGATCGCCGGCGGCCTCTTGGGAAGGAATTTCAAGAGGTTCCCCGGCTTCGACAGATCGAGGGCGCCCGACTTGATCAGCGTCGCGACCGGCGCGTCGCTCTCGCCCAGAAGGGCGAGCTTGACGTCGCTCAGCTTCAGCCCGACGCGCATCACGTCGGGGGACAGCTCGATTTCGTCGACGCGAATCGCGGCGCTCGCGCGCACCGGGGTTCCCATCGCGTCTACCGACAGGCTGACGCGAATCGCAGGCGGCGCGCTGCCGATGTCGATGTCGCGCGGCGCCTTCTTGGGGAGCCTTGCCTGCGACATGAGCCAGCGCACCCCGGATATGGGCATTCCGAACCGCAACGCGGTGGCGTTGACGGCAGCCTTCACGATCTCGTCGGGATTCTTTCGCACGTAGTCGACGGCGGCGTAGAGGAGCGCGCGGGCATCGAGCATTGATGGGCAGGCTAGCACCCTTGGCTTTGTTTCGTCGAAGCGTCAGCCCTTGACGATGGCGTCCCAGCTCTCCGCGATTTCACGGGCGGTCCACACGCCGCCGTCCGTCTCCTTGAAGCGCCCCGGCGTCTCCACCACTTTGAAGGCGTACATTCGAGCGCCGGCGACCGCGAGCACGTGCCCTGTGTGGTCGCCGCAAAGATCGCTCGCCAGAAATAGCGCCGCTGGCGCGATGTGCTCCGGTGTCAGGGTGTCCACTCCTTGGAACATCGGCAGATCCTCGGTCATGCGCGTCTTCGCGAGGGGTGCGATCGCGTTCACCGTGACACGGTGCTTCTGGAGCTCGATCGACATCGTGCGTGTGAGTCCGTAGACCCCGGCCTTGGCCGCCGAATAGTTCGCTTGGCCGAAGTTGCCGAGCATTCCGCTGACGCTCGTCGTGTTTACAATCCGCCCCCCGCCACCCTGCGCGACCACTTGTTTGGCGAACGCGTGAGAGCACAAGAAAGTCCCCTTCAAGTGGACCGCAACGACCGTGTCCCACATCGTCTCGTCCATTTTGAGGAACGTCTTGTCGCGCAAGATGCCCGCGTTGTTCACCAGCACGTCGGCCCGGCCGAACGCATCCACGGCGCTCGCGACGACGGAGGCGGCTCCGTCTGTCGTCGCCACGCTTGCGTGGTTGGCTACCGCCACACCGCCCGCCGAACGAATTTCATCGACCACGCGGCTTGCGGCGGTTGCATCGGCACCTCCGCCGTCCCGTGCACCGCCGACGTCGTTGACGACGACCTTGGCTCCCTCACTGGCGAAGAGAAGGGCGTGGGCCCGCCCGATGCCGCCGCCCGCTCCCGTCACGATCGCGACTCTGCCTTCCAGGAGCCCCATGGGTGTGCCCGCGGCTGTTTAGCGACCGAGAACCACATCGTCCAGCCTTGGTGGTACGATCGTTCGGGAGCCTC
Organism: uncultured Polyangiaceae bacterium; assembly: GCA_964628155.1. Taxonomy (GTDB): domain Bacteria; phylum Myxococcota_A; class Polyangia; order Polyangiales; family Polyangiaceae; genus Palsa-1150. Next base: position 113,377 of record CAZVPE010000001.1, on the reverse strand, counting down.
GGGCCCGCTCCGCGCCGGGCGCACCGAAGGAAAGCACGGAAAGGCCGTTCATCTCGATCCGGGGCCCCCACCGCTCCCGCGCGGACATCGATGCCCGACCAACCCAAGCAGACGAAGGAGCCCCCGCCGGTCGACCCGCCGGCCGGCGAGGAGCGCCCGTCGTCGCCGCGAGCCGCCGCCGACTGGGCCGACGAAGAGTCGAGCACCCGCACGACCGAGGCCATCGTTTCGGTTCCCACGCCGATGGCTCGCCGGCAGACCACCCGCGCGCTCCTGACGGTCGTCAGCGGGCCGAACATCGGACGGGTGTACTCGGTGCGAGACGCCGAGACGGTCTTCGGTCGCGGCAAGGAGGCCCATGTGCGCATCGAGGACGCCGGGGCGAGCCGAGCACACGCGCGCATCGTCCTCCAAGAGGGACGGCGCTACGTCCTCGAAGATTTGAAGTCGACCAACGGAACATTCGTCGGCGGCCGCCGCATCGATCGGACGGAGCTCTCGAGCGGCGACCGCATCCACATCGGCCCGAACGTCGTCGTGTCGTTTGCAATTCTCGACGCGCAAGCCGAGAGCCTCGCGCGCCAGCACTACGAATCATCGGTCCGCGACCCGCTTACGCGGGCGCACAACCGCCGTTACCTCGTCGAGCGCCTCGCGAGCGAGATCGCGTACGGCAGGCGTCACTCGACCCGCCTCGCGCTCATCTTGTTCGATCTCGACCACTTCAAGCGCGTCAACGATACGAGCGGCCATCTCGCCGGCGACCAAGTACTTCGCGACGTCGCCGCGCTCGTCGCCGGGATGATTCGCGCGGAGGACGTCTTTGCGCGGTTCGGCGGCGAAGAGTTCGTCATCCTCGTTCGTGGCATCTCGCACGCCAACGTTGGTCGATTCGGCGAGCGGCTGCGGCAAGCCGTCGAGAGCCTCGAAGTCGTCCACGGCGGGGCGGTGCTGAGGGTGACCATCAGCGTCGGCTATGCGTCGCTCGACGAGTTCCCGGACGCTGCGCGGACCCCCGAGACGATGATGCGCGTCGCAGACGAACGCCTGTACCGCGCGAAATCCGGAGGTCGGAATCGGGTCTGCTCGAAGTGAACGGGCGGGCGCGCGGTTCGGCTCGCACAAAACCCTTCCGTTCGCTTGACGACGGCGCGCGTTAAGGACTCTACTCCCGCGCCGCGCTCCGAGGAGGCAGACCCGATGGCCGTCGACATCAAGAAACTCTTCAACGATGAACTTCCGGCGGCGCTCGGCCGGAACGCCGAAGACGCGAAAACGATCGGCGCCCGGTACCAGATAAGCATCACCGGCCCGACCGGCGGCGACTGGAACGTCGACGTCAGTGCGACGGGGCCATCGTGCAAGCCCGGGACCGGCCCGGCCGATTGCACAATCGTCGTGAGCGACGAAGACTTTCAGAAGCTCATCGAGAATCCCGCGGCCAACGGGATGACGCTCTTCTTCGCCGGCAAGCTCAAGCTGACGGGCAACCCGATGCTCGCGACGAAGCTCCAGAAGCTCTTTTCGTACAAGTGACCCACAGATTGCGGGAGCTTGTTTCAGATCTTCCGGAACTCTTCGATGAACTCCCAGTCGGCGATGAGGCCTCTGCGGAGCAGGATCGACAGCAGCGCCGAGAACATCGCCTCCCAACGCGGCTCCGTCCCTAGAATTTCGCTCGCGTCCGCGCCGTGCGCGACCGCCCGGAGCGCGCTCACCAAGTCGCGCGCGGTGAGCTGATCGCTCACGTCCTCGCCGAGCGGCAAGTCGGCGTCGGGCGTGGAGGGCCGCTTCTTGGGGGCCGGCACCGAAATCGTCGTGCCGTCGAGGAGCGTGAGGGAAATCATTCGTGGCCGGATCCGCCGTGGCGCCAGGCCGTCGTGCGCCGCGGCGACTTGCGCATCGGTCTCCGGTCGAGCTTCGCCATTGACTGCCTCGGCGCTCGGCTCTCCGGCGGGAACGGCCTGACGTGCGGGAACCGCCGCCGGCGGCCCGGCGCTGCGTGATCCCGCGAGGTGCACGGGCGCGCCCTGCGTCGCGATGGGCGTTGGGGGCGGTGCCTCGGCAATGGACTCGCCCAAATAGTAGACGCGAATCGCGGCCCGGATGTCACTTGGACAAGCGATCATCGGCTTTGCGGGCATGGAAGATGCGCGCATCACTTCTTCGAGGGCGTCTTCCCGGGTGGGGTCGTCCATCGCGACATAAAGCGTCTCGCCGTGATGTCGGACCCGGCGCACGAAGATCGGCACCAGGCTGTACTTCTCGGCAACCCCTCGTGGCACGAGATTGAGAAGGTTTCGCGAAAAATCGACGTGGTAGAGTGACACCCACGGGACGCTGAGCTGGCGCGAGAGCGTCTGGGTCAGCTTGGTCTCCCCGACGAGGCCGAGCTCGATGAGGAGCTGGCCCAAACGGCGTCCGTCTTTGCGCTGGGCGAAAAGCGCCTGTTCGAGCTGCTGCTGCGAGAGCACGCCGGCCTCGACCAGCAGCTCACCGATCCGCTTGGCCACGACCGCATGGTACTCGAGCTCGGGCCGCCGGCGCCAAATCTCGGGCTCGGCTGCGCCGTCGCGCTGCGGAGTTCCCTCGCCGGTCGGGCGTGGTAGCCTCTAGATGTTCCGATCGGTACGGAGCCTGGGGAAATCTGATGCGGTCGTGCCCTCAGTGCGCCAACCCTTGCGACGACGCGCACCGGTTCTGCCCTTCTTGCGGGTTTCCAGTCAGCAAGGCCGCTCCCAGCGCCGACGATCCATTCGTCGGACGCACGTTGCCTGGCGGCTACCTCATCCTCGAGCTCGTCGGAATCGGTGGGATGGGCCGGGTCTACCGGGCCGAGCAAACGACCCTCGGCCGTACGGTGGCGGTCAAAATCATCCACCCCCATCTGGTCGGCGAGGAGAACGCAGCCGCGCGCTTCATCACGGAGGCCCGTGCGACGAGCCGTCTCAACCATCCGAACTCGGTCGGAATCATCGACTTCGGCAAGTCGCCCGACGGGCAACTCTATCTGGTCATGGAGTACCTGCGCGGCCGTGACCTCGCCCGGGTCGCGTACGAAGATGGCCTTCTCTCGTTTCGTCGCATCGTCGACGTCTTGCGCCAGACTCTCGCCGCGCTCGCGGAGGCGCACAGCCAAAGCATCATTCACCGCGACCTCAAACCGGAGAACATCATCCTCGAGCCGGTGCGGTCCGGGGGCGACTTCGTCAAAGTCGTCGACTTCGGCCTCGCGAAGATGCGGGCCGAGACCCACCAGCGCGGAATCACCAGCCCGGGAATCGTCTGCGGCACGCCCGAGTACATGAGCCCGGAGCAAGCGCGCGGCGACGAGCTCGACCCCCGGAGCGACCTTTACGCGGTGGGCGTCATCCTCTACCAGCTCTTGACCGGGCGGCTGCCTTTCGACGGCGAATCGCCCACCCAGGTCGTCCTCGCGCACCTGACGCAGGCACCGAAAGATCCGCGCTCGATCGCGCCCGACCGGCGCATCCCGGCGCAACTCGTCGAAGTCACGCTCAAAGCCCTCGCGAAAGACGCGCGGGATCGGCACCAGGACTCCGACGCGTTCGCGGCCGCGTTGGCCGGTGCGCTGGCCGAGGTCGAAGAGCGCGCCAGCCTCCGAGCGACATCCGGGGCGGCCGTTCCGTGCGCGTCCTGCGGTGCTCTCAACCCCGCGCTTCAAAAGTTCTGCGGAGAGTGCGGCGCACCGGTTCCCGCCGCCCAGTCGAACAGCATTCCAGCGCGCGGTTCGCTCCGCCCGGCTTCCATTGCACCCCGGGTCGAGCTCACGGGTCTCGCGAGTCTTCGGCCGCCTGGAAGCGGAGAGAAATCCGCCTCGCCGCTCCCCTTCGTCGGGCGGCAAGACGACCTGGCATGGCTCGAAGCGCGCCGCGCGGCGGCCCGTTCGCTGACGGGGGCGAGCATCGTTGGCGACATCGGAATCGGGAAGACGCGGCTCGTCGGCACATTCCTCGAGATAGTGGCCGCGAGCGGCGACCTGGTCGTGCAAACCGGACCCGATCCAGCCTGGGCCGAGGTCGGCAACTACGCGCTCAAGCGCGCGATCGTGCAGCTCGCTTCGCTCCCGGAGGACGGTGGGGCGGCGCGCGATTGGGTCGCGGCAACGCCGGAGGCGCGCCGCGGCCTCGCGGACGTATTCGACCACCGGAGTCCGGAGCGCGCACGGCAGTTGTCGCCCGAAGAGCGGCGATTTGCCGCGGCCGAGGCGCTGAGATGGGCGTTCGTAAGGGCCAGCGAGCGCTGGCGCGAGCGGTGCGTCGTCCTCGCGGTCGACGACTTCCATTGTATCGATGGGGCCAGCCGCAACGCCTTCTCCGACGCGCTCGACGATCCGCCGCTGGTGCCGGCGCTCGTGGTGGTGGCCTACGCTCCCTGGTTCAATCCGGGTTGGGCGCGGGACGTAGCAGACGAGCGAGTGCTCGCCGCGCTGCCCGCGAGCGATGTCGTGGCGGCGCTCGAACGGTCACTCAAGCCTATCCCCCCGGAGCTTGCCCCGGGCCGAACCGTCGTACCGCTCTACGCCGACCAGCTCTTGCGGTTCTTGCGCGAGGAATCGGGGCGAGCGCCCGCGGGACTCGCCGACATCATCGCCGTGCGCGTGGAGCGACTGCCTCCGGACGCCCGCCGCGTGCTGCAGGCGTCGGCCGTTTGGGGGGACGACGCCGACGACGCTACGGTCGCTCGGATGCTGGGCGACGAAATCGACATCGTCGAGGCCCGCGGCTTTCTGCGTCGGGCCGGGATGGTCGGGGTCGGGCAAAACGGCATTCGCACGTCTCACCCCCTCGTGCGCGAAGTCACTCTGACCACGATTCCGGCCGCAGTGAAGCGTGAGCTCCACGCTGCGGCAGCGGTCCTTTGCGACGAGCGGGAGCTACCCATCGAGGTCCGAGCGATGCACGAGACGTGGGGCGGGACGGCGTTCCAGGCGCTGCTCCTGCTCGAGAAAGTCAGCGCGCGAGCGAGCGCGCGAGGGGACCACGACGGCGAGGTGATGGCCCTCCGGCGCGGGCTGGAACTCGCGCGGCGCGAGCTTTTCCGTGGCGAACTGGACGATCCAATGAGGGCGGTGCTCATTTTCAGCCGCAAGCTCGGCGAGGCGCTTGGCCGGCGAGGGCAGCTGAACGACGCGGAAGGCGTTCTTCGCGAGGCGCTCGACGTCGCGGGCCCCAGCGGCAAAGACCGCGCGGAGGTCTTGGGTGCTCTCGCGCACGTGGTGCATGGGCGAGAGCGCCGCCAAGAGGCTCGCGACTATCTGCGCGAAGCGATGGAGCTTGCGTTGCGCTCCGGAGCGCAAGACCTGCTCACGTCGCTCGAAACGATCCAGCGAAGCATGGTCCTTTAGGCGGAGCCGGAAAACGGGCGACCAAGCACGCCCTCGGGCTTTGCCCGCCGGAAAGCAATGCCAAGCTACGCCGCTGCACCTCGTACGTCCTTCGCGTTGCTTGTTGCGCTTCCCCTCGTAGACTACGGACGGCGCGGGCTAACCGGGAGGATGGAAACGTCGATGGTCAATGCTTCTCGATTGCGCGGTGTGACGGCAGCCGTCTTGACCTTGGCGAGTGCCGTCTCGTGCGCGCGCGGCGGCACGGGGGTCAGCTCGCAGTACGAAAACGGCTCGGGCGGGAGCGACCCCGCTGTCAACACGTCGAGCGGGAGCAGCGGCGCGGGGAGTATTGGCACGCTCCTGCCCTCCGCCGCCGACGGTGGCCCCGGCCCGTTCGCACAGAACACCCCTACCTCGCACACCACGTCGTGCATGCAGACCACCCCTGCCTGCACGTCGGCGTGCAAAGACTTCCCGGCGACGGCGGTCATCGATCTGCACCCCGACGACGGTTCCGCGGTAACGCCGATGGATGCGGCTTCTCATTTCACCGCGCCCGACGGGGCGGGCAGCGGTCCGTGCATCCTCGAGCCGCAAGACGGAACCATCATCCCGCAGAATTGGCTCCGACCGAGGATCCGTATCCAGCCGGCAGCCGGACAAAACCTCTTCCAGATCACGCTGCACGCCGACAGCGAGGCCAACGACTACGTCGCGTACACGACGAGCAAGACATGGAAGATGCCGAACGGCCACAAGGCCGGGACGGCGGGCGACTGGGATACGGTGCGTGCGTCGATATGGGGTCAAGACATCACGGTCACCGTTCGCGCCGTGAACATGAACGACCCCGCGTCCGTGCCGACGTCCAGCAGCGTCAAGTTCCGAATCGCGCCCGCCGGTGCCGGCGGTGCGATGATCTATTGGGCGGCGGTCGGCGACAAGAACGGCTCGTCCTGGTTGGAAGGGTTCAACGTGGGCGACGAGAACGTCTCGTCCGTGCTGACCACGAGTCAAGTCGCTCTCCAGATTTCGCGCGATCAGGGCGGGAATCTCCAAACGAACAACGGAACCCAGCAGCCCGGCTCGGTGGAATGCATCGGATGTCATGCCGCGATTCCCGACGGCGTGGACGGGGGGGTCGGCACGAGTGTGGCTTTCGTCGACTTCTATCCTTGGACCGGAGTCGTGGCCGAGGTGGATAAAGACGCGGGAGGCGCCATTCCCCCGTGGCTTTCGCCCTCCGGAGCGCAGACGTTCAGCCAACCGTGGATCGGTCTCCCCACATTTTCGAAGACCGATTGGGCAACGGGGGAGCACATCGCCGTCGCAAGCTACGGCTGTCCGCCGAGCGCCGCCATGACTGGCTGGTATCCGTGGAGTGGAAGTGCGTGCAGCGATCAGCCGAGCTCGGGACTGGCCTGGTTCGACTTGAGCTCGACCGCCGCACCGACCATCAGTGCCAACTCGTACAACGTCGGCATGGGCGTGCTCGGGGGCCTGGGGACGACCTGGGGGATTCTCGCGCGTACCGGCGACACGCGGGGAGCGGAGTTTGCGAACTTCAGCCACGACGGCAAGTCGATCGTCTACGTATCGACGAACGCCGGAAAAGACGGGCGACTCGCGACGGGAACCGCCGACCTTTACACGATCCCGTTCGCTGCTCGCAAAGGAGGCGCGGCGACCGCCGTCATGGGGGCGGCCGACCCGACTTGGTCCGAGTTCTATCCGTCTTACGCGCCGAACGACGCGTTCGTCGCATTCAATCGGGCGCCCAGTACGGAGACGATGTATTACAACCCGCACGACGAAGTCTTCGTCGTTCCTGCCGCCGGTGGCACGGCCACGCGTCTCGCCGCGAACGACCCCCCGATGTGCGCCGGTGTTTCCAGTCCGGGCATCACGAACAGCTGGCCCAAATGGTCTCCGTCGGTACAAACATGTACGGACGGTCTCACCTATTATTGGCTCATTTTTTCGTCTTCGCGAGATGGAAACGTATTCAACGTGGCCAACTTCAAGGCTCCCGCGCCGGCGTCGCCCGTACCGACATCTCAGCTCTATTTGACCGCGATCACGATCGACAAGAACAACAAGATTCAAACGTATCCGGCGCTCTACATATGGAACCAGCCCGCGACGAGCGCCGCATTCAAGTCCAATCAGAGCAACCACACGCCCATCTGGGAGGAGCTGGCCATTCCGCCTCCGCCTCCGCCGGCCCCGCCGCCGCAATAGACCGCCCCGGCCGGCCCCGCCGCGGCAATCGAGGTCTTCGTCCCCGCTAGCCGGGGTAGGGGGGTGAGGTCTTCGTACCCGCCACCCGGCGCGCGTGACGGACGACCACGCGCTCTTCGTCCGTGGGGACCACGCGCACCCGGCAGGCGGCGCCGTCTGGACTGACGACGGCGTCACCCCGTTCGTTCCGACCGCTATCCAGCCGGACACCGAGGTATTCGAAGCCCGTCGCGATCGCCGCGCGGACGGGCGCCGCGTGTTCGCCGATACCGCCGGTGAACACGAGGGTGTCGATACCGCCGATCGTCGCGACCATCGCGCCCAGCCACTTACGGGCGTTCCACACGAAGACATCGAGAGCGAGCGCGGCGCGGGGATCCGTCTCGCGGCGGGCGAGGAGCTCGCGCACGTCGCCTGTCGAGCCGCTGAGAGCGAGCATTCCCGCCCGGTTGTTGAAGAGAACGTCGAGCGCGCGAGCGTCGTATCCTTGCCGGACCAGATAGATGAGGAGCCCCGGGTCGATGTCTCCGGCCCGGGTGGCCATGACCAAGCCCCCGGACGGCGTGAACCCCATCGTCGTGTCCACGGCGAGGCCGTCGCGCACGGCGACCATGCTCGCGCCACTGCCCAAGTGGGCGAGCACCGCCCGCCCGAGGTCGCGCGCGCCGATGGTCGCCACCACGTATTCGTACGAGAGACCATGGAAGCCGTACCGGCGCACACCGGTGGCGAACAGATCGTCGGGGACCGCGTAGCGCTTCGCGACCATTGGGAGCGTGCTGTGAAACGCGGTATCGAAGCAAGCGACCTGAGGCCGACCTGGCCACCGAGCGGCGACTGCGCGCATCGCTTCGATCTCCGCCGGCAGGTGCAGCGGTGCGAATGGGATGAGGCCCTGAAGCATGGCGAGCAAGGCATCGTCGACCAGCGCGGGCGCAGATCGATCGACCCCACCGTGCACGACCCGATGCCCGACCACCTCGGGCGGCGGAAGGTTCTTGCGCGATAGTTCGGCGAAAACGGTATCGACGGCCGCCGCGTGGTTTTTCACGGCCTCGCCAATCCGCTCGACGTTGCCGCGCAAGAGAGCCTTCTCCTCCGTCGCCTTCGCTTCGAAGAGCCCGTACTTCAGGGAAGACGAGCCGCAGTTGATCGCGAGCACGTGCATGGGCTTTGGCCTATCCTTAGCACCGGAACTGGCTGGCGCGATGCGACGGGAGCGTTCACATGAGTACGACCATCAAGCATATTTTGGCGGCGCACGATTTCGGGGAAACGGCGCAAGTCGCACTCGACTATGCGCTCGACCTCGCCGAGCGCCTCGGCGCGCGGCTCACGATTGTCCACGCGTACGAGATCCCCGTGTACGGTTTCCCCGAGGGCTTCGCCCTCACGGCGGACGTCGTGGGTCGCATTCAGGAAATCGCGGGTAAGGCGCTCGAGGGGGTCGTGACGCGAGCACGGCGCCCCGGGGTCGAGGTCGACGGAATGTTGCGTCAAGGGGCGGCCTGGAGCGAGATCGCCGGCGCTGTCACCGAGACCAATGCCGGGCTTGTCGTGATCGGAACACACGGCCGCCGCGGTCTCGCTCACGCTCTGCTCGGTAGCGTCGCCGAGAAGGTGGTGCGCACGGCGCCCTGCCCCGTATTGACCGTGCGCGCCCCCAAGGGCTCGCAATAAATGAGGTGAATTGGAGATGTTTTTCGTGGCCCGTGGCGTTCTCGCTGCTCGCCGGGTGCGGTTCCCCGCAGGGTACGAGGCACCCGCCCAGCGGCACCCCGGCGAGCGCCGTTGACCCGCGTTCCGTAGCGATTGACGCTGCGGAAGGTTCCGACGCGTCCGCCCGCTCCGAAGTTTTTGCCGAGCCAGCGAGCGTCGGCCCACGATCCTTTCGTGTGCTTGGCCCGCTTCCGAACGGGCTCCCATCGGGGGGTACGGGGCGGCCCGGCCTCGACATGGACTACCTCACCGCGTCCGGTGGTGAGGCTGCCTTCCGCATCGAGCCGAACACCACCTTCTCGTTCGCCGGTCGCGTCGTGCCTGTTCGCGAGGTCGAGCTCGACACCTCGTTCCGACTCGATCTGGGCAAACTGTTCGGAGGGCAGACCGACTCGGAGACCGCCTATGCGTACGCGCAATGGAACGTGACCAAACCGGAGAAGGCCCTCGCCGTGTTCGGCTCCGACGATGCGGCGGTCGTCTGGCTCAACGGCCACGAAGTTCACCGCATCGCCAAAGACCGAGCGCTCAGCCTCGACTCCGACCGTTTCGACCTGCCGCTCGAAGCGGGGATCAACCGGCTGCTCGTCAAAGTCGAGAACGGCACGGGCAGCTGGGCCTTCGCGCTGCGCGTGTTCGACGGTGAGGGGCGAAATCGTTTCTTGGCCAGAGACCTCCGGCGCCACCTGGAATCGTTTCAGCCAGTCCCTGCGCTGGGCGGCTTTCTGTTGGACGACTCCTTCCCGGACCTCGTCTGGAGCAATCCGAGCGCGGCCGAGCGAGTCTTCGGAAGTCAGCAAATGCGGGTCGCGTGGTACGGGCCGGATCTCGCCCCGTCGGCGCGACCGGTGGGTGAGGGACCGTACTCGGCGCTCGTCGAAACGACGACGCGCGACGGATACGCCTACCGCCAGTTCGTTCCATTTGCGAAGCTGCCCCTCGGCGCGGTCCCCTCGTTTCCGTCGCCCCCGACGAGAGAGCCGCCGCGGCTGCGAGGCGCCTGGCCACTCGATTTCAATGAACCGCAGAAGGCGGAGCTCTCGCGTCACTTTTGGCTCGGAGCCGCTGAGGCGTTCGCGCGCGGTCGCGACGGCGCCATCGCCGCCCTTGCTCTCGCACGGCTCGGCGAACACCCGCCGCCGAAAGACGAGCCCCTATGGCTGCACAGCGGCTTCATTCAAACGGCCGAACAGCAACTGCGCTTGCGGATCGCGATCGAAGGCAGGATCCCGAGGCCGCTCCCGCCGGTCGAGCGGCTTTCCCCTCCGGCGCCCGAGCTCCGGGTCGGAACGGAAACGATGGCGGGAGTTCGGTCCGGAACCGCCGACAAAGTCCGGGCGGTAGCTCGCGACTGGGCGAAAGAAGATCCCAATCCGTTCGTCGTATTGATTGTCCGTCGCGGAGTCGTGTTCCTGCACGAGGCTTTCAACGGATTCTCCAAGGACGAGACGTTCTATCCGGCGAGCATCGGAAAGACGGTCGCGGGGCTGACGTTCGCCCGCGCAGTCGACCAGGGCCTGCTCGATTTCGATCGGCCGGTGGGCAGCGTTCTCCCCGACTGGCAGGATCCGCGAACGGCGAAGATCACCTATAGGCATTGTTTTGCCCACGTGAGCGGCTTGAGCGAGCACGCGTCCCACGGCGGGCTGTTCAACGCGTTTCTCGACAACGCATTGCTCGTCGAGGACGCGGTGTTCACCAGCCCGGGCACGCGCGTTCGGTACAACGGCGACGACATGAACCTCGTCGGAAAAGCGCTCGAGCTCGTAACGGGTCAGTCGATTTGGCGCCTTCTCTACGAAAGCATGGAACGGCCGTTCGCCGAGCCCGTCAGCCAGCTCGACCTTGGATTCGGTGACGCGTTCACGGCGTCGTACCTCGCAAAGCTCGGGCAGATGATTCTTCAGGACGGTCGATATGGCCCCTATCGCTTCTTCAATCCAGGCTTTCTCGAAACCTTGCGCCCGCGGCGCGTCGCCGACTTTGCCCCCGGGTTGGACGATCGGACGATTGAGGCCGGTATCGGCCTGGCTTTCATGACCGATCCACCCGGTCCGCGCGAGCGGGGCGTCCTCGGACCAAACGTCATCGGTCATGGCGCTTCGTCCGGGGCCATATGGCGGATCGACCCCGATCACGGCGTCATCGTCGTCGTCGGCCGGAGCGCGTTCAAAGACGCGGCCTCGAACGACCTGTGGGCCGGCAGGCTCGTCTCGGCGGTCGCCCAAGGACTGGGCCCCTGAAACCGTTCCCGACCTACTCCGTTTTCTTCACACCGGTCACGAAGTAGGGAGTGTCGCCGAAGCAGCTCGACGGGATGCCCTGGTGCTCTTCGTATTCGAGCATTACGCGGTGGCCTGCGTACGATTCGATTTCTCGAGCCACCTTGTCGTCCGGCACCGAAAAGGAAAAAATGGTCGCCTGCTGGCCGGCCATATTCACCATCGCGAGCTCGCCTTCGTTCGTCTTGCAAAGCCAGCCCCGCTTCGAGAGCTTCTGCACGAAGCCGACGCGCTCCCCCTTCGAGTACGCGTAATTGATCGTAAAGAGCGTGTAGAGGGTAGACCCGACGATCAGGAGGAGCACCGCGGCGACCGCGGTACGAAGTAGCCACTTCTTGCTCTCGTGCTTTGCCTTTGTGAGGTCCATGCGGCACGGAGTCTGTCCGTCCCAGGCGCTCGGGTCAACTCCTCACAGAAGGTGCGCCAGGGCGTAGCCCGCCGGCCGGCTTCGACGGCCGGCTGCATTTGGCTGCGCCGGAACTGGTGAAGTACGGGGTTGTCGCCCGCGCAATCAGGTCACGGCATCCTTGATGGCCTTGACGGGCCTCGCGCGCACGCCCTTGCTTGCGGGTTTGGCGGCGAATTTTTGCTTTTCTTTCGTGAAAGGATTGATGCCCTCACGCGCCGGCCGCGCTGGTTTCTTGACGACGACGAACTTGGCGAACCCGGGTAGCACGAAAACGCCGTTCTTCTTGAGCTCCCGGTGCCCGACATCGACGAGAGTTTCGACGACCTGCTTGACGTGTTTGCGGGAGACCTCCTCGCCGATCGCGTCTGCGACCGCCTGGAGGATCGCGCTCTTCGAGAGGGGTTTCGCCTTCGCCGTGTTCGATTTCGCCATGTTCGAATCTCCTTCGACGACGAGAAGAGCGCCGCTACGGTCATTCGGTCAATAGAAACATCTATAGAAACGTCACGAAAACTGCGAGGGAACCGCCGCGGGCGCGGGGGGGGGGGGGAAGGGCGGGGCAGCGCGGTCGCTGGACAGTGCCCTGTGCTCGGCGAGCGCGGGAGCGAGAAAGGGAAGGGGGCTGAGGCTGGCAGCTCGGCGCGCTCGCCCTTTTCGAGTTCCCATTCGAGGGGTGGCTCGGGTATGATAGTTTATTTACGCTGACACCATATGGAGCGAGTCCCGCGCGCGATTCGCGCGCGTGAAACTTGCGCTGTGCGGGCGCGTCATGTCCGAGATTCGTCCGGTCGTCTCGCCGGCGCTTCTCTTGATCTCCGGTTGCAAACCTATATCACCAAACAATGACCGAGGCTCGTGCCGATCCCGACGAGCTTCTCCGGCAAGTGGCCGCCGAGGAACGGCGCACGCGCCGCGGCAAGCTGGTCATCTTCTTTGGATCGGCGCCTGGAGTCGGCAAGACGTACGCGATGCTCGAGGCTGCGCGCAGCGAGCGTGACCTCAAGCGCGACATCGTCATCGGCGTGGTCGAAACGCACGGGCGCTACGACACCGGCGCGCTGGTCATCGGGCTCGAGATGCTTCCGAGGCGCAAGGTGCAGCACCGGGGTGTCACGGTCGAGGAATTCGATCTCGACGCGGCCCTCGCTCGCAAACCCGGGCTCATTCTAATCGACGAACTCGCGCACACCAACGCTCCAGGATCACGCCACGCCAAACGGTGGCAGGACGTAGACGAGCTGCTCGACGCGGGAATCGACGTGTACGCCACGTTGAACGTGCAGCACATCGAGAGCTTGAACGACGTGGTCGCTCAGGTGACAGGCGTGGTCGTGCGCGAGACGGTACCCGATCGCGTCCTCGACGAGGCCACCGAGGTCCGTCTCATCGACTTGCCGCCGGACCAGCTGATCGAACGCCTCGAAGAGGGTAAGGTCTACGTTCCCGAACAAGCGCAGAGGGCGATCGAGAGCTTCTTTCGCAAGGGCAACCTCATCGCGCTTCGCGAGCTCGCGCTCAGAAGTACCGCCGAGCGCGTCGATGCGCAGATGCGCATGTACAAGACCGCCCACGGCATTCAGCGCGTCTGGCCGACGGCAGAGCGCATCCTGGTCTGCGTGAGCCCCAGCCCGTCCTCGGGTCGGCTCGTGCGGGCGGCGCGCCGAATGGCGGCAAGCCTGCACGCGTCGTGCATTGCGGCTTACGTGGAGACGCCCGCGTCGCTTCGAATGTCGGATACCGCTCGCGCACGGCTCGCCGAGAACCTGCGCCTCGCCGAACAACTCGGCGCCGAGGCGGTCACCCTGAAGGGGGAAAGCGCCGCGCAGGAGACGATCCGTTACGCGCGCGCCCGCAACGTGACGAAGATCGTTCTGGGCAAGCCGACTCACCCGCGCTGGCGCGACTTCGTGTTCCCTTCCTTTCTCGAAGAAATCGTCAGATCGAGCGGCGACATCGATGTTTACGTCATCTCTGGCGATGAGGCGGCCGCGACCGCTCCGCGTGCCGAGCAGGGGCGCCCGCCGACGATTCACCCGCGCGCCTACGTGGCGAGCGTCGCGACTGTGGTCGCCGCCACGGGTATCGCATGGGCGCTCTTCGGCAGACGGCAGTTGGCCGACGTCGTCATGGTTTATCTTCTCGGGATTATCGTCGTTTCGATGCGCTTCGGATTCGGTGCTTCGCTGTGCGCGACCGTCCTCAGCGTTTTCTCGCTCGATTTCTTTTTCGTTCCCCCTTATTTCAGCTTTGCCGTATCGGACTTGAGCCACATCGTGATGTTCTTGGTCATGTTCGTGGTCGCGGTGGTCGTCAGCAATCTGACCCGGCGCGTGCGTTTGCAAGCCGACGCTGCACGCTACCGCGAGCGCCGCACCGCGAGCCTTTACAACATGAGCCGTGAGCTCGCCGCCACCCGCGCCACCGGAAACTTGTCAGCCGTGGCCGCCCAGCACGTCCACGACGTGTTCGAGGCAAAAGTCGCGATCTTGCTGCCGAACGCGGAGGGGCCCCTCGAAAACGTGGCCGTCGGCGAGAAGAGCTTCACGCCTGACCAGAAAGAACGGGGGGTCGTCGAGTGGGTCTGGTCGCACGACAAGGTCGCGGGCCTCGGAACCGACACCCTTCCCTCCGCTCGTGCTCTCTACATACCTTTGCGCGGCGCGCAGGGGGTGGTCGGCGTGCTCGGCGTCCTGCCCCACGATCCAAGCCGCTTCAACGACGTGGAGAAGCGGGCTCTGATCGACGTCTTCGCCAACCAGATCGGCTCGTCCCTCGAGCGCGCCCACCTGGCCGAGCAGGCGCAGCGCGCGCACCTTCAAGTCGAGGCCGAACGGCTTCGCAACTCTCTCTTGAGCTCCGTTTCGCACGACCTGCGGACGCCTCTCTCGGTCATCACCGGATCGGCCAGCGCTCTTCTGGAGTCGGAGTCGACGCTGACGCCCGTGGCGCGACGCGATCTCATCGAGACCGTTCACGAGGAGGCTCAGCGCCTCAATCGTCTCGTCCGCAATTTGCTCGACATGACGCGGCTCGAATCGGGAGCTGTCCATGTCGCCAAGGAATGGCAAGAGATCGAAGGCGTCGTTGGCGCCGTGCTGAGTCGACTCGACGACCAGCTGCGTGGCCGAACCGTAACCGTCCACCTCCCGCCGAATTTACCGCTCGTCCCGATCGATGGAGTACTCATCGAGCAGTTGCTGATAAACCTTCTCGAGAACGCGGTGAAATACACGCCGAAGGGCTCTCCAATCGAGATCTCGGCGCACGCGGATGAACACAACCTCGTTGTCGAGATCGCGGATCGAGGCCCTGGGGTTCCTGCCGAGCAGGCGGACAAGATTTTCGAGAAATTCTATCGACTGCCGCGCGAACAGAGCACGGGCGGGGCCGGTCTCGGTCTCGCGATATGTAGGGGCATCGTCGAAGCGCACGGCGGGCGAATTTGGGCGGACAATCGCGAGGGCGGCGGCGCGTTATTTCGGTTTACATTACCGATCGAGGGGTCGCCACCCGTGCCGGCGTCCGAGGAAGGCCGATGACGGGCATCGCTCTCCTGGTGATCGACGACGAACCGCAGGTTCGCCGCTTCCTGCGAACTTCGCTCGCTTCAGCCGACTACACCCTGTTCGAGGCGGCGACGGGTGCCGAGGGCCTTTCCGCTGCTGCAGCGCACAATCCGGACGTCATCCTGCTCGATCTCGGCCTCCCAGACATGGACGGCATCGAAGTGACGCGCCGGCTTCGCGAATGGACCACGACGCCAATCATCGTTCTTTCGGCGCGCGGTCTCGAGCCGGACAAGGTCGCTGCCCTCGACGCGGGCGCCGACGATTACTTGACCAAGCCGTTCGGCTTGTCCGAGCTCCTGGCGCGCATTCGGGTCGCCGGTCGACACGCCGAGCAACGCGGAGACAAGAAAGAAGCGACCTTCACGCTCGGTGACTTGCGGATCGATCTCGCCAGTCGTGTCGTCACGCTGGCGGGGGCCGAAGTCCGTCTCACGCCGATTGAATACAAGCTGCTGACCACGCTCGCGCGCAAAGCGGGACGCGTGCTCACCTACCAGCAGTTGCTGAAAGAAGTGTGGGGACCGCGGTACGCGACGCAGAAGCAGTACTTGCATGTCTACATGGGACATCTCCGGAGCAAGCTCGAAAACGACCCCACGCGACCTCGTTTCCTCGTGACCGAGCCGGGCGTCGGTTATCGGCTGAAGGTCGAGTGACCGCGTCCCCGCCGCGCTTCGTTGCGAGAAATCAGGTCGGCGGGGAACTTCTGGCCGGGTTACGGTAACCGCTGCGCCTAGTCGTGCATCCGTTACGGGTTGGGGTTACGCCGCGGCGGGCAATAGTAAGCGTAGCCGCGTACCACCCTCGGCCGTTCGCTCGGCCTCGAGCCGTCCGCCGAGCTCCTCGACGATTCGCTTTGAAATCGCCAATCCGAGCCGATTGCCGCTCGAAGGGTCGCGATCGGTCAGCGGCTCGAAGAGACGATGGAGGCTCTCGGCGGGGATCGGGACCCCGTTGTCTTCTACCTCGACGCACACCTGTTTGTCCTTCGGGAACATTCGCAGTGTGACCAGGTTCTCCGGGCGCGAACCAGGCGGAAACGATTGGAGCGCGTTGACGAGAAGATTCAAGATCACTTGCCCCAGACTCGCGCTCGAACCATCGACGAACGGGACTGGCTTCACGTCCAACTTGATCTGCGCGCGCGTCCGGAACTCGCCCCGAAGCACCTGTAGGGTCAGCCGCGTGACCTCGCCAAGTGCGACTTTCTCTATCGTGTCGCTCGGCTTCCTCAAGGGGAGATCAATGCCCCGCAGCAGCTCCAGAATCCGACCCGCGAACAGTTGCGTATTGGCAAGGTCGCCGTCGGCGGCGTCGATTCGCGCCCGCGCCTGCCGTGGATCGAGAACTTTTCCCGAGAGGACAACTGCCGCACTCGCGACCGATTGCCGTGCCGCGGCGAGCGCCTCCGTGAGGTGGCCGACGGGTCTGGCGAGCTCGCGGCTGATGCTCGCCGCGACGACGCCGATGGCATATACGCGTTCCGTTTCGAGCAGCCGGCGCCGAAGGTCGCTGATCTCACGGTTCATTCGATAAAGCTCGCACGACTCGTAGAGCGATTGCTTGAGCTCGCGAATGTCCCACGGCTTGCGTAGATACTTGTGAACCTGTCCCCAATTGATCGCGTCGATCGCGCTGTCGAGATCCGCATACGCAGTGATGAGAAGACGAATCGTGTCGGGAAACTCGTCGCGAACGGCCGCCGCAAGCTCGACTCCGGAGGTGCCCGGCATCCGCTGATCGGTCAGCAGAATCGCTACCTCTTGTCGGCGCATGATCTCGAGGGCGGCTGCCGCGCTCTCGGCCGTGAGCACGTCGAATTCGTTCCCGCAAGCGGCCTCGAATACAACGAGGTTGGGGGCATCATCGTCGACGTAAAGGACGCGACATTTCATTTTTGACGCTACCGCGCTGGAGACGGCTCAAAGCCTATCACATGAGCCTGGAGGTCGATATGGCGATAGTGACGTGGGCCTTTGTGTTCTTCGTACCCATATTGGAGATCGATACGCGCGGCGCCAGCCCGTCTTCTCGAGAGCCACGTCTTCGAAACGAGTGGGTTACCCCTAAGCCGAGTGCTCTATGCGAACGGCCGTGCTCGCCTCGCGTCGGCGGTCTCGCGACTGGGTACGGGGGAGCTTCACCGTAAACTCGGTTCCGCTCCCCGGACCGACCTGACTCTTGAGCGAAATCGTTCCGCCAAGTGCCATCACGACCCGGCGTGCAATGGCGAGCCCCATTCCCGTTCCCCCACCGGGGCCCTTAGTCGTGAAGAATGGGGTAAAGACCTTCGACCGATGTTCGGGTTTGATTCCCGGCCCGTTGTCCTGGATCGAGACCATCACGAAGCCGTTTTCCGACCAGCCTCGCACGCGCACGAGCCCTGCCGCCCCGTCGCCAACCGCCTGCAAGGCGTTCTCGACGAGACCGGCCAGGACTTGATGAAGCTCTTCGGGGACGCATTCGGCCGCCCCGTCGCCTTCGAACGCCGTTTCTACTCGGATATCGCGGGCCATCGCGGGCAGAATGAGGTTGACCACGTCCTTTGCCGCGGCAAAGACGTCGTGCGGCTGGAGCTCGCGGCTGAAGCCCTCGCGGCTGTAGCGGCGCATCAATTCGACCGTGGCTGCAATTCGCTTGATCCCCGACTCGGCAACGTCGAAGAGCTTCCGCATCCGCGCCCCCGCGTCGGCCGCCTTCTGCGCATCCGCAGCTTCCGCCAGGCGGGTGAGCGTCTGCGCGTGATCGGCGACGACGACCATCGCGTTCTTCACGTAATTGAGTGGGTTGTTGATCTCGTGCGCGAGGGCCGCTGCGACGACTTCGAGCGAGTCCATCTTCTGGTTCAAGAGCAGATCGGTCGTCGTGTCTTGCGTTCCCAGAAGCGAGCGGACCGTGGAAAGAAGCTCACGAGGAGAAAAAGGTTTCGTCAGGTAGGCGTTGACGCCCGTATCCAGACCGGCGACCCGGTCGTCGAGATCGGATCGCGCCGTGAGCATCACGATCGGGATGTGCCGCGTCTTCGGGTTCGCCCGAAGCCTGCGCGTGAGCTCGAGCCCGTCGATCTCCGGCATCATCAGATCGCTGATGATGAGGTTTGGCAGCTCGCGCGTCGCCAACTCGAGCCCCTTCTTCCCGTCTCCCGCGGCAAAAATGCGGAAATGGTCGTGCAACGCGAGGTGGATAACCCGGATGATTTCCGGGGTGTCCTCCACGACCAAGACCGTGTGCGCGCGGTCGTCCTCGTCGACGTCGCGGTCGACTACCCGCTGCTCGGTTGCTTCGTCGATCTCGAGCAGGCGGAAGTCTTCGCGTTGGGCGAGCTGTGAGGTCCAATCGTTCAGTCCTCGATCGGCTTCTCGCTTGCCGTCGGGCAGGTCTCGCGCTTGGGAGCGACGGTCGATGACGCTCTCCGCAAAGTGTTCCTGGTCCTTCAGGAGCTCCACGGTAAACGTGGCACCTCGCCCGACCGAGCTCTCAGCGTAGATCTCCCCTCCGTGGAGCTCCACGAGCTCCTTGGCCAGAGCCAGGCCGATTCCCGTTCCTCCGTACTTGCGGGTGCCGGCCATGTCGACTTGAAAGAATCGCTCGAAGACGCGTCCAGCCATCTCCGTAGGGAACCCGACGCCGTCGTCCTTCACCGAAATGACAACGCGATCGCCCGTGTCCTTCACGGCGAGCCAGATGTTGCCGCTCACCTGGGTGAACTTGGTCGCGTTCGACAAGAGGTTGATGAAGACGCGCTCCATGCGTTCGAGATCACAGGCGGCGATTGCGGTCTCCACGTTCGAATCGAAGTGAAGCTCGATCGCTTTTCGCTGGGCGAGCGGACGGACCTGTGCGAGTAGGCCGCGGAGATAAACGACCAAATCGTGCTCTTCGACCCGAAGGCGGAGGCGCGACTCTTCGAGTTTGGAGAGGTCGAGCAGGTCGGCGATTAGCTTGAGAAGCTTGATTCCGCTGCGAAACATCGCCTGAAGCGCAGGACGTTGAGCTTCGCTGGCGCTGCCGTGCTCGGGATCGAGCAGGAGCTCGAGGGGAGCGAGGATCATCGCCAGCGGAGTCTTGAGCTCGTGCGTGATGTTCGCGAAGAACTGAGATTTGAAGCGGTCGAGCTGCTTGAGCTGTTCGTGAGCTTGTTCGAGGTTGGTCTTCGTGCGCTCGATGATGAGTTGGTTAACAACCTGTTCTCGCTGCGCGCGATAAGCCACGATCTGGCCCGTGCCGGCGATAATGCCGGTGGAAATCAGGAAAAATAAGTTCGATATGGCAGCCACCGCGTTGTTGGTTGGCTGAAGCAGATTGGGAGCGACGAAGGAGGCGAGGATCGTCGAATGGGTGACGACGACGACCTGGGTAGGCCAAACGAATAGCAGGCCTGTCGCGACGATGGCAAGGGTGAGTCCTGCATAGTATGGCGAAGCCATACCGCCCAACAAAACCGTCATAAGGCTGATCCCGAACGAGCAAAGCAGCATGTATGCAGATGAGATTGCGTTCGGATTCCGCTCGAACGCGGGGAGCCGGATGATTCGGAACATCGCGAGAGTAGCTGCTGTAACTACGACTCGCGTCGAGTAGAGAAGCCACAGCCAATGCTTGGGGGCGATGACGTAGTCGAGCACGCCGAACGCCGGATATAGAAAAAGAACGATCAGGAGCAGTGTCCGCGTGCCACGTCGATTTCGTGCCAGTAGCCAAGAGTGCCACCGCGACTCGAAGTCCGAAATGGGGCGCTCAGCTCGCATTTTTACTTCCGGGTGATGACAACGAACGGATTCACCCCCGTTTCCTCCTCAAGAATTCCGATTCGCGCCGTTGGCGCGGCACGGCTGGCGAACTCCACCATCTCGCTCTGCGTTCTATAGATCAAGAACCAATCCAAGTGCATCTCCATGAACCATCGACCAGGATTCGTCGGTACCATATTGCCGATGTAGGCAACGCCGCGCTCGCTTAGACAGTCGTGGAACTTCCGCGACAAGGACACGGCCGTTGGCACTTGCAGATAGTCGAAGAGTCCGGAGCAGATGATTATGTCGGAGCGCTCCAGATGTGCAAATATGTTCTGATCGCGCAGAAGTCTCTTGATCGAGTCGTACAGGTAGACGATCTTGACCACCCCGCTCCATCTCGAGTCGACGAGTCGCTTCAAGCGAGAAAATGCATACGTGAGCGCGCCCTTGTCTTGATCAAATAGGACAATCTCAATCGGCCGAGGAAGACTCGTCCTCTCACTTAAAAGTTCGTATATCTCTTGTGCGGGGCCCGACGCAACGGACAAGATTCGGAGGGGTTCGCTGATCGAATGATCGTCGATGTGTGAGGAAATCTGGCGCTTTATCGTTTCCTTTCTGGAACGAACAGCTCGTGCTGCCGCAGTCTCCAGGAAGGCCATGCTCAGTGACTTTGCGAACAGAGTGGGGCCCTCGAAGTTGAACTCGTAGACGTACTTCATGACCTCGTAGTCCCCCGGGTAGCCCAGCGGCTTGTAAAGCGCTCGGTGCATCCAGGGAGACATCATCAGGAAACTATGAATCTGTCGAAGTGAATACTCCTTGAGCGATTGAACCTCCACCGGGTTCGCCGCTCTGAGTGCGGAGTCGATGTCATCGGAGTAGCGAACCACCTCGGGCACGAACTCTTCGCGAAGCCGCTCGATGAGGGCCTCGCGAGCCGGCGAATCCGGTGAGCCGTGCGTTACGCTCCAGGGAAGGGAAGACTCGAGTTCGCCGAGCCGGTGGCTCGCATCCTCGAAGAAAAGGCGTAGTTCCGCAACGAGCGCCTTGAATCGGTCGTGTCCGTCGACACGCCAAACTTGTTCTGGAAGTCCTAATCCGAGCCCTTTCGAGCCGTGTACCGTCCACGACTTCACGTCGCGCAGTTGCAGAACATCGTCGATGTTCATGAGCGAATCGAGCAACGATGCTCCTACGATCGTCTTGCCGGCGAGTTCTCGAACGGAGCCCACGCGCGCCGCGCCTCGATACACCTCGTGCCCATCAAAACTCAGAGAAACCTCCGGCAGCACCGCCCCGATCTCCGTCATGACATCCGCGGGCAATTCGAGAGCGACTCCGTTCTGCGATATGTCGTGCAACGCACACTCGCGTGAAACGGGCGTCTCCTCCAGTGTTGGGGTTGGGAACGTCACGCGTACGACGGGCCGTATGGCGCCCAGATCGTCGCGCTGATAACGATGCGGCCGGAAGAAGACCTCGCGTCCACGGCCGCCCTCCAACTCCGCATAGGGCTGCACGTTAGATCGGGCTGGGGGTAGAGACTGTGGGGCGCGCGTTGGTTCGACCACGAGCCTACGCGAACTGCCCGGTTCGTCGTCCGACTCCCGTTTTGGATGGGCCGTCATTATTTTTCCTCGCCGAAAGAAGGTGGAGTTGTGACCACACGGCCCTCCGGCCGCTGTCGTACAAGGCGACAGGCTTCACGACGAAGGTCGCGAGTTGCACTTCGCATGATCCGCGCGATCGTGTGGCGGCCTCGTCCGAATGTCCAGCCCCGAAACTGATGAGCGCCGGCAGATATCGTGAAGTCACCAGACCATCATCGAAAAGCCACCCGTGCTTCGCCGCGGTTGCCCTCCCGTTTCCGCGAAGTGCGTCCACGCTTCGCGCGATCGACCCACACCAGCCTATGACAGCGTCGGCGTCTTTGTGTGCCATCTGGCACACGTTCTGGAGACGTCGAACCATCCCAACGCCTCAAAAACACACACGATTCTTACTTGGCCTTCCTCATGCTTTACAGCAGCGCCAGACCCCAATGCCGAACCCCATCGCCCGATCCTTCCGCCATCCGCTCATCCCCCTTCCCCTCGTCGCCGTTGTCCTCGCCGCGTGCGGCGGGGGTGCGACAGGCCCCGGTAAGTCCACTTCCGGCACCTCCAAGCCCGTGACGGGGCAGACCGCGTTCGAGTCAGCTCCTCCGTACGGTGCGTCCGGCGGCGGCGTTGGGTTTGCGAGCTCCAACGCTGGCAGCGTCGGCAGTAGTAGCGGTGGTGCTAGTGCCGGTGCGCCCGAGGGAGCAGGTGCCGCCAGTAGTGCGCCTAGCGCCGCGTTGCCCACGGCCGCCGGCAATGCCCCGAGCGCCTCGACGTCCCGCGCCGTGCAGGAGACCGACCTCTACCGGCTCGACGGCAACAACCTCTATTACTTGAATTCGTACAGGGGGTTGATGGTCTTCGATTTGACCAACGTCGATCAGCCCAAGCTGGTCGGACGATCGCCCATTTTCGGCACGCCGGTGCAGATGTTCGTCACGAACGGTATCGCCGTGGTGGTCGTCGCCGATTGGTACGGTGTCCTCGATAACGGTCAGCCGTTCCACGGTTCGATCGTCCGAGGGCTCGACGCAACGGACCCGACCAACATCAAAGTCCTCGGCGAAGCCAAACTCGGTGGGTGGATCCAAGACACGCGTGTCGTGGGCAACGTCCTCTACGCCGTCAGCGAAGATTACGGGTGGACGTACGGCTGGATCGGCGGAGGGGGAGTCGTCGGCGGGGGAGTCGTCGTCTCGCCCGGGGGCGGCGTGATTGGCGTGTCGAACTCTACGGGCAGCGCGGACGTGATCGTCTCGTCCGTCAGTTTCGCGGGAGGCCTCATCCAGCCGATCGCGTCCAAGACGTACTCCGGCTACGGCGGCGTCTTCAACGTCACACAGAACGCCATCATGCTCGCGCATCCGGTGGCCCAGACCAACCCGAACCTGCCTGCCCCGGCTCAAACGACGCTCCAATACCTCGACATCACCGATCCCGCCGGGAACATCGTCGAGCGCGGGTCGCTCACCGTCGACGGCAGCATTCAAGGGTGGGGCGCCGACAACGGCCGCTGGAACCTCGATTTTGCGGACGGAATCACCGCCCACGTCCTCGGTTGCGCCGGGTCGGGCTGCGGCGCGGGCTACGTGCTCGCCACGGCAGATTTCTCGAGCCCGGACCAGCCGAAGGTGGACTCGCAGCTCGCCATTTCTTCGACCGGATGGTCCGCCACGGCTCGCTTCGACACCGGCCGGATGTATCTGTCGCCGGGCGACTACTACTCGTCGAACAACGGGACGACGCCGCTTCAAATCTTCGACCTGTCGAACCCGGCGGCCCCCAAACTCGCCGGCCAAACCCAGATCCCCGGCAGCGTGTCACTGATGATCCCTTCGGGCACGCAGCTCTTCGCGCTCGGACAGGACTACGGGGGTAACTCGAACCAGGTCTCGCTCAAATACCTGGACGTGACCAACGCGGCTTCGCCCGCGCTCATCGGCACGGCGAACTTCGGGGGCCAGTGGGCGTCGACGGTCGCCACCGACACCTTCAAGGCCTTCACGCTCGACCAAACCGACGGCCTGGTCGTTCTTCCCTTCAGCGGGTGGAGCCCGAACGCCCAAAAGTACAACAACGGCGTTCAACTCATCGACTTCACGCCGACCAGCATCGCGGCCGAGGGGGCCGCCTTCACCAAGGGGTGGGTCGAGCGTGGGATCATGGCGAACGGGCGGATCGTTTCTCTGAGCGATCTCGCGCTATCGGTCGTCGACTACACCGACCGGCTCGCCCCCAAGGTCACCGCGGAGCTGACCCTGGCACGCAACGTCATCGCGGCGCAGCCCGCCGGGGCGACGATCGCGGAGATCTCCAGCGACTGGTGGGGAAACGACGTGTCGCAATCGGAAGTACGCGTGCTTCCGACGACCGACGCGTCCGAGCTCTCCGATCATTCGGGCGCGCCGAGCGTCTCGGTGCCCGGGGTCGACGCCCGCGTCTTCACGAACGGTACCTTCAGCTATGTGGTGACGGCCGTCCAGGTTTCCTATCCGTGCCCCAACTACGGCGGGCAGTTCGGTGGGCCGTCTCCCGTGGGGCCCCCTGCCCAGTGCACCGGGTGGCAGGAGAAGGTCGCAGTCGTCGACTTGTCGGGCGGAGGCGCCAAGGCGCGGGGAACGGTCGCTCTGCCCGTAGACCCCAACGGTTGGTACTGGTCCTGGGGCTGGGGCGGCTTCTACGATAACGACTGGTACGATGGCGGGGAGATCGTTCAGCTCGCGGGCAACGACGCCCTCGCGTTCCGTCGATGGAGCCCGAACTACAACGCGGGCGGCGGCTACGTCGGCGCGTCGAGTGACCTCTTCATCGTCGACTTGTCGAATCCCGATGCACCGTCGGTCGCCTCGGTCGTGATCACGAACGATCCGAACGGCTGGTGGGGCAACATGAAGGTAGTCGGCAATACCCTCTACACGACTCACTACGTCTATCCCTCGAGTTACGTGCAGAACCCGACGGTGCGGTACTTCCTCGACGCCATCGATCTCACCGACCGCAAGAACCCGAAGGTCGGCGCCAGCATCAACGTCCCGGGCGTCCTCGTTGGCGGGTCGACGGTCGATCCGACGATCCTCTACACGGTCGACTACAACTGGGATCCGAACACGAGCTACCCCGTCAACTCGTTCGACGCAATCAAGCTCGTCGGCAACGTCGCGTATCTTCAGAGCTCGACGCCGCTCGACGGCTGGGTCGGCAACGTGTTCGTGCGCGGCAGTACCGCCTACACGTCGACCGAAAAGTACGTGTACAACAGCAACCAGCCGCCGCTGGAGCTGCACCAGATCGACCTCACCGATCCGGCGAATCCAGTCGACCGCGTCGGCAGCGGTCCGGGCGGCTGGGGCTGGCTGGTGGATGTCCAGGGCGATCGAATGCTCGTGACGTCGGGCTGGGGACCGTTCAACCAACCGCCCGGTCTCGACATCTATCGCGTGACCCCGAACGCGGCGCCGGCATACGATCAGTTCGTCCGCACGCAGGGATGGTCCCTCAGCTCGATCGCGCGACAGGATAACCAGCTCTTTCTGTCCAGCGGAGACTGGGGCGTTCAGACCGTGCAGCTCCAGTAAGCCCCGGTGATCGGCGGTCCCCCCCGGGTTGAGGTGCCCGGGGCGCGGACGCGGCGATCGAAAGCAAGGCCCGCGATGGCGGGCCACTCAGTAGCCCGCGCCTCCCAAGGGTTGCTGAGTGGCCCGCTCTCGCGGGCACTTCGCTTTTTTGGCCGCCGCAGGTCCTCGTTTGAGGTCGGCGTTCGAAACGCTCTACCTTCAGCCCGTGACGCCAGCGCTCGCTACTTGGAACGACCAGGACACGCGCCTCATCGCCTGCGCCCTCTCCGGGGTCTTCGGCATCGTGGTCCTCATCACGCTCGCCAAGGTTCATCCCTTCCTCGCGCTGATGCTTGGCTCCGGGTGGACCGGACTCACGGCTGGCTTGCCCGCCCAGCAAGCGCTTTCGGCGTTCGAGAAGGGGGCAGGCGATACGCTCGCCAATGTGGGGGTCGTCGTCGCGCTCGGCGCGATGTTCGGAAAACTCCTCGCGGACTCAGGGGGAGCCGAACGAGTCGTATCGGTGATCCTCGGGCGGGCGGGCCGGCGAGGGGTTCCGTGGGCGATCGCGGTCGCTGCGATGCTCATCGGCATCCCTATCTTCTTCGAAGTCGGCGTCGTTCTCCTAATGCCGATCGTCCTCCTTCTCGCGCGAAAGACCGGGGGTTCGGTCCTGCGGGTCGGAATCCCGGCGCTCGCGGGGCTGTCGGTGCTCCATGGACTGATTCCGCCCCATCCGGGGCCACTCATGGCTACGGCCATGCTGAAGGCGGACCTCGGCGAAACCATGGCCTATGGACTCCTTGTCGCCGTCCCGACCGTCGTCATCGCCGGTCCCCTCTTCGGCGCCCTGATATCGCGCCGATTGGAGCTGCACGCGCCCGCGCAACGGCCTACGGAGCCGGCAAGCGCGACGCGGCAAGCGCGTTCACCGTCGTTTGCCGTGACACTCGCTATGCTCCTTTTGCCCGTAGCCCTTATGCTCACCCGCGCGGTCGTCGACCTCGCCGGACTGCACGGACGCCTGCCGGCGATCGGCCGTCTCCTGGGAGACCCGCTGGTGGCCATGCTCGTCACGGTCCTCGCGGCGACGTTTCCTTTCGGCTACGCGAGGGGCGCGAGCCTCCTCGAAGTGGGCAGGCTCCTCGGCGACAGCCTCGCGCCCGCCTCCGGCATCATCCTCATCATCGGCGCTGGCGGCGGCTTCAAACAGACGCTCGTGTCGACGGGGATCGGAGACACCATCGGCAAGGTCGCTCAGAACTCCGACCTACCCCCGCTCCTCCTGGCGTGGCTCATCGCGGCTGCAATTCGGGTCGCCACGGGTTCCGCGACGGTCGCGACCCTCACGGCGGCGGGACTCATGGCCTCGATCGCGCCCACGATTCCCAGCGTGAGTCTGCCACTCATGGCGCTCTCGATTGGTGCGGGATCACTATTTTTTTCCCACGTGAACGACGCGGGCTTCTGGCTCGTCAAAGAGTATTTCGGAATGTCCGTCGGCGAGACGTTGAAGTCTTGGTCTGCGATGGAGACCATCATCTCCGTAGTGGGTATGAGCTTTATTCTAGCTCTGAACGCGATGCTCGCCACCGCCCCCCGGTGAGACGCCGTGGCGCCACCAAAGCTCGATTGCGCGCAGGATTGGCTGCCGGTTCGCGCACCTTGCGCAACCTCAGGCCGTGTTTACGTTTGAGTGCAAGGCACGGTAATCATGGAAAAGCATCACGATTCGACAGGGACGAACAACGATCTTCAACCGGATCCTCCCCCGCAGGCTCTCGCGAGTGGTGAAGAGGCCAAGCCCACGCGTCGGCCGCGCGGATTCGCCGCGATGGACCGCAAGCTCGTGAGCGAGATTTCGCGAAAGGGGGGCAAGGCCGCTCACTCGGCCGGAACCGCCCATGAATTCACGAGCGAGGAGGCCCGCGAGGCGGGTCGAAAAGGGGGCCACGCCTCGCACGCGAATCGCCGAAAGGTGTTGACCGAGAAGGCGCAGGCCTCCGTCGAGACGGAGAAGCCCGAAGGAGGGTGACATCTGCCCGCCAGGCGCTCCCAGGGCGGCCCCGTACGGAGCCCGTCCGAAAGAGAAAAAGGTCGCGAGCTGCCCTTCGTGTCGTAGCCTGGCGCGCGTCGACCCGACGGAGGGACATTCATGCAACGCGCGCTCGCCATCCTCGCCTTCTTGGTAACTTCCGCATGCAGCAGGGGAGAGACGAGCGCCGGGGGGGCGGCCCCCTCGGCCGCCCCGTCGACGCTCCCGGCTCCGAGTGCGCTGGCCGCGCCGAGCGCTGCCCCATCTTCGGCCCCGTCCACCATGGCGAGCGTCGCGGTGGATGGGCCGCCGCCGCCGAAGTGCCCGGCAGGGCTCACCGGAAACGCGGTTCCCGCGTACTGCATCAAACTTCCGGGGGCCTACACTGTGAAGCAAGCGAGGGTTGCTCCGAAGCGTGGATCGGTCGAGTACGACACGGGCACCACGACCGACAACCTGATGATTTCGTACGACGAGAGCCCCGTCGCCCAGCTTTCGAAGGACGTTGAGTCGGAGATGAAGTTCGGCGGCGACAAGTTGGAAAAGAAGGGCAACCTTCCCGGCGGGAACAAGTGGTTTCAGGGGACACACGCGGAGTACGCGCGCATCGTCACGCTCGTGAAGGGCCAAGGGTCTCTCACGCTGAAGTGCTCGTTCGCGTATCAGCCGAAGAAGGCACCGCCGAAGGACGCCCTCGAAGCCTGCAAGTCTCTGGTTGTCCCGTAACCGTAAGGCGTTTGGCTGCCCGCGTCGGCCTCAACTCCGCCTCCGGGACGCCGTTCGAGCACCTCAAGAATCGGCGTCGCGCCGCCCCGCCTTTACGCGGGCCCGCCGCTTCTTTTCGTCGATTCGGCGCTCCACGCTACCGCGGGTCGGCTTCGTCCTTCGTCGTGGTCGCGGTCGCTCGAGCGCGCGCAAGACCAGTGCTCGTACCTTCCCGCGTGCGTCGTCCAAGTTCAACCGTTGGTCGCGCGTCCGCTGGCTCGTCACGAGCAACCAACCGTCCGCATCGAGAGCTCGAGCCGCGATCGCGCGCAAGCGGGCTTGGCCCGTTGGGTCGAGCCCGGCGATGCGCGAGACGTCGACCCGAAGTTCAACTTTGCTGGCAACCTTGTTGACGTTCTGCCCCCCCGGGCCGCCCGAGCGGACGGCATGCAGCTCCATGGCGTCAGCGGGTACGACAACGCCGGGCCGGACTTCGAGGGGCTCTGCCATGACGGCAGGAGCGTAGCGTCGTAGAGTTCGGCGATCGATCCTTTGTCCAAGTGCGAAACCATTTCCGTCCCCTCGCGTATCTCTCGACGATGCTCCGCAACCTCTCGCTATCCGCGCTCGCCGTTCTTCTGGCATGCCACGCTCCGTCCTCGGCCGCCGCCGACACGAGCCCGCCCTCGCCAGGCGGTCACTCGACCGCTGGCATCCCCGTCGGGACCAACCCAGGCCACGCCGGCGCGGGAACCCCTCTGGCCCCAGCCGATGGCCACCAGCTCGCCGCGTTCGCAGAGGGGTGCTTCTGGGGCTCGGAGGACACGTTCCGCCATGTCGCGGGCGTTGTTGCGACCGCGGTCGGTTACACGGGGGGCCACACGGCCAACCCAAGTTACGAAGACGTGTGCACTCACTTGACGGGCCACGCCGAGACTGTGCTCGTCGAGTTCGATCCGAAGAAGGTTCGTTATCAGGAGCTCTTGCAAACGTTCTGGGATTCGCACGATCCGACGACCCCCAATCAGCAAGGCCCCGACATCGGCGATCAATACCGAAGTGCGATCTTCACGTTCACGCCCGAGCAGGCCGCTTTGGCCCGCAAGTCGCTCGCAGACGCCCAGGCCCACTACAAGGAAAGAATCACGACGGAGATCGAGCCTATGGGGCGCTTCTGGAAGGGCGAAGCCTATCACCAGCAATTCGACGAGCGAACGGGCCGGCACTCGTGCCCGATTCCACGCGGACACACCGCGACCTAGAGCACCGAAGCGATGCGAAGAAAATCGCGGCAAAGCCGACGGGAGTCAAACCGTTCGGTGCTCTAGCTGCGAGCGGACGTCGGTCGAGAACAACGCGGAGCCCTGTGCGACCAAGGCGACGTTGGATTGCTCAACCCACACCCGGCGCTTCGTGCCCCGATCGCTGGACGTATTCGGTGTAGCCCCCGCCATAGACTTGCACCCCCTTCGGGGTGAGCTCGAGGACGCGGTTCGAAAGCGCCGCCAGAAAGCGCCGGTCGTGCGAGACGAACAGCATCGTCCCGTCGAAGTCGGAGAGTGCCGCGACGAGCATGTCTTTGGTGGCCATGTCGAGATGGTTCGTCGGCTCGTCGAGCACGAGGAAATTCGGAGGGTCGTAGAGCATCGTCGCGAGCACGAG
Organism: uncultured Polyangiaceae bacterium; assembly: GCA_964628155.1. Classification (GTDB taxonomy): domain Bacteria; phylum Myxococcota_A; class Polyangia; order Polyangiales; family Polyangiaceae; genus Palsa-1150. The sequence goes on along the minus strand of CAZVPE010000001.1, from coordinate 83,514 downwards.
CCGCGCCTTCTCGCCGCCTGAGAGAACGCGGCAAGCCTTGTCGCTGTCGTCCCCCGAGAAGCCGAAGGCGCCCGCGAGCGTGCGCATCGATCCGACAGTCGCGAGCGGGAATGTGGCCTGCAACGTCTCCAAGACAGTTCCGTCGGCGTCGAGGAGATCCATCGCGTGCTGTGCGAAGTAACCGACTTTGACTGCGGCGCCGAGCGTAACGCGTCCGGCGTCGGGTGCGGTCTCGCCGGCGACGAGCTTGAGGAGAGTCGACTTGCCCGCCCCGTTGACCCCCATGACACACCACCGTTCGCGCCGTCGAACGAGCAGGTCTAGGCCGTCGTAAATCGGGCGCCTGCCGTACCCTTTGACGACGCCCTCGAGCTTCGCGACGTCGTCGCCCGAACGCGGCGCCGGCCGGAACACAAACTCGACGACCTTGCGACGCTTCGGCGGTTCGACCTTGTCGATCTTGTCGAGCTTTTTCACGCGCGATTGCACTTGAGCCGCGTGGCTCGCGCGCGCTTTGAACTTGTCGATGAACGCCTGCTCCTTCGCGAGCATCGCCTGCTGGCGCGCGTACTGTGCCTCGTGCTGGGCCTCGGCGACCTCGCGCTGTCTCTCGTAGAAGTCGTAGTTTCCCGAGTACGTCCTGACGTCACCGCCGTCGATCTCGACGATCTTGGTGACCAGCCGGTTCAGTAGCTCTCGGTCGTGGGACGTCATCACGAGAGCCCCCTCGAAGTCCTGGAGGAAGCGTTCAAGCCAAATGATCGACTCGATGTCGAGGTGGTTGGTCGGCTCGTCGAGCAGCAAGGCGTCGGGCCGCATGAGGAGAATACGGGCGAGGGCGACGCGCATTTTCCAGCCGCCGGAGAGAGTCCCGACGTCCTGGTCAACGACCTCTTCCCGGAAACCCAACCCCGCCAAAATCTCTCGAGCACGTGACTCAAGAGCGTAACCGCCAAGCTCGTCGAAACGCGCTTGCGCGTGCCCGAACCGGTCGAGCAGCTGCTCCATCTCTTCTTGACGCGCCGGGTCCGCCATCGCGTGCTCCAGCTCGTGGAGCTCCTGCGCGGCGGTAGACACTTCTCCCGCTCCGGCCATCGTCTCTGCGAGAACGGTCCGTCCCTTCATCTCGCCGACGTCTTGGCTGAAGTGGCCGACGGTGACGCCGCGGTCGACCGTCACCTGTCCGCTGTCGGGCTGCTCGTCGCCGACGATCATCCGGAAAATGGTCGACTTACCCGAGCCGTTTGGACCAACGAGGCCAACTTTTTCACCTCGAAACACGCCCATCGACGCGTCGACGAACAAGATCTGGCTGCCGTGCTGTTTGGAGACGGAGTCGAGGCGGACCACGGAGAAGGGCGGGAGGGTGACAGCTTCGGTGCGAGGCGCAAGGGGAAAATCCCCCTGGACCTCACCGTGTCACGGCGCAAGGCGCGCTCGGAATGCGCTATTCGCTCGCGGCGTCGCTGGCGTCTGCCGTGGCCGCGTCGCCTCCCCCGTCGCCTCCGGCGTCGGCTGCAGCGTCCGACGCATCGCCGCCGTCGCCTGCGTCTCCGCCGCCGTCTTGGGGCGGCATCGGGCACGTTGTCTGCGTCACTTTGTTGGTCACCGAAGGCAGGCTACGCAAGAAGTCCACGATCTGCTGCGCCGTCCCTGCGTCCATCGGCGTTCCGGCACGTGTGCCGCCGTCCGCCGTCGGAAGGGCGTGGCCCCACTTCGGCATCGTGGGGCAGAGCATCTTGCCGTCGTTGTCCACCCCGGTGAGGATCGCGTTGACGATCTGCGTGTCGGTCCAGCAGCCGAGCCCCGTCGTCGGATCGCTCGTGAGATTGGGCGGAAACACCATGCCGGAGTCGCCAATGCCAGCGTCATTTCCAGCGAGCACGAGGCCGTTTCCCGCGTCGTCGACCATCAGGGAAGCATTCTGGTGGCACGCTTGGCACTTGTAGACCGTCCACAAGGCCACTTTGCCCGCTTGGACCGATGCCTCGTCGAGCCCTGAGGCGTCGAAGAGGACGCAAGCGGCCGCGTCCGCGGCGGCATCGGCGTCGCTCGCCGTAGTGCTGTCGCTCGCGTCTCCCGCGTCGCTACCGGTTTCGACGGTTCGATCGCCGGGCGCGTCTCCGGTTGTCGTCTGGTCCGCACCCACGTCCGGCCCCGCCTCTATCGTCGCGTCGGGAGTCGTGCCGTCCGGGCCACCACCATCCGTGAGCTGAGGCGGCGTTGCCGTATCGTCGCCGCACCCCGTGAACAAAAGGACTGAGCTCGATCCGGTGAGGACCGCCAACGTCAACCACGCGCCCCGTCGATTCATCGGTGAGTTCCTCCGGTAAGTGAGGAATTGTCTTCCCCGGGCGGCAGATTGCTCTGTATGCTGTCCGACGTCAACCTGCATTTCCGCATGGCAAGCAACAGCAGACGAGGGGACGCGACGGAGACCGCAGCCCTCTCGCATTTGGTGAAGTGAGGACTGGAGCGGCGCGTTCGCGGGGGTGAAGTGGATGCGGCGCTTCGTCATCATCGGACAGAAAGCGACAGCGTCGGACGACTTCCTCCTGGACGACCTTCCGGGAACAAGCGGGCGACTGGACGTTCTTTTGCGATGCATTCGCGCTTCGCTGCTGTTCTCGAACGGCTTGCGGCGAAACGTCATCGTTTACCTCGTGCTCCTCGGTGGGCCGAGAGCTCCGCGTGTTTTGCGAATAGAGGCGGCAGCGACGAAATTCCTTCGTCCGGACGAGCGGAGTCTCGCAACGCTGATACGAAAAGCGCTCGCGAGCCGCGCAGACATGGCGGCTTCGGGATTCGTCGAAGTCAAACCGGGGATCTCCGTGAGCTCGGGCGGTCTCGAGCACGCGATTGCCGACGCGGGAGACGGGGCCTCTTACCTGCTAGAAGAGGGGGCTCGGGACATACGCGAGGTTCGAGAGCTCGGTGCCCTTCCATCGGCGTTTTTCATCGGCGACCACCTTGGACTCGATTCGGCAAGCCGCGCACAAATCCTGGCGATCGGCGCACAACGCATCTCCGTCGGGCCGTTGAGCGTTCACGCGGACGACGTCGTCGCGATCGTTTCGAACGAGCTCGATCGGCGCGCGGGATCAGCCTTGACGGTTTGAAGTGAGTCGCGGTCTCAATTGCGTTCAGTCGCCGCCGGCGTCGCACTTGCGCCCGCGGCATGGCCGCTTGTTCGTGGCGCCGCCCCCGCCATCGCACCCTTTTCCAACGCACGCGCCGACGGCGGTTCCCCCGCTACTACTGCTGCTCGCAGTGCTGACTGCTCCGCCGTCGTCGCCGCCAGTCGGCGCCGGGCACTCGATTCCCGCCCAGTTGTAGCAGCTCGGCGGACTCGTGTTGAGTGCACAACACCAGGTGTTGTACCCGACGGCCGGCTGCCCGCAGTTGTTCTGGCAATCGCTATCCCATGCGCAAGGGCCGCAAGTGCCGTCCGCGCTCAGAGTAGTTCCACTCCCGTTTTTCCAAGCAGAGTCGACACCGCCACCGCACGCCACGATCAAACAGAACGCCGTTGCGGACCCAACCAGGATCCTCCGCGTTGCTAAGTTCATCTTGTGACCAAGCTTGGACCCCGGCATGCCTCGCGTCTCGCCCATTCCGAAGCGAAGCGTGATTGAGACGCGCTCTCCCGCTTCACCATTGCGCTCGTACTGAAACGCCCACCGGCGTCTGCTTTGGGTAGCCGCATGCGACGCGGAGCGTCCGGCAGGGGGACGACGCCTTCGACTCCGGCTGCATCCAATGGTTTCGCCGAAGAGGAGGCTCCGATGCGGGAAGGGATGAAGCCGGTATGCGCGGTGGTCGGTGTGGGGCCGGGCAACGGTGCTGCACTCAGTCGCCGGTTCGCGGCCGAGGGATATGCGGTGGCTCTGTTGGCGCGAAAAATGGAGTTCGTCCGCGAGCTCGCTACAGCCCTTCCGGGAGCGCGCGCGTACGCTTGCGATGCTGGGGCGGAAACCTCGGTGGAAAGCGCGTTCGAGGCGATCCGTGAGGATCTCGGGGAGGTCGATGTACTCATCTACAATGCCGGGTCCGGCGTTTGGGGAACGGTAGAAGAGATCAGCGCGGCCGACTTCGAAGCGTCCTGGCGCACGAACACGCTCGGTGCCCTGCTGACCTCGAAACAAGTAATTCCCGCGATGAAGAAAGCGAAGCACGGTAGCATTGTCTTCATCGGCGCGACCGCCTCCCGCCGAGGGAACGTAAAGACGGCCGCATTTGCGCCCGCAAAGGCCGCGCAACGCAGTCTTGCGGAATCGATGGCGCGCCATCTCTGGCCGTCGGGGATCCATGTTTCCGTGATCATCGTCGATGGCGTGGTCGACATTCCAGGAAGGCAACGCTTGGCGGACAAGCCGGCCACCTTTTTCATCGACCCTACCGACGTCGCGGACACTGCCTTTCGCCTCACGGCTCAGAGACCGTCGGCTTGGTCCTTCGAAGTCGAAGCGCGCCCCTTCGGAGAGGCGTGGTGAAAGGATGCGCCGCGGGTTCGCTGCAACGCGCGCCCTACTTCGCACCGAGCGCCGTGCTTGCCACCCAAACGACCTCCCCGGAAGTCTGGTCGTACGATTGAACAAACGTGAGACGGCCATCCGCGGCGATTCGAAAGACAGCTATGTTCGGCAGAATCGTAGCGAGTGTGGCCCCTTGCCTCACCATCTGTTGCTTCTGATTGCCGACGATCAAAAATTGATGTGTCGGGTCGATGGTGAACGTTCGAGGTTCGATACCGTGTGTGTCCACCGCCGCAACGAAGGTCGGCGCTCCGGTTGTCTGATCGATTGAGAAGAGGGCAATGTTGTTTTCTCCTGCGCCCGCGAAAACCTGGACGGGCGCTGCCGAATCCGCGACGCCGGCGTCCTGACCCCCACTCGCGCCGTCTTGCGAGCCCGCAGCATCGTGCACAGCTGTTGCGTCCGACGCGCTCGTCGCGTCTCCTCCGGAAGCGTCCTTTGGACTCGCGGCATCTTGGGCAGCGGCACCGGCCTCCAGGGTCGGTCCTGGGTCGGGCTCTGTCATGTTGTTGCGGTTGGTGATCCAGAGATACTGGCCGGATGGGTCGACCTTTATGGCGCCGGCGCGCTGCCCGTTGACGGCCTCCGTGTTGTCCGTAACCATCGAGTCCGCAGAGTTGGCGACGCTCGTCACGTTGTACTTCTCGGTGAGCGTTCCATTCTCGAACGTGTACATGATGAGGCGATTGCCGCGCTCGGCGGACAAGTAGACCCACGGCTGCGTCGGATGGAAATCGAGGTGTCGGGGACCGACGCCGGCGGTGAAGGTTATGCTTTGCGTCGGCGTGAGAATGCCGTCCGAAAACGAAAATACGAGGAGGTGCCCGAACGCCTCGGCGGTCGTCATCGGCCCGGCGTCAGTCATCACCGTTGCGGGGTCGTTGCCTCGGTCGCAAATAGTGACGAACTTTCCGCTCGGATCTACCCGGACCTGGTGAAGGTAGGCGCCGACGTTGGTATCGCCGCCGTCCGCCTGCGTGACGAGAGACCCGATGGTGCTGTCGCTTCCAATGCCGAACACGGAGTACGTTTTCGTCACGTTGTGCACGGACAACAGGTACTTGTCGTCGGGAGATAAGGTGAGGTTGATTACCCGACCGTTGGGCGAGAGGAGTGGGCTGCCGAGCGCTGCCAGTGCCCCCGAGGCTTGGTCGACCGTGTAGGCGTAATAGTAGTGGTCGGATCCTGTGGTGGCTCCGATGTAAAGGTGTTGGAAGCTGGAGTCGAACCAGCCGTATTGGGGAATTTGGGGCACCGCGATGGGCGGACGAGGTGTGAGGGTCCCGTCGATCAGGCTCAAGTCGAAGACGCCGAGCGAAGGCCCGGAGTTCGCGTAGAGCACCACTTTGCCGCCGCTGTCCGTCGCGTCGCCGCCCGCGTCCAGCGCGCCGCTCTCTGGCGCACCCGCCTCCGGCGCAGGGCCGGCCTCTGCAGGGATCGAAGAGGCATCTCCACCATCCGCAACCGCCGCGCTGGAGGGTCCGTTGGCGCTGGAGGAGCAGCCCAGGGTTCCGGCCGTCGCGAGCGACGTCGCCCCAATGATCGCGAGCGCAGATCGAGCATTTTTCATGTTGGAAGCTCTGTCGTCGAGTTATTCATGAGAGTCAATGGTCATTTCGGCGCGGTGGTCCCAGGAAGGGCGCTCCGACGGCGTGGCCCCCCCTGACTTGCGCGAGGATGGACCATAAGCGTGACCTGTGCTTGACTAAGCAACTACTTGGACTTAATGTTGTTGCATGGCCGCTCTTGAGGAATTTCTGGGAATCCGTCGTGTTGTCGCGTTGTGGGAGAATCGCGCAGACACCGAGCTCGGCGGGGTACATGGGTTGGGCTTGTCGGACTTCGCCGCGCTCTACTATCTGGCTGACGCGCCCGGTGGCCGCCTCCGCCGAGTCGATCTCGCGCGGCGTCTCGCCCTCACGCCGTCCGGCGTGACGCGCTTGCTCGGCCCGCTCGAGCGACGCGGTATCGTCGCACGTCAAGCTGACGGCAACGACGCGCGTGCCACTTACGCGGTACTCACCCCGAGCGGCAGAGCCCTCGTGAAAGACGCCACCGCCACCGTCACCGCGATCGCGGAGTCTATCCTCGGTAGCGTGGGCGACCGAGGACGGGCCGCCTTCGCCAAGCTGGGAAATCCATGACTCCGGGCAGCGCCGCGGAGGTGGCATCCACCATCTGGACGGCGCTGCACTGGCGAACTCGTGGGAGCGAGTTTGAGTCGCGGCCCGAGTATCTCGACGGCCGCGCACGAGCTCGAACGCACTCGGCTCAGTAGCGCTCTCTGTACGAGAGATCCGTGCGCGGTCGATCGCGGGGTACCGAACACGAAAGATCGATCGTCTCGTAGGAAGGTACTCCATCGACGCCAATCGATAGCTGCGCCAGGTCCGATTGCCCAAACTCCCGCCTGCACATGGCGACGGTGCCTACGACAGCACCGTCCTCGTGAATGCACTTGATCTTGACGAGGTCCTGGCGATCCATCGTGGTTCGCTTGTAGCTGCACTCCCACGGGGGCTGTACCGCGATGACGCCTTCTTTCGCAGGTAGTGTCGAGCGCAGGTCCTGGCTCCCCGGGAGGTAAAGGACATGGAGCGCCCACTGCACGTCGGGCGGCGTCGCCGAGGGGCCAGGCGGAACGAGGCTGTCGGCGGGCGCAGACTCGGTCATCGTGCACAAGCTTGCGAACAAGACCACGCTTACGAACGGTCGTTTCATCGCGGCCCTCACTTCCAGGGGAGCAGAATACTCCGCTGCGGAAGGAACGCACGTGACAACTCCGCGTCGTACGACGCCTGAACGTCGATACGCAGCGTTCTTGCAGTCGACACATTCTCGAAACGGAAATCACGCCCCAATGCGTCTAGCGTGGGGCGATCCCAAACGTTCCTCGCCCGACCTCGGCGACGAGTCGATTGCCCATGACGTCCGTCGTTGTCAAAGGTTCTGTCGGCAATAAGGCCACTGAAGTCAGGACGACGTCGAGAGCTGGGTCTTGAGCGAACATCGCGCCAATTGCCGCGTGCGGTATCGCGACCGAGGCTGCAGCTGCAAATACGCACCGCACGATTCCAACGCTCGCATAAGGCCACCCGACGTCGGCGGGCGACGCGTGTTCCGCGATGAGGTTTACCGCGATACGACCAGCCGTGCACGAGTTGGAGCAGGCGAGGTGGAGGAGCGTATCCGTGCTCGAACTGTAATGAATGGCGTCCAGGTCTTCAGTGGTCGTCGCGGTTCCGATGGGCGAGCCGCTGACCGCGCGCGCCCCGAAATCTGCCGCCCCAGGCGAGGCGAAGGTGATGGGTCCAGGCCCGAGCGGTTCGGCGGCGGCAGCGAACAATGCGCCGGATACAGCTGTTTCCGTGGGGTAGGCGCATTGGTAGTATCCTCCGCTTCGTGCGCAAATGATGGGCTGTCCCGCCGGCGCACCGTTTCGCAGCGTGCCCCCGGAAAACCCGCTGATCCTCAGCCAACCAGCGTCGGCGTCGGTCGGTGCTGGCTTCGTCGTCGCGTCGTAGTGGTCCGCCGTGCAGCCTATGCCAGCCTGGCGGTCGTCGTAATCGTCGGGCACGGCCACGTGAAAAGACGCCGCGGCCTCGAGCTGGGTAACGGCCGACAGCCCACTGTCCGTCGCCACGTTTCCGGTCAGTTCGAAGAGCCGCATGGCGCCGACAACCTCATTCCCATTGTCGCTATCGCAGGCCACCCCCGATTCGCACGCCCCGTCGTCCTCCATGACCGGGACCTCGATGTTGGCGTCGGACGCGTCCGCGGGACCGGCGGAATCGTCGGAAAGCGGGGCACCGGCACGTGCATCGCCGGCGTCTGCGGCTTCGCTGGGGCCCTGGCTGGAGCAAGCCGCCGTGACGACGAGGCTCAACCACGGAATTCGCGCCTTCATGTGTCGGACGCAACCGATTAAGCAAGAATGGAGCCCAGGCCCGTCAGCTGCCGCGGCTCGAATCCAAACTGGCCACGCGTCGTTTTGCGCGGGAAGTCGTATCGATTCGTCGGCATGTGCGACTGCGCATCGCGCAGTTGTTCCTGCGGCGCGCAAATATCGCGCAGCCCTCCGCTCGTGTACACTTGGTGCGTGTGGCGCTTGCGCGCGGCATTCCTCTTGGCCATGTGCGCCGGCCCCTTCGGATGCGAAGGCGCCAGTCCCTGCGGCTGCCTATGCGCTCCGCAGCCCGACGGGTCCATCGTTGCTCCCTGTTCGGCGGCCGGCCCACCGGTCGACCTCGACGGAGGCGACGATTCGCCACCGTTCGCTGAATAGCCGAGTCCCGCCGCCGTCTATTCCTCGGTCGTGTTTGCCCCGCCGGGCGGGGGCGGGTTCGCCTCTCGCTCGAGATACCGGAATATGGTGCGTGGATCGACGCCAAGATCGCGCGCGGTTTTCGTTCGATTGCCGTTGTTGCGTTCGAGTACTTCGAGCACGTACTTGCGCTGGAACTCCTCTTTGGCTTTCTCGAGCGGAAGGATCGTGCTCTCTGCCTCCTCGCCGAGATCGAGGTCTTCCGGTGACAGGAGCGACTTCTCACAGAGCACCAGCGCCTTCTTGAGGCGGTTCTCGAGCTGGCGAATGTTCCCGGGCCAGGGGCTCCTTTTGATGGCCGCCAGTGCTTGGGGCGTGAAACCCTGCACCTGGCTGGCGAGCTCCTCGGCGTGCTTGGAGAGCAGCGCCTTGGCGAGGATAATCACGTCGTCGCCTCGTTCGCGCAGAGGAGGAAGGTAAATGTTGACGACGTTGAGTCGGTAGTAGAGGTCTTCGCGGAAACGCCCGGTGCGAATCTCCTCTTCGAGGACGCGGTTGGTCGCAGCCACGACTCGAATGTCCACCTTCTCTGGCTTGCTGTCGCCAACGCGAAAGACAATGCGCTCTTGCAATGCGCGAAGGAGCTTCACCTGGAGATTCGGGGGAAGTTCGCCGATCTCGTCGAGAAATAGGGTTCCGCCACCGGCCGCTTGAAACTTGCCGGCCCTCGAGGCGACGGCTCCGGTGAAGGCGCCCTTCACGTGCCCAAAGAGCTCGCTCTCGATCAAGTTCTCGGGAATTGCGCCGCAGTTGATGACGACAAACGGGCCATTGGCCCGATTGCTTCGTCGATGAATCTCTCTCGCGATGAGTTCTTTGCCTGTCCCGGTCTCGCCCGTGATGAGAACGGAGATGTCCGTCGTCGCCACTTTTTGAAGCTTGCGAAACACTTCCATCATCGACGGGCAGGCCCCGATGATCTCGCCGAAGCGCTTGTCTTTCAGCTCGGCGACCAGTTTTTCCCGGTCCGCGCGAAGGGCATGGAGGAGCATTGCGTTCTCGAGAATGAGGCTCGCCTGCGAGGCGAATATGGAGAGCACGTCGAGCTGGTTCTTGTCGAAGAGACCCTTCACGCGGTCATTGCCGACGTAGAGGACCCCCTGCACGTGTCCCTGCGAGACGAGCGGAGCGCACATGACGCTCGAGAGCCGGAGCGCGAGCACGCTCTCGCTCGTCTTGAACTGCGAGTCGGTGAGCGCGTCGCTGACGATGACCGGCCGTCCGGTCTCGATCACTTTGCGGACGATGCTGTCACTGATGGTTCCGCTCGCGTCGGCGATCGCTTCCCGGTGCACGTTGCGCGCGGCGCGGATCGTCCCGCCCTTGCCCGGCGGCTCGCGCTTGTCGGCAGTCGCCGCGCCGCCGGGCTCTTTCGAGAAGGCGTCGTCGTTGAGCAGGATCAAGCCCCTCTCGGCGCCGGTCGCTTCGATGACCGCATCGAGCATCGCCTCGAGGAGGCGATCGATGTCTTTCATCGTCATCAGCTTCTCGCTGAACTCGTAGAGCTTGCGCAGCCCCGAAAGCTGCTGCTGCGTGACCTGGAGCTGCGTCTCGCTGATGGCCGCGGACCCTGCACCGAAGCCCGGGATGCCCGCTTGAGCGGCCGGCGCCTCTCGGTCGGGGAAGCGAGCGATCTTCTGGGGCTCGTCGAAGACGCTGAATGAAAGCTCGACGTTGCCGAGCGTGATCCGATCGCCGTGCACGAGGCGTGTGCGGCGCTTCTTCTTTCCGTTGACGAGAATCTCCGCTTGTTTGTCAACCTCTTCGAGGTTGAAGTCCCTGCCGTCGAACAGCACCTGCACGTGCGTTTCCGCCAGGTGTTCGTCAGGTATCGCGACGTCGTTGCCGAGCGCGCGGCCGACGGTCGTCACCGGCCTGTAAAGCACGAACGTGCGCGGCGGGCCTTGCGGAGGGAACCACTTGAGGAGGGGCATCGGGCAGGGTCGGGCAGGCTGCTAAAAGACACTACAACAAAACGTCGCGTGATTGACGGCTCAGGTCGAGCTGAGGCATAAGGGGACGCGTCCTCGACGTCGCTCGGGACCCTCGGAGGAGAAAAACGATCATGAAGAACATCGCAATTGTCGCGCTTCTCGCGGCCATGGCGTCAGTGGGGGCCATCGTCGCGGCGTGCGGCGGCGGAGATACCCCGCCAGCGGCCTCGCCGTCATCGGCAACGTCGCCGGCGGATTCGTCCTCGGCCGCCGCGCCCGCCGGAAGCAGCAGCGCAGCCCCGAAATGACCAGTCGCGGTCGACGTAACACCCATTGAAATGAGCGTCTTTCCCTCTGGGAAGGCGCTCCTCGGCTTCAACAGTCGCGGGGCCTGCTTCGTCGAGGCCCCGCGTTTTTTGTCGATTGATGACCAGGGCGTAGTCCAGGGCCTATCTCGGACAGGCCCCAAACCGTCCGGTGCTCTAGAATTGACCGTACGCCGTGAGTTGCGCGCCGCCCGACGGCGTCGGCCCTACCGCGACTTGAAACGGCGGCAGCCAAGACGCAGCGCTTGGGCCGTCCGTCATGTTTGCCGTGAGCACAGCGGCGAGGCCAATGCCCGCGAGTCCGCCGACCGCATTCGCGATGAGTCCGTGACGCGGATCCGCGCTGCTTCCGATGTAAAAGAGATAGACGGGCGTTGTGGCGAGCGTCCCGAGGACATCGCCGAGCCACATGTACTTCGTCGTCTCCCAGGACGGCACGTAAACCGTCGACAGCGCCCCGGTCGCCAGAATACCCGCGTTGTATCCCAAGAATCCCCACACCGCTGCCCCGTCTTTCCAATCCCCGCCGACCACCCCGGCTCCGAAGAGAACGCCGGTGATGGCCCCCCAACCCGCCCCGCTCGCGATGAAACCCAAGGTGCGCGGGTCGGGCTGAAACCACTCCCCGAAGGCGTAGCCGCCGATGCCCCCCGCCGTGGCCGTCAGGAACGTGATCGTCGACCAGGTCGGGAAGCCCCAGGAGCTCGGACCTCCGTTTCCCGTTAGCTGCCATTGCAGCCCGGAGATGGCCATCCCCTCGAGGCCACCGAGAAGCGCCCCCGTCCCCATCGAGGAGGGGACGCCGCGGTCGAACTTGGAGCTCTGATCCCAAAAGTAAATGCCGATCGGAACTGCGGCGCCGAGCGCCACTGGGGGGATGAAAGCGATGCCCGGATCGTTGATTTTGCCGATGGCGTCAATCCAGACCCCGCTGCCGACCCCATAGGCAATTCCGACCCCGTACAAGAACGCGAGCTCGCCCGGGCTGCGATATCGGTTCGTGGCTACCGTTGGAGGCGGCGGTGGATACGGCGGCGGATAGGCGGGGCCGTACGCCTGCGCTGGCGCCGGCTGCTGAAGCAACGGACCGGGGTAGGGCGCCGGTGCCGGTGCCGGGGCGGTCGGCGGGGCATAGGGCTGCTGCGGGGGTGGCGGGTAGGGCTGCGTCTGCGCAGGGGCCGGTGGATACGGCTGCGGATACGGTTGCTGTTGGGCCGGGTACGGTTGCTGCGGGGCGGGAACAGGATACGGTTGTTGCCCCGGCGGGTAAGGCTGCTGCTGCGGCGGGTAGGGCTGCTGCTGCGGCGGGTAAGGCTGCTGCTGCGGCGGCGGGTAGGGCTGCTGCTGCGCGGGTGGCGGATACGGCGTCGGGGAAGGCGGATACTGCGCCCAGGCGCTCGACGAGGCCACTACGACCGAGAGAGACGCCAGTGACGCGACCCACGTTCCCATGACATCCAGACTAACACCCCTCAGGACCGTGTCGTGCGAGCCACGGTGCGTGGATCGAATTCGTAACCCAGTTCGCGCCCCATCAAGTCGCTCAACGCCTGGGAGACCGGCTTGTCTTCGTAGAGGACCGCGTACACCTCCGAGGTGATAGGCATCTCCACTCCGAGTTTCTTCGAGAGTTCGTGTGCGCTCTTCGCAGTCCGAATCCCTTCGGCGACGTGCCCGAGCCCGGCGAGGACGCTCTCGAGAGAGCGTCCTCGGCCCATCTCGTAGCCGACGGTCCTATTGCGCGAGAGCTCCCCGGTGCAGGTGAGAAGGAGGTCGCCTACGCCGGCGAGCCCAGCCAAAGTCAGCGCCGATCCTCCCCGGGCCATCGCCAGCTTCGCGATCTCCGCGAGCCCCCGCGTCACGAGCGCCGCGCGCGTGTTGTGCCCGAACCCCAAGCCGTCGACCGCGCCGGCCGCGATCGCGATGACGTTCTTGATTGCCCCCCCGCATTCGACTCCTGCGACGTCGTCGCTCGCGTACGTGCGCAGATAGGACGTGTGGAAGCGTTTCATGACCCGCGACACGACCGCAGAGTCGCGCGCAGCGATGACCACTGCCGTCGGCAAGTGCATCGCGAGCTCCTTTGCGAAGCTGGGTCCCGAAAGAACCGCTCGTTGGTCGCGCGCATGCGCAGGCAGCTCCTGCGCGAGGACTTCGTCCATGAAAAGAAGCGAGTCGGCTTCCATTCCCTTCGTGGCGCTTACGATCGGCACCCCCTGACGAAGGTGCGGGGATGCCGCGCGGGCGACCTCGCGCATCGAGTGGCTCGGAACGACGAAGACGACCATCGACGTGCCGTGGAGAGCCGTTGCGAGATCGTAAGTACAGTTCAGGTTGGTCGGAAGCGTGATCCCGGGTAGATAACGCGTGTTTTCGCGCGCGGCGTTGATCGCGTCGCTCAGCTCGCGCCGCTTCGCCCAAAGCGCAACGGATACGTCGCCGCGCTCGGCGAGGACGCTGGCAAGAGCCGTTCCCCAAGCGCCGGCGCCGAGCACGGAGATGGTCATGGTGGCGAAGGCATTCCCCATATCGTGCCGCGCAGACTCGGTCGAGTCGAGCGAAGGCGACGCGGCGACGCTTTCGAAGGGCCTCCCTGCTAAGAGGCCCAATCGAGATCGAGCGAGAGTCGGCGCTGGAGAAACCCACAAACCAGCTATGCTGGGGCGCCATGCGTTTCGCGCGCGCCCACTCGGTCGTGCTGCTGGTGGGGGTCGTCGGTTTTGGCGCGTGCTCGCCAAACAGCGTGTGCAAGCTGGCCGGTCCCATCAACGATCCGTCCAACCGCACCCTCCGCCGGAACCTCATGTCGTTCGGACTCGGCCAGTTCTGCACGCAGATGATCTCGCGAAGCGCCCCTCTCAAGCTCACGCCCGATGCGCCGATCATCGGCCGCTTCTACCCGCAGCACTGCCAGCAGGACGTCCTCGACAACGGAGATCTCCTGGTCCATTTCGACGGTTTCGGATACGCCTGGACCAACGTTTCGAAGAAGGTGACCTTCCACTCTGCGGCAGCCGTCCAGTACAACCAGGACTTCCGCTGCGCGGACGACAATTCGATCTACGCGTACTTCGATGCGCGCGTTTCCCCGCTCCCCGATTTTCACGTCGACCAGATCGAGCAACCGATGGCGAATCTCGTCCAGGCCTGGGTGGCTCCGTACTCGGACAACTTCGGACGGCAGATCGTGTCCGGAAAGCTCGCGCAGGGCTTTACCGTCATCTGCGGCGACGACGGCAGCATGGACTTCGACCTCGGCCATCTCGCCCTGGGGCAGCGCCCGCTGCACCCATTCAACGTTCACAACTCAAGCCGCCTGGAATGGGAGAGCGGCCGGAGCAGTGTCTACGCGAACGAGCGCGACTTCATCGGTCCTATCTCGGTGCAGGGGGACGGCCACGCCATCTACCTGACGATGCAGCTCGACGGGCAGGCGTCGGTGAATGTGCTCCTCGTTCCGAAGAACGAGGGCGACGCTTCGCTCCAGCTCTACATGAACTACGGACCCTCCGGGCCGCTGGCATTTCCCCCGCGCTTTGCTGATTTCGTGCAATACGGCGTGCAGTACCAGCGTGCAGTCCCCGTGCCCGCGGGTATGTACTATGTGGTGATCGACAACACGACCCCGGCCGCACGGGCCGCCCCGGCCCCCATTCTACCCTTCGGGGTCGACGCGGCAGCGGTGGTCAGCTACGCGATCCAGATTGGTGATGCCCCTTGAAGACCGACGAGCCTCGTCGCATCGATGAACAACGGAGCCGGTCCGCCGGCCTCTCTGGGGAAGAGAAGTCGGTTCGAGAGCCTGCGCAAGCAAACGGCGGAGCCGGGGTTCCGAGCGCGGAGGCCTCGGGGCAAGGCGGCGAAGAAGCGCCGCCCGCTCGGGCCGCCCTGGCCGACGTACCCACGACGAAACGTTCGTACGTGCTGCGCTTCGTCTACTGGCTGGTCTGGTTTGTGCTGTTGCCGGTGGTGCTCGCCTCGGTCGTAGTCTGGGCGCTGACCCCAGCGGGCGCCGCGGAGGCCGGAGGCATCTTGGGCTGGGCAGAGTCGCTCGTGCGCGCTCAGCCGGTCCCGGTTGGAATCGTTCTCTTCACATTTTTCGAGGTCCTGCTCTGGTCGGCACGGCACCGCCTGCCGTTTTCCAACCATGCCGACCCTCCGGTGCGCTCCGATCTGCCGCAGCATCTTCGAGGCCCGTTCGAGCGCGCCAGGGCCATCATCGACGAAGCCGAGATGATTCTCGAGAAGCACCAGCGAGCCGTCGTACGGGAGCTCACCGCGAAGGAGCGCGACAAGGTGCGAAAGGAGCTCGTATCGCTGCGCCTCGCGATGGACAGCGTTCCGTTCGACGAGGACGAGTTCATCGACGCGGTCGCCCGAGCCGAAGGCGAGATCGACGCAGGCCTGGGACGCTGGCGCAAGAGCGAAGTGCGGGAGTACGTCGAAGCGATCTTGATGGCCGTGGCGGTTGCCTTTGCCCTCCGGACTTTCGTCGTCGAGGCGTTCAAGATTCCGAGCGGCTCGATGATTCCCACCCTCATGGTTGGCGACCACATCTTCGTCAACAAGTTCAGCTACGGCCCGGCCATCCCCTACACGCACTCGCGCATATGGACGAGCATGCCGCCGAAGCGCGGGGACGTGATGGTCTTCGCGTTCCCGGAGCATCCCGAGCAGGATTTCATCAAGCGCGTGATCATGGTCGAGGGCGACAAGCTCGAGGCGCGCGGCGGGCACCCGATCATCAACGGATGGGAGGTGCCGAACTGTCGCGTTGGGACATGGACGTACAGCGACTACGATTCGCCGGCGCGTCACGAAGGAGATCTCTTCGTAGAGTATCTTGGCGACGAATCGTATCTGACTTTTTACGATCGGGCCTCCGGCATGTTTCCAGAGTACCAGGGCCCTTACTTCGCCAAGCCCGGCGAGGTGTGGGTCATGGGCGACAATAGGAACAATAGCCACGACTCTCGGATGTGGTTCGGTGGGCGCGGAGGGGGCGTTCCGTTCGAGAACATTCGTGGTCGCGCTCTCTTCGTCTGGCTGAGCGTGAGCGACAACGGGATGGACTGGTCGCGCGAGGGGGCGACCGTCATGGGACGACCGCGGCTCCCGCCGACGGCGGCCGTCCTGGAACCGCAGCTCGAGCGGTGCCTGAAGAGTCGACCGTCAGTCACTTTGCCCCCGCCGGCCAAGCCGTAGATACCCCTCGACGGTGGCCGGCCTGCGACCCACTCTCTTTGTTGTGGACCTGCCCGTGCGTTCGCTCGTTTGTCTCGTCCTTGCCTGGTCCGCGTTGAGCTGCGGCGCCACGGTGGAAAACGCGGCCGCGAAAGACCCGATGAAGTGCGAACGCAATCCGGAGTGTGCCAAGGGCCGGGGGCGGTACGTCGACTGCACGAGCCAGTGTGTGGACGATCCGGAGTGCGTCTCGCGCTGCAAAGATGTTCAGCGAGGTGTGGACGGCTGGCAGCGCTGAGGCCCCCCGCCGTTTCGGTCTACCAGCCGAGGCGGAAGTGCACGGCCTTGGGGCGGGTGAGCGCTTCGAAGCCGAGCGTTCCCAGACTCACTCCTCGACCGGAATCCTTCCAGCCGCTCCACGGCAGCGCCGGGTCGAGGTAATCGCAGCGATTCATGAAGACCGTGCCGCATTCGAGTGAGCGCGCGAACCGCGCCGCCCGCTCGCGATCGGAGGTCCAAACGCTGGCGGTGAGGCCGAGGCGCGAGTCGTTCATCCGCGCGATCGCCTCTTCGTCCGAGTCGACGACCATCACGGGCACGATGGGGCCGAACGACTCCTGGCGAAAGATCTTCATCGACTGGCGACAGTCACCGAGGAGCGTGGCCTCGAAGAATCGCCCGCGGCCGTCGACGCTCGTCCGCTTGCCGCCCGCGATGATCCGCGCGCCGCCGCTGCGCGCGTCTTCGATCAGCGCCTCGAGCTCCGGAACATGGTGCGGTTGAGCGATCGGCCCGAGAGTCGTCTGGTCGCTTCTCGGGTCGCCCATGACGTAGGCGCGGACGAGGGGCTCGGCCATTTCGAGAAAGCGCCCGTAGACGCTCTTGTGGACGTAGATTCTCTCCACGGCGCAGCAGCTCTGGCCTGCGTTGTAGATCGCGCCGTCGACGACGTTCTCGACGGTCTTGACGATGTCGCAATCGGGCGCGACGTAGGCGGGGTCGTTGCCGCCGAGTTCGAGGCACGGGTGGAGAAAACGTGCGGCGGCCGCTTGCACGATCCGATGCCCGCCGAAGATCGAGCCCGTGAAGACGACGTGATCGATGCGCGCGTCGCCGACGATGCGCTCGCTCGTCGAATGGTCGCAGGAGAGCGCCTGCACGAGGTTGGGCGGCGCACCCGAGACCGCGAACGCCCGTGCAAAGTGATCTCCGCATAGGGGAGTGCGGGGGCTGTGCTTGAGGAGAACGGCATTCCCGGCGAGCACGGCCGCGACCACGCAGTTCACGGCCGTGAGCAGTGGGTAGTTCCAGGCCGGGAGGTCGAGGACCACGCCGAGGGGTTCGCGGACGACGCGCCGCTCGAAGCCGGTCGACGGAGGCAGGACGACGTCAGCCAACGCTTTCTCTGCGGCGCCCGTCATGTATCGGGCGCGCGCCGCGCAGGTCTTCACTTCCCCAAGCGCTTGCGCGATCGGCTTGCCCATCATGCGAGTGATGTCCGCTGCGATAGCCTGCGCCTGCGCCTCGAGTGCAGCGGTCGCGCGCTCGCAAAGCCTCACCCGCTCGGAGATCGGCGTCTCCTTCCAGGCACGCGCCGCGTCTTGCGCCCGGTCGAGCGTCGCATTGACGAGGGCGTCGTCCGCGAGTGCGACGGTGCACGCCGGCTCGCCGGTGAAGGGGTCGTCGACCACGAGGGTGCGGGGGGCGCTTGTCATCGCGGGTCAGCATAGCCGCTGTGACGGTGTCGCCTACCTTCCAGGCAAGCCGGGAGGCAGGAGCGATGGCTACTGCGCCGGCCGTGCGAGCGGGGTGGTCTCCCCAGCCATGTACCGCCCGGTCGCCGTCTTGGCCCGCGCCAGCTTGCGCGGCTCGCCTTCGAAAACGACCCGTCCGCCCTCTTCGCCCGCCTCCGGGCCCAGCTCCACCACCCAATCCGCGCACGCGATGACGTCAGGATGGTGTTCGATGACCACCAGCGTATCGCCCCGCGCGACCAGTTGCTCGAGCACGCCGAGCAAGCGCCGCACATCGGTGAGGTGCAATCCGGTCGTCGGCTCGTCGAGGACGTAGACGGTCGGTTCGTGGGCGGAGCCCGCGGTCAGCTCCGCGGCGAGTTTGAGCCGCTGCGCCTCTCCCCCGGAAAGCGTGTTCGAGCCCTGACCGATCTGGATGTACCCGACGCCGAGATCCGAGAGGGTGGCCAAGGGGCGGGCGATTCTTCGGTGATTGGCGAAGACCTCCGCCGCGTCTTGCGCTGTCAAGTGGAGAACGTCGCCGATCGAAAGCCCCGCGTAGCGTACTTCGAGCGTCGATGGCTCGAAGCGGGATCCGCCGCACGCGTCGCACGGCGCCACCACGTCCGGCAGAAAGGGCATCTCTGCGACAATCGTTCCTTGTCCCTGGCATACCGTGCACCGACCGCCGCCGCTTCCGTTGAACGAAAAGCGTGCGGCCGGGTAGCCCCGAGTTTTGGCCTCGGGCAGGTTCGCGAAGAGCTTTCGCAAATCGTCCCAGATCCCCAGAAACGTCGCCGGGACGCTCCTCGGAGTCCTCCCGATGGGCGATTGATCGACGGCAAGTGCACGCTTTACGCTCCGAGTGCCCGAAATTCCGCCGTGCTCGCCCGGCTCGGGCGCGACGAGCTTCAGCGCGCGCCGCAGCGCGGGGTAAAACACGTGGCGCACGAGCGTCGATTTTCCGGAGCCGCTGACGCCGGCAACGACGCACATGCGCCCGACCGGGACGCGGAACTTCACGTTTCGAAGGTTGTTGGCGCGCGCGCCCGACAGTTCGATCCACGCGTCGGCCATCGGCCGCTTCGGTCGCGCGATGCGCGCGCTTTGCTCGAGTGCGCGCGCTGTCGGGGATCTCGGATCGGCGAGTACGCGGGCAGCCGGACCTTCGGAGACGACGTGTCCTCCCTGCCGTCCGCCCCCCGGTCCGAGGTCGATGAGGTGATCGGCGGCGCGAATCGTCTCGGCGTCGTGCTCCACGACGAGCACCGTCGAGCCCATGTCGGCCAGCTGCCGCAGGTTGGCGAGCAGGCGCCCCGTGTCCCGCGGATGCAGCCCGATCGTCGGTTCATCGAGAACGTAGAGCGCACCGGTTAGCCCGCTTCCGAGCTGCGCGCTCAGCCTGAGCCGTTGCATTTCTCCACCCGACAGAGTCGCCGCCGGGCGGTCCAGCGCGAGGTAGCCGAGGCCCACGCCCTCGACGAATGCGAGGCGGCGCACCAGCTCGGCGTACGGCGCTTTGGCAATTTGCGCCGCATTCCCTTCGAACGTCCACGACCGCGCCGCGGCGAGTGCCCTCGAGACCGCGCGTGAAGTGCACTCCGCATACGTCTCACCGTTGAGTCTCACGCGCCGGGGCACCGCGCTCAGCCGCGATCCGCCGCACGCCGAGCAAGGCGACCGCGCGGATGTACTTTCCAGCGCTTCAGGGCCCCCCTCCACGCCCGTCCCCTCGCATGCGTCGCACTGCCCTTGCTTCGTGTTGAACGAGAACCATCGGGGGTCGAGCTCGGGCACGCCCGCGCCGCAACTGGGGCAGGCGCGAGCCGTCGAGAAGATTTGTTCGGATGGACCCTGCTTGGCGCTCGGCGAACCGTCGGCGACGCGAAGGGCCCCCGCGCCCCAGGCAAGCGCGCGGTCGAACGTCGCTCGGTCGAGCGCGGACAGCTTGCCGTAGTAGACGATGAGGTCGATCGTGTGCTCCTTCGTCTTGGCCAACTTCGGCGGCGGATCGATCGCGATGATTGCACCGTCGACGCGCGCAGCTTTGACCCCGGCCCGCGACGCGCCGGTGAACAGATCGAGATAGGTTCCTTTGCGCGCCCGCACCGCCGGCGCGTACACCGTCCTGCTCTTGACGTCGGGGGAGTCCGTGAGACGTTCGAACAGCGATTGGGGGCTCGCCGGTGCCACGACCGAGTCGCACTCCGGGCAGTGAAGCTCACCGACTTTTGCGTAGAGCAAGCGCAAGTAGTGGGCGATCTCGGTGACGGTCGCGACCGTGGAGTTCGCGCCGCCCCGGGCGGTGCGCTGCTCGAGAGCGATCGCCGGCGGCACTCCGCTGACGGCGTCGACGTCGGGACGCGGCAGGGTCGGAAGAAACTGTCGCGCGTAAGGGGTGAGTGTTTCCATGAATCGGCGCTGGCCCTCGGCAAAGACGACGTCGAAAGCAAGCGACGATTTGCCCGATCCGCTCGGCCCGGTGACTACGCAGATCTTGCCGTGAGGAATCGAGCACGTCACCTCTTTGAGGTTGTGCTCACGGGCATGCGAGACCGTGATTGCCTTCGGCGTCGCGATCGGTGCTCCGCTCGCGCGCGCCGGAGCCGCCATCGAGGCGGGCGAGCGAAGGGCCACGCCCGTCCGCGTCTCCGACTTGGCCACGTCTTCCGGCGTCCCCGTCGCGACGATTTGCCCTCCGTACGGACCGCCGCCGGGACCGAGGTCGATGACCCAGTCGCACGCGCGGATGACGTCGAGATCGTGCTCCACGACGATGACACTCGCCCCCTGCTCGGCGAGCGCATGAAGGGCGTCGATGACGAACGCCGTGTCCTGCGCATGAAGTCCCGCGCTTGGCTCGTCCACGACGAAGAGCGTCTTGTCAGGCCTCTCGGACAGGGCGCGCGCGAGCTTGAGGCGCTGCGCCTCGCCGCCGGACAGAGTCGACAGGGGTTGCCCGAGCGACAGGTACCCGAGCCCGACTTGGACGACGGGGTCGAGTGCCCGCCGGAGGACGTAGTCGCGGTCGCCGGGGGGGTCGAACACGGCGATCGCCTCGTCGATACTCATCGCGAGCGTTTCCGCGATCGATCGACCGCAATGTTCGACCGCGAGCACTTCCGGCTTGAACCGTTTGCCATGGCACACCGGGCAAAGCAGCTGTACGTCGGCGAGAAACTGCATCTCGACCGTCTCGTATCCCTCGCCCGAGCATTCCTCGCACCGACCCGCGGCGACGTTGAAGGAGAAGTGCGCCGGGGTCAGGTGGCGGCGCTCCGCCGCGCCTTCGGCCGCGAAGCGGGCGCGGATTCGGTCCCAGGCCTTCACGTACGTTGCCGGGTTGCCCCGCGCGGTCCGTCCGAGCGGCGACTGGTCGACCAGAACCGTTCGTTCGAGCGCCCGGACGCCGTCGAGCGCGGAGTGCGGCCCGGGCCTTTCGACCGACATGTCGCCGAGCGCGCGAGCAACGCTGCGGTAGAGCACGTCGCTCACCAGCGTCGACTTGCCCGAACCGCTCGGACCTGTGACCGCGCACACGACTCCAAGCGGGAAATCGGCATCGACGGCTTGCAGATTGTGAGCGCGCGCACCGCGCACGGAGATCCAGCCTCGGGGGCTTCTTCGGGTTCGCGCCGCCTTTCGAGAGTCGGCCCAAGCTCGACCGGTGGGCAGGTCGCGTCGCTCGGCCAGGCCGCGCGGCGTTCCATCGAAGAGAATTCGGCCCCCGCGGGGCCCCGCGGCCGGCCCCATTTCGATGACGCGATCGCACGCGTGCACGACGCCCGGCTCGTGCTCGACCACGATCACGGTGTTGCCCGCCCGTGCCAGCTCGCCCATGACGTGCGCCAGCGCGGGGACGTCGGTCGGATGCAGTCCGACCGTCGGCTCGTCGAGAACGAAGAGCGTCCCCGTGAGGGCCGCGCCGAGGGCGGTCGTCAGGCCCGAGCGCTGCGCTTCTCCTCCCGACAAGGTTCGCGCCTGGCGATCGAGCGTGAGGTATCCAAGTCCCACGGTGTCGAGATAGCGCAGTCGCGACGCGAGCTGCTCCTGGACCCGCCTTCCTTGGGGATCCCGCGCCGTGTAGCCCGCGATGCGCCCGAGAGACTCGCTCACAGTCTGGGCGTGCCACCGGGCGAGGTTGAGCCCCGCGACGCGGTAGGTGAGCGACGTCGCGTTCAAACGAGATCCCCCGCAGTCTTTGCAAAGCGCGTATTCGCGATACCGCGACAAGAGGACGCGTACGTGCATCTTGTACGTTCGCGTTTCGAGCCACGCGAACCAGGCCCGCACGCCGGGGTATTTGCCCTTGCGCCAGCTCCCCTCTCCGTCGATGACGAGCGTTCGCTGCTCGCTCGTCATCTTCTCCCACGGAACTTCGAGCGGGATCTTACGAGCCTTGGCGAACTTTTCGAGGATTCCACGCTCCCACGTCGTGCTCGGGCCGCTCCACGGTTTGATCGCGCCCGCTCCGAGCGACTTGCCAGGGTCGGGGATCACCTTGTCCCAGTCGATGGCGATGAGCCGCCCAAACCCGCGGCAGGCGTCGCACGCACCGAACGGCGAATTGTACGAGAAGAGTCCAGGGCGAGGAGGTTCGAATGCGCGCGCGCACTTCGGGCATGCGAGGCCCCGCTGCACACTGGCGTGCGAAGCCGCGAACTCGCTCCGGACCTCGGCCCGCCCGGCGCCGCGAAGCCACGCGATCTCGATCGCCTCTTCGAGCCGGCGTCGCTCGCGCGGACTCACCCCCACGCGGTCGACCACCACTTCGACCCGCACACCTGGCGCCGAGGCCTCGCTCGGGCGCACCTCGTCGAGGTCGCGCACGGATCCGCCGATCACGAGGCGCCGGTATCCGTCGGCCGCGAGCTTTTCGCGGACGTCGAGAAACTGCTCGGCATCGTCGACGCGAATGGGATACGTCACGAGCGCTCTCGACCCGTCGAACGCCTCTGCCAGCCGCGCGGCCGCATCGCGCGGCGACGTGTCGACGGCCGGGAGGTCGCAAGTCGGGCATGTCGGGATCGCTTCGCGCGAGAAGAGAGCCGCGAGATACGGCTCTAGATCGGCCATCGTAGCGAGGGTCGAGCGGCTCGATTTCACGGGGGCGCGCCGATCGACTGCGACCGCGGCGGCCACGGGGGCGAGCTCGTCCATCGGGGGCCGCTCGAGGCGCTCCAGGAACTGGCGCGCGTACGGGCTGAAGCTCTCCACGAAGCGCCGTTGCCCTTCGGCGTAGAGCGTGTCGAGCGCGAGCGACGACTTTCCGGCTCCACTGGGCCCCGTCAGGGCGACGAGCTGGCCTGGGAAGAGCTCCAGGTCGACGTCTTTCAGGTTGTGCGTGCGAGCGCCGCGAAGGCGGATCGGGAGCATCGGGGGGGGCCAATATGCACCCGATCCGAGGCGAGCGCCGCAGGCGCGCTGCGGATGAGCCAACTGTTTCGTGATTCCGCCCGGGCCACTCACCGGTTCCGGTGCGGATGGGCCCCGGTATGCCGCTCGACCTCGAGCGCCCAGGGCGTGCCGGCGTACCGATTGACCATGATTTCCGCCTCGCCACGCGCCTCGGACACCCTTCCCAGCTGCGCGAGACACCGCACGACAGCCGCGGCGCGCTCGGCGGCGTCTGAGCTGCCGGGGAAACGCAGATTGCCCTCACGGGCGAGCTGAAGCGCGACGTCCGGTGCCGTGGTTTCCGCACTCCGCATGCGGGTCATCAACGCGGTCTCGTCGAGGGGACTCGACGACGCGGCCGGGACGAAAAGGGCCTTCGTCGAGCCATTCGCGCCCGTGTCGTTCGGCCGACCCGGCGTGGGGGCGAGATCGGCGAGGCCCCGCGAGGTCGAGACGATCGAAGATGGATGGCTGGTGGCGCGGAGCAACACGGCTCCCGCGACGACCATGGCAAGGGCGCCCGTCCCGACGGCGATCCTCGTGCGCCTCACCGGGATTGACTCACGGACAGGTGAGCTCGGCCATGTGCGCCTCGTAGAGGTTCTGCATGGGGACCTGCATCGCGGGCCACGATGTCGCGGCGTCGATGGGGACTACCTGTCCGTCGAGGTCGATCGTCGGAGCGGGGTCGGCATTCTCGTATTGCCGCGCCCACGCGCCCCCGTAGCCCCCGTCGTAGAGATTCGTATACAGATCCGCGGCCGCGACGCCGTTCGTGTCGATCGGGTAGAACTCGCCGATGACGATTGGCTTGTTGTCCCCGAGCGCCCAGTAGGCGGCGGGATGGGTGAACGGCGAGGCGATGGCGCTCGCACCGTTGGCGCTGCCTTCGGGCCCCCAATTGTCGTAATAGTGCACCTCGTAAAAATCGAGTGTGCCGGTGCCCTTCCCCCCGACGGCGACAAGAGCTTGGTCCGAGTACAAGTTCTGGTTGCCGCCGACCGTCGAGTTGGCCAGGAAACTCCACGCCCCATTCGTGACGAGGGCCGACGGGTCGGCCGCATGGATGGCGGCAGCGAACCAATTCACGGTTTCTTGGACGACGTTCTCATCGACCTTGTTGGCGTCGGGGACCCAGCCGTTCTGGGTCGTCATTCCTTCGGGCTCGTTGAATATCTCCCAGGAGTACAGCCCAGGATGGCCTCGGAGCGCGGTGACGAGAGGAGTCAGAACGTTGTCGATGTACGCTTGTCGGTTTGCGTCCATCCTCAGGAGGTTCCTGTTGTTCGCGGTGATCGTCGCCGGGATAAGCTCGTTGTCGCCCTGGAGCATGTCGAACGACCAAAGGCTGATGTCGACCCCTACACCCGCGGCATTTGCATGGTCGAGGATGTGTTTGACATCGTCGATTTCCGAGGCGGTCAGCGCTTGCGCGATGCCGCTCGAATCGTATCGGGGGGTCACTGTCCCGTTCGTGTGAAACCACCAGCGGACGACGCGGCCGCCGGCCGCGAACGTATTGGCGAACAGCGTGTCGAATTTCCCGAGGTCGGGGTTCGGAACGTCCGAAGCAAAGTTGATCCACGCCGCATTGAGCCCACTCGCAAACTTCGGCCTGCACGTCGTGGGGGCGTCCGGTTCGGGCCCGTCGCCGGCCGCACCGGCCTCGGCATCGAACGGCGACCCCGACTCCGAGGACGACGCCGAGCCCGACTCCGAGCCCGACCCCGATTCAGGCGAGCTCTCGGCATCCTCGCGGAACTCGTTGGCGGGAGGACTCGAACAGGCCGTCGCGAACGTCACGAGCGCCGCGAAGAGCGCTGAGCCGTAGGAGTGGTCCACTTGACCTTCCAATCTACGAACCGTCTCGCACAGGCAGCCCGACGACGCAACGAGCCCATCAACTTTCCGCGACCGCCCCATCGGATCGGCTGCGAGCGGGGAGCTCGATTCGGAACGTCGCGCCGTTACCCGACCCCTCGATGAGCTCGATCGAACCCCCGTGCGCTCTTGCGATGCGTCGCGCAAGCGGCAAACCGAGGCCCGTCCCTCGCGATCGGGTAGTGACCAGCGCATCGAATATCCGCGCGGCGACATCCGCCGGGACGCCGGGCCCGTCGTCGGCGACCTCGATGACCGTAAGACCCTCCTCTTCCCACGCTCGCGTGGTGACGCGAGGAGGGCGAGGGGCGCTCGCATGTACCGCGTTCTCGTAGAGCGCATGCAGGAGTCTTGCGAGGAGGTTCGGATGCGCGCGCACCAGCGCGCCCGGCGGATCCAGACGGTCGTCCCACTGCGCGACGGCGGGTGCAAACTCGGCCCGCGCCGCCGCCATCGTTTCGGCCAGCGGCACCAACTCCGAACGAAGGGCGTCCCCCCTCGCGAGCGCCATCAGATCGTCCACGATTGCGTGCGCCGCCCGAGCATTCTTTTCGATTGTGCTCACGTGCCGGAGGGCTGCCTCGGCATTCCCTTTGCTTTCTTCCTGCCGTGCCAGGTATGCGCTCGCCGAAATGATCTGCAGCCCGTTCCGCAGCTCATGAGCAATCTCGATTGCGATTTCCCCGAGCATGACGAGCCGCTCGCGCGATCCGTGCTCGTCCTCGGAGCCCATGGCGTCGAGGGTAGGAGCGTGGCGCCGGCGCCTGCAAGCCGCCCGTGCCGAGGGCTCGAGCGGTTAGGCTTTGGCCCGCGGCCGAAAGAGCGTAGCTTTTAGACGCGACAGTCGCCCGCGCACATGGCCGCCGTACAACCAGACAGCAAGATTGGAACGGGCACCGTCCTGGTCGGCAAGTACCGGGTCACGCGCGAACTCGGGCGCGGCGGGATGGCGGCCGTATACGAGGCGGAGCACGTCCACATCGGCAAGCGGGTTGCGGTGAAAGTCCTCGCCTCCGAGCTTGCGAGTTCGAACATCGTCACTGAGCGGTTTTTTCGAGAGGCGCGGGCTGCGGCGAGTGTGAAAAGCCCGTACATCGTTGAGATTTACGACTCAGGGCGCTTGGAGGACGGCCGGCCCTTCATCGTGATGGAGCTCCTCGAAGGTGAATCGCTCTACGACCGGATAGCTCGCGTGCGGCTCATCGACCCGCAGGCCACAGTGCGCATCATCGGGCAGGTGGCCAAGGGACTGACCAAGGCTCACGGTGCCGGGATCGTCCACCGGGACCTGAAGCCCGAGAACATCCACTTGTGCAGGGCCGAGGAGGGCGAAGAAGTCGCCAAGATCCTGGATTTCGGGCTCGCCAAGTTCTACGCCCCCGTCCAGACCGACGAAAAGACCGCGCGGCTCACCCGCGAAGGAGCCGTGTTCGGAACGCCCGCGTACATGTCTCCCGAGCAGGTCAAGGGGCAGGGGACCGTCGACCACCGCTCGGATCTATGGGCACTCGGATGCATGGCGTTCGAATGTCTGACGGGCAGGCCGGTTTGGAACACCGAGCAAGGCGTGGCCATGACGTTTGCCGCGATCGCCGCGGCGCAGCTTCCCATGCCGAGCCGGCTGCGGCCCGACCTGCCCCCGGCGTTCGACACATGGTTCCAGCGGGCACTCGAGCGAGATCCAAACAATCGCTTCCAGTCTGCCAAGGAGCTGGCCGACGGGCTTGCGCAGGCGCTCGGCACCCCCCCCATCTCACTCATCAACCTCGTCGAGATGGATGCGATCGAGCGGGCATCGCGGCCACCCGCCAGCGAGGTTGGTGAGCGTGGGCCGCCGTCCTCGACCCGAGGCTCGGGGGTCACGTCGACGAAGCGGACTTCCGGAGGGGTGACTGTCGGTGGTGGACCGGCGTCTCCGGCCATGGGTGATTTGGGCGTGCCGCAGACGTTGTCCAGCGACTTGGCGTTCAGCGCGACCGACTTGTCGCCCGCAGCGGTCGAGGAGCCGTCTCCGGTTCGACGCGGCTCGAGCTTGGCGCGTGTGGCCGTGGCGGCGGCGCTCGTGGGGGGGGCCGCGGTCGTTGCCGGGTGGTTCGCCTACACGAAGGTGATTCACCGGCCCACGCCGGCGCCCGCAGTCGCGGCCGCGTCGGCGCATCCTAGCGCTGCGGCGGCCTCTGACTCCGCACAAGCGCCGGCACCCCTGCCCGAGATGCCGAAGTGGATGGCCACGATCGAGGAAGGCCAAGGACTCCTCGCATCGGGCGATCCCGACGGCGCACTCCGCAAGTTCAAAGACGCCGCGGACGCGGGCGGCGGCGCCGTGGCAAAATCATTTCTCGATCAGGTCAAACTCGGAACGGCGACCACGGGTCCGTGCAAGATGATGGCCTTCTCGCATCCCCGCCTCGGGTACGGCGGCGCCTTGGGACGCCCCACCGTAGCCGTAACGTCCAAGGGAGCGGTCGTCGCATGGACCGACGACCACGAGCAGCCGGGCCGCGAGCATGTGTACTCCGTGCT
Source organism: uncultured Polyangiaceae bacterium (assembly GCA_964628155.1). Taxonomy (GTDB): domain Bacteria; phylum Myxococcota_A; class Polyangia; order Polyangiales; family Polyangiaceae; genus Palsa-1150. Next base: position 55,677 of record CAZVPE010000001.1, on the reverse strand, counting down.
CGTCGACGCCAGCGGTCGGCCCACGTCGCGGCCGCGCGACCTCACCCCCGAGGCGGACTTCGCGATGCGCCCTTCCCTCGCGTCCGCCGACGACCGGGTCGTACTCCTTTTCTGGGACAAGACCGGCCGTGAGCCGGGCGTTCGGGTCCGATGGCTCGACGCCGACGGTCGCATCGGCGGCATGAGCGCCCTCGTAGGCGGCGGCAAACCCGGTCTCTTCTGGCCCGCCATGGACCGGGCGTCAGACGGCGGCTTCTGGGTCGCGTGGCAGCAGGCCGTCGACAGGGAGGGGGACGATCTTTTCCTTCGACGGCTCGACCCCGATCTGAAGCCCTTGGGCCCGGAGATTCGCGCCACCGACTACGAACCAGAGAAAGGTCGAGTGTCTCGGGTGAGCTCCGCGACCGTGGCGTCGTCGAGCACGAACCTATTCGTAGCGTATGCGCTCGAGCGCGATCGGGAGCATCTCGTCGAGCGCATGCGGCTCCCTCTCGCGTCGGATCTGCCGACCGCTCCGTCGAAGAGCAAATCCGAGATCGGCGAGGTTGCGGTCGTCAACGAGGAAAAGGCGGGCGGCGACTTCCCCGCGCTCACTTGCACCAAAGACGCCTGCTTTCTGGCGTGGCACGAGACCGACAAGGGGGCGCAGGCGGCCCTCCTCGATCCCGCGAAAGGTACCCTCCTCTGGCGAAAGCGATTCACGTCGCGCGGGGGGCATCCGGCGGTCGCCTCGAGCGCCGATGGGCAGGCGGAGGTGGCCTTCTACGAGTCCGGGCGGGTCCGCGTGGCGTCCATTTCGCGCGATGGCGTGGGCACGACGAGCACGTTCGCCAAGGTAACGGGCGATGCACCTCGACCCTGGATCGCGCCCGGCCGGGCGCGCGGTGAATGGTTCGTCGCCTGGCTCGACGTCGAGGCCGGCCGTGCAGAAGCGTTCGTTGCTCGTTTGCAATGCCGCAATTGACGAGCAGGTGGACGCCCCTCCGCGAGGCCCTTTGGGTCTCCGCGGACGTGACGCTCGCGGTCGCTGCCATCGCGCTCGTACTTCCCGAGACATGGCACGCGACAGCGGTGGGATTCGCGTTCCTGGCGGTCACTTGGGCGCTCGTGTGGAGCCAAGACGATGATCACGTCCGACGCGCGGGTCTATCGCTCGGCGGGTTGGTCATCCCCGGCCGGCTGAACATCGTCGCCCTCCTGCGTAAGGCGACCGTGGCGGGCGCGTGGGGCGTGGGGATGGCAGCCATCGTCGCCGTCCCCTTTTTCTTCGGGTGGCGCGCCTGGTGGTTGCGCGCAATGCCGCGTTTGACGTTTTCGCTCGCCGTAAAACCAATCGACGCCGCGGACGAAGTCCTGGCGCAGCTTCTCGTGATTGCCCTCCCGGAGGAGGCATTTTATCGCGGTTACCTCCAATCTCGCCTGGACGATGTTTGGCCGCCGCGGTGGCGAGTGCTCGGAGCGCGCGTGGGTCCCGGTCTCGTCGTCGGCGCCGCCATCTTTGCGCTGGGGCACGTCGTCACGGTGCACCTGCCGACGCGCCTCGCCGTTTTTTTTCCGGCGCTGCTATTCGGCTGGCTCCGCGCGCGGACCGGCGGTATCGGCGCGTCGGTCTGCTTTCACGCGGTTTGCAACCTGTATTCCCAGATGCTGGGCAGAGGGTATGGCGTTTATTAGGCGGAAGTTCCGCTGATACCGCGGCTATTACTGCACTTCGCAGAAATTGTAGTTGCACGCCAGCCGCGGGGCTTTCGAACAGGGATTGGTAACCTTGTCGCACGGCACACATTCGGGAGGGACCCCCCCGGCCTGCTTCGATTCGAAGTAGCAGTCGCAGTGGAAATGCGGACCCGCCGCCGAGAGCGGACCCAGCTCGGTGGTCCGTTGCACATTCATCGCGCAAGGCGGCACCAGGCTCGCTCCGATGTACGCGTCAGCGACCGATTTGGGGAGATTGGGAACGTCCACGGTAGACAGAAACGCGACCGCAGCGGAGGAAATAGAATTGGATGTTAGGAAGTGGATGGGACCCCAGATGGGATAGTGCCCATCTCGAACGTTTTGCTTGTCCGTCGAGTCGATGGTCGAATCAGGAAGGAACCCGACCTCCTGGCCCGTCGCTTGGAAGGCGAGCGCATTCAAGTTCCCTCGCTCGAGATCATACCAATCGACCGAGATGATGCCGATGGCGGCCTCGGTATTGCCGGTCGTCTTTAGCGCCTGATCCACTGCCAACGCGCTTCCTTCGTCGGTGCCCCAGAACTTGTCGGCGGGCACGCCGATGGCGAGCCCAATCATTTGCTGCGTTCCCGTGTTTACATTGCGTACATAGTAATAGTTAGGATCGGTCCACGGCTTTGCCACGCCGCCGTTGCCACCCATGCCGAAGACTTCTCGCGCCGCCTCGGCGCTGATGGATCGCTGCGTGGAGTTCTCTGGAACGACGAAGGCCATCGCTTGGATGGGACCCGAATGTTCGCTCACGACGTCGGTCGGCACAGTAACGCCGCAGGTGGTGGCGTAGATGTCGGACTCGCCGAGGTCGACCGGCACGCTTCCACCCAAGAGGCAGGGCGTTTGGGTCCCGTCGGCATTGAAGAACGCGGCGTACTTTTGGGCGGCCGTCGCCGGGTCATGGATAGCGACCGAGTTGACCACCGCCTTGACTCCCGTGCATGAGTTCGTGACTTGAAATATGGGGATGGGGCCCGTGGGTGACCCTCCATCAGGCGCGATGACCAATGGGGCCAGCTTGGAAAGCAGAGGCGGAAAGTTGCTCGAGCCCGTCATGATCAAGACCTGTTCAGGGCCGCGTCCACTCGCCGGATCGATACAATTCGGTAGCCCGCCATCGCCGCCGTCGATCGCGCTGGGGGCAACCGACGTCCCCGCATCGGGTGTCGGCGGAGGCATGAGCGGTGGATCCGCGGTCCCAGGACACAGCTTGATCAACTTGCAGTTGTCGTATGCGGCAAAATACGAGGTCGTGCATTGATTCTCGAAGTCTTGCTGCTCCTTGGGCGTCCCGAAAAAGCAGGGGTCTGGCCCCAGGCCGGAGTCGACGCACACGCTGTTTACACAGTACGGGTGAGCTCCGAACTTCGAGCAATCGCTATCGGAAGCGCATTGCGTCGCGCTGCGATCCAAAAGGAGTGTGCAGGCGGCGGAGCTCACCACAAGCCCTGCCGCGGCCATGGCCGCCCAACGCCAGGGGTTCCTGGCTCGCACACGATCATTCGCCCGCGAGTCGGCCACGGAGGGGGAGTCTACTGGCGTGGCAAGGTCCACGTCTGACAATTTCTCGCACATTTGGAAGTCGTCCGAATCAGAACGTCATCTCGAAGCGAGCGGATGCGGGCGCAAGCGTCACGCGTGCTTGGGTCGACGTTGTGGCGTGATCTACGGCAGGCGACAGGGTCCAGTAAAGGGATACCGCCCCCACGAGGAGGGCGGCTGCCGCAAACGAGTCTGCCAAGATCGAGTACGTCGCCGTGCGGTTCGCGTCGCGATTGAGCACGGAGCCGTTCGCGGGAAACGCGCCGCGTTCGTTGGCGAGCGACTGCGACTCGCTGAGCGCAAGCGTTCCGAATGCCACGGCGCCCGCAGCAAGGGTCCCCGCCGCGATCCAGCCCGCGAGTCGCAGGGTCGTCACCGGGACGCCTCGGGACGAATGGCCGTCCGCATTCGTTGCGCCCGGCGCCTCCGCCGCCGATGCCGGGGAAGGGCTCACGGCGGGGGGGCGCAACTGAAGCGCCACGGAGACGTGATCTTCGGCCGCCACGTCGACGTACTCCGTAACCGATCCTTGGCCGGCCATCGACGCGACGACTTTCCTTCGACCCATGCTCACGAGCAGAGGCTCGACAACCGGAGTTCGACCTACGACCTCGTCGTCGACCGCAATGTCCGCGCCGGCTGGGACGGTCGTGACCTTCAAGTATCCAACGCGCGTTCGCAGTGTCTCCACCGCTCGCGCGACCGCTGCACGATGGCTCTCGGAAGGGCCGAACTCGGCCAGGTAGCGCCGAAAGGTCTTGAGAGCCCCCGCGTAGTCTTGCACCTGGAACTGCGTCTCGCCGAGGTTGTAGACCGCCGTCGGGTTGGGCGAGAGGGCGCACGCTCGTTTGAATTCCACCAGGGCTGCCGTGTAGTCGGCCTCGCCGTAGAGCTCAACCCCGCGCCGGAAATGTCGGCCCGCCTCCGCCGCCGGGTCGCCTTGCGATGCGATTCCGATCTCGTCGGCTCTCGCGCTGGGCGCGAGGGATATCGCGCCCACCAAGGCCAGAGCCATCGCGGCTCGTCGAAGCCGACGTCTCATGGATTCCCGTAGGGGTCTCTCGTCTCGATCGGCCTCAGCGGCACCTTCCCGCCCGCAGAGTCGACTTCGCCGCCGGTGGACGCGATCGGCGCCTGCGCCTGCGTTGGTTGGGGAGGCTTCGGTTGCACGGTCACGGCCCTCGTGGGGAGCGCCGGTTGAGGCGCGGTCGCCGTTCGCCGAGGCAGTGGCGGTGATGCCGGCGGTGGCGGCTGCCAAGCGTTTCGATTGAGGCTGAGCTCCACGACCAAGTCGGACGTGAGCGCAACGCTCTCCGACTTCGTCTCGTACCCGTCGGCGCTCGCCGTAATGCGATGGACCTCGCCGCCCTTTGGATACGACGCGCGGAAAGGATTGCGCGCAACCAGCGATCCGTCGATAGCGACTTTCGCAGACGCCGGTGTCGCTCGCACCACCAGCTCCACGAGCTCGGGTGCGCCGGCGGGGTCCGCCGGGAGCGGGACGAGTGCCACCGAACCTTGTGGTGCGGCGACCGCCGTTTCGGCCCGGGTGGGGGCAGGAGCTGCGACCGGAATGTCGATTGCGTTCGCTCGGCGTTGCGATTTGTCTGCACGGTCCGGCGCGGCGACGAGGATCGTGCAAAATACGAGAACGACGGCGCCGGCCAACGTGGCTATCCCCAGCCACTTCGGGGCCCGAAACCGAAAGGCGTCGGCTTCGATCTCCAAGTCGTGCCCCAGATCGTGCCCGCGCACCCGAACTCCTGGGGACGCGCCCTCCCGGTCGGCTCGTGCCGCCGCGTTCGCGTCGGCATCTTCTTTGGCAATCGCCTCCGAGCTCGCGTGACGCCCCGGGGTCGCCGGCGCAGCCGGGATCTGTACCGGCGCCGGAGCAATCTCGTTGCTGACCGGGGCCAGCGAACCATCGGCATTTTCCACAATTGCCTCGGACGCGGAAGTGGGGGCTACGAAGGCCGGCTTCATCGACGCGGCTCGCTCGGCCGGGACGTGTGCGCGCGGCGGGGCGAACGGAAGGAGCGCCATCGCGACGTCTCCGGCACTTTGGAATCGCGCCTCACGATCTTTCGCCAAACACCGCTCGACGATGGCGGCCAGTCCGGGGGGGGCGTCCGGTCTGCACTCGCGCAGATTCGGAGTGGCTCCGTCCAGGATTGACGTGACCAGCTCCGGAAGCGTCTGCGATGCATCGAACGCGGCTCGTCCCGCGAGCAGCTCGTAGAGCGTTGCGCCGAGCGACCAGATGTCGCTGCGATGATCGACCGATGCCGTGGACCGGAGCTGCTCGGGCGACATGTAGCAAGGCGACCCGACGATGACTCCCGTGGTCACGTTGTCGGAAAACGCGAACTTGGAAATCCCGAAGTCGACGATTTTGATCGCGCTGCGTCCGGGTGAGCGTTCCGTCAAAAAGAGATTGTACGGCTTGATGTCTCGATGAACGATCCCGTGCGCATGGGCCTCGGCAAGGCCTTCGCAGGCTTGAATCGCGAATTCGGTCGCGCTCGCAACGTCGAGCGGGCCGTCGATTTGAAGTGCCCCGGCTAGGCTGCGGCCCTCGAGATACTCCATAACCATGTACGGCGTGCCTTCGTCGGTGACGCCGGCATCGAGCACGTGCGCCACGTGCTCGCTTCTCAACTGCGCGACCGCCTTCGCTTCGCGCGAGAATCGCGCCAGTGCGTCCCATTGGAGGGAGGTGACCTCTCCCCGTAGAAACTTGAGGGCTACCCGCTGCTCCAGATGGAGATGCGTCGCCGCGACCACGAGGCCCATCCCGCCTTCGGCGAGCGTTCGTTCCACGCGATATTTTCCGGCCACGACCGTGCCCGGGCTCAGAACCAACTGCGAGCTCTTGCCATCTACATGCATCGACTGACCCGCCCGTTTTCCGTGCGCGACCGACACTTCGCTACAGGACGGTTTCTATATCACGCTTGCCCTTCGCGCAAGCCGCGAGCCGCGAGAACCGACCCGCGCAGACCGCAGTTTTTTCGATGTGCCAAACCCCACGCTCGACGATGGCTTGGACGGCCGCACGCCGCATGGCCGGGCGGGCGCGCGCCATCCGCTCCACACGCCCATGGCCCGCAATTTGCGGGCCCAACCGACCCGGCCTTACTCCCGGCAAAACAAAAAGAGTACGCGATTGGCGGGGCCATATGTTTCCGGCAGGCGTCCACACGCCCGCTCCCCGCTCGACGCGGCTTTCACGAAAGGCTTGCTAGGGTGCCAGGCGCTGCCCCCAGCGCCGCCCCATCTTGCATGCTTGCCGCCGCCCTATTCGATATGGATCGCACGCTCGTGCGAAAGCAGACCGCGAGCCTCTTCATTCGTTACCTCCGTTCGCGCGGCGCTGCGACTTGGCAAGACTCTGCGCGGACGCTCTTTTGGCTCGCGCAGTACACGATGGGTGTCGTCGACGCGCATCGCGCCGCTTCGCGAGCGGTGCTCCGCTTCGCGGGAACCTCCGAGACGGTGTTCGCGGCTCGGTGCGACGATTGGTTTCGCCGTGAAGTGGAAACCCACGTCGCCGACGCCGGTCGCCGCGCGGTCGCGGAGCACAAGGCTCGCGGCGAGGTCGTCGCAATCGTGACCGGGACCAACCCCTATTTCGCGCGCCCGCTCGCCAGGCGGCTCGGCATCGACCATGTCGTCGCCAGCGAGTTCGAGGTGGGGCTCGACGGGCGCTTTACCGGGCGCCTCGTGGACCCACTCTGTTTTGGCCACGGCAAGGTGGCGCGGTCGCGTCGGCTGGGAGAAGAGCTCGGCTTTCGGGTCGAAGAGGCGACCTTCTACAGCGATTCGTATACCGATTTGCCGCTCCTCGATGCGGTGAGAACGGCGGTGGTCGTCAACCCCGACCCGCGGCTGTGGGGCGTCGCGCGCCGGCGCGGCTGGCGCATCGAGCGGTGGTAAACGACATGAAGCGCATGCAGACCTTCGAGCTCTCACCTGTCGCGGTCGATCGCATCGTCGCCCTCGCTCTCGAGGAAGACCTGGCTTCGGGCGACCCGACCACCGAGGCCTGCGTCGCGCCGGATGCTCGTGCCGTCGCGCGAGCCGTAGCCCGCGACTCGCTCGTCGCCTGCGGAGGACCGGTCTTCGAGCGCGTGTTCGCAATGTTGGATTCCTCGCTCGCCGTCGAGCGGCACGTCACCGAAGGGGCGCGGGTGAGCCGCGGCGATCGTCTCTGGACGGTGCGGGGGCGCGCCCGGCCGATCCTGACCGCGGAGCGCGTGGCGCTCAACCTCGTGCAGCGAATGTGCGGAATCGCAACATTGACTCGCGCGTACGTCGACGCCGTTCCGAAGGGTTGTGCCGCGCGGATCACCGACACGCGCAAGACGACGCCCGGCCTCCGCGTTCTCGAACGCTACGCGGTGCGGGTCGGGGGCGCGCGCAACCATCGAGACGACCTGGGCGCCGGCGTTCTCATCAAGGACAACCACGTGGCGGCCTGCGGGGGGGTGCGGGTCGCCATCGAGCGGGCGCGCGCCGCGGCACCGCACAGCGCCAAGATAGAATGCGAAGTCGATTCGCTCGACCAGCTCGACGAGGCTCTCGTGGCCGGCGCCGACATCGTGCTCCTCGACAACATGTCCGCGGCGACCATCGCTGAAGCGGTTCGACGGACGGGGGGACGTGCGCTCCTCGAAGCGTCGGGGGGCGTGACCCTCGATCGCGTACCGGAACTCGCACGGGCGGGCGTGGACGTCTTGTCGGTCGGTGCGCTCACGCACTCGGCGCGAGCGGCCGACGTGGGGCTGGATTTCGAATGAGCGCGATACCGCGCGGCGTCTCGGCCGATTTGGCGGCTGCACCGGATGTCGTCGCGGCTCGGGGGGGAAGGCTCGGCCGTCCGCTCTGGCTGCTTGCGACGACCACGTCGACCAACGACGAGGCGAAACGGGGTGCACGGGAACTGGCGCCCCATGGCACGACGTGGGTCGCCGAGCAGCAGACGGCGGGTCGGGGACGTCAGGGGCGGCTCTGGTTCTCGCCGCCCGGCGAGAACCTCCTCTTCTCCGTGCTGGTTCGCGAGAGGTCTCCGCCCAGGCGACTTCCCCTCGTTGCTCTCGTCGCCGGGCTGGCGGTTCGCGATGCGGTCGCGCGTGCGCTTCCCCACGGCGAGGTGAGAATCAAATGGCCGAACGATGTGATGATCGGCGCCCGGAAGGTTGCCGGCGTGCTCGTCGAGGCCATCAGCACGGGGTCGCGTGTCGAAGCGGTCGTCATTGGCGTCGGCGTGAACGTCCACGCCCGGACGTTCCCCGACGAGATCGCGGAGCGAGCCACATCGATCGCGCTGGCGATGCCGCCCGGAGCCAATCCACCCGAACGCTCCGCCATCCTCGGCGACGCGCTCGCTGCGCTCGACGGCGATCTTCACGTCGTCTTGGCTCGCGGTCTCGGAGTCGTCCGCGCGCGGATCGAAGCGGCCGACGCGCTCCGCGATCGCCGCGTCCGCTGCGACGCGGGCGAAGAAGGCATCGCGTCGGGGATCGACGACGAGGGGCGCCTCCTCGTCCGCCGCGACGACGGCGTCCTAGCGCGTTGGGCATCGGGCGAGGTCCGTCTGGTCGGGTGACGCTGCGCGCGCCGAAGTGGCAGGCGCCCACGGCGTCGATTCACATTCTTTCTTTGCTGAGCTCCATCGACCGAAACATGTTGGCTCGTTCATGCCGGGCACTCAGCGTTCCTCCGCCTCGTCGGTCATGAGAATCGCCGCCGGCACGCTCGCACTTGCCTCGCACGGCTCCGACCACCTATGCGTAGGGGGCGCGTTCGCTTCTCATTGGGGGTCCGCAACGTCGCCGAAACGCGCAGACTTTTCGCAAAACATCCCGTTGTCTCGGTCGACACGATTTCGTATAAGCGCGCGGGCCGCACTGGGTGTAGGAACCCGCCTGTCGCGTTATCCGCTGCGTCCACAATTCCGCGTCTCGTGACCCCGCCTTCCGGGCCCTAGCCGCGGGCCTCCCCCCTCTCCCACATGCAAATCTTCTCTCGCTCTCTCAACAAGCTGCCGCTGATCGTGGGCGCGGCCGCCACGATGGGCCTCGTCGCGGTGACGTTCCTCATCTGGTACTACTTTTCGCCCTGGTTCACCCAGGTCGGATACGCGCCAAAGCAGCCCGTGCCTTACTCGCATAGGCTTCACGTCGGGCAGCTCGGTATGGACTGCCGGTACTGCCACGCGAACGTCGAGCGTGCACCCCTCGCGATGGTCCCGCCCACCGAGACGTGCATGAACTGCCATCAGCTGGTGCGCACGGACTCGAAGATGCTCGAACCCGTGCGCGCGAGCTGGGAGAGCGGCAAGCCCATCGAATGGGTGCGTATCCACAAGCTTCCGGATTACGTCTACTTCGATCACAGCGTTCACGTCACCGGGGGCGTCGGTTGCGCGGAGTGCCACGGGCGCATCGATCAAATGGACCAAGTGAGGATGGATCAACCCCTGAGCATGGGGTGGTGCCTCGAATGCCACCGCGACGTCAAACAGAAGCAGGGCGATAGCGAGCGAATACGCCCTGTCGCCGAGATCACCAACATGGCCTACAGCCACCAAGGGCACGTCGATCCGCCGCGTCGCCTCGATCCTCCTGAGAATTGCTGGGGGTGTCACCGATGAGCAAGCGCGCACCCTATCCCTGGGAAGGCGGGATCGAGTCCGAGGGGTCCGGCGCCCTGGGTCCCGGCCTACAACGGGAGCTGAGCGAGCCCGAATTTCCGAAGGGGCACGTCACCACGCCGCCGAGCGACGAAGCTCTTTTCTTGAGTCGCCGGGGTCTGCTCGGTGCGATGGCTTCGACGGTGGCACTCGTCGGAGCCGAAGGTTGCAGGCGCCCGATCGAGAAAGTCGTTCCTTATACGAAGATGCCCGAGAACGTCGTTCTCGGCGTTCCGACCCACTACTCGACCGTCATCCAGCGACGCGGCGAGGCGCTCGCGCTGGTCGTCGAGTCGCACGAGGGTCGGCCCACGAAAGTCGAGGGGAACCCCTCGCACCCGGCCAGCGTCGGCAAGGCAGACCTCGTTGCCCAGGCGACCATCCTCGACCTGTACGATCCGGAGCGATCCACGACGCCCCGCAAGTCGGGGCAGCCCGCGAGCTGGGCCGACTTCGAGCGCGAGCTCGGCGCGAAGCTTGCCACCTACGACGCGGATCAAGGCGCGAGACTGCGCGTGCTGATGCAGCCGACGCTGTCGCCCAGTGTCCTGCGAATGCGCGCGGCCCTCGCCCAGCGCTTCCCGAAGGCTCGCGTCCACACCTGGTCGGCGGTGAGCGACAGCAACGTACGCGAGGGATCGCGCCTGGCGTTCGGGCAACCGACGAACACGCTGTACGCCTACGACAAGGCGCGGGTCATTCTGTCGCTGGACAGTGACTTCTTGCAGACCGAGTCGGGCAACGTCCGCGCGAACTGGACGTTTGCGAGCGGGCGCCGGCTTCGCTCGTCGCGCGATCCGATGAGCCGCCTCTACGTCGTCGAACCGGCCCGCACGACCACGGGCAATTGCGCCGATCACCGACTTCGCCTCCCGGCGAGCGACGTCGAACGCTACGCCTACGCCTTGGCGGCTGAGTTGGCAAAGAAGGGGCTCCCCATCGGCGACATCGTGGCGGGCTTTCCGAGTCCGCCCGATACCGAGGGCATACCCGCAAAGTGGATCACCGCTGTTGCGAACGACATCATCGGCAACCGCGCGCGGACAATCGTCGTCGTCGGGTCGCGTCAGCCCCCGGCGATTCACGCGCTCGCCCACGCCCTTCACGCGGCGCTCGGCTCGGTCGGAACCTCGGTGAACTACGCGCCGGTCGCCGATCCGGACGAACTCGACGCTGCCGCGGACCTCAAGGCCCTGACCGACGCGATGAGCGCCAACCAGGTCGACGGGCTGGTCATCCTCGGCGGCAATCCTGTCTACGACGCACCGGCCGACCTCAGTTTTGCAGAGAAGCTCGGCAAGCTTCCGGTCAGCGTGCACGCGTCGCTCTTCTTCGACGAAACGAGCGAGACATGCACGTGGCACGTTCCGCGCGCGCACGAATTCGAGTCCTGGGGCGACGCCCGCTCGACCGACGGGACCGTTTGCGTCCAGCAGCCCCTCATCGCGCCGCTTTACGGCGGCCGAAGCGACATCGAGCTTCTTTCGTGGATGGCGCGTGCCCCGGAGGCCACGGGGTACGAGGCCGTGCGGGTGACCATTCGCGGCGTCATCCTGACAGCGCGCGGGGTCACTGGGTGCGGCGTGTTCGGCGAGGCGGGCACAGCGGAGTGCCGCGACAGCTCCGGCAACCCCTTCATCGCGCACATGACCGATCTCGAGCGGCACTGGAATCGCGCCCTCGCAACCGGAATTGCGCAGCGCCCGTCTGGGCCGGTGCAGGGGTTGACGCCACGGCACGCCGAGATTCTGGCCGCCATTCGCAAACGGCTGGCTCCCGCCCGGGTCGGGCCGGGTTCGCTCGAAGTGACGTTTGCGCCATGTCCGAAGATGGTCGACGGGCGCCACGCCAACAACACGTGGCTCCAGGAACTGCCCGACCCGGTCACCAAGCTCGTTTGGGACAACGCGGCGATCCTCTCGCCGGCGACGGCCAAGGAGCTCGGCGTCGACAGCAAAGACGTCGTCAGCATCTCCGTGGGCCCGCGGTCAATCCGGGCCGGCGTTTGGATCGTGCCCGGGCAGGCCGACCGCTCGATCGCGCTGACCCTCGGCTGGGGGCGACGGAAGTCCGGCCGAATCGGCAACGGGCGCGGCTTCGACGTGCATCCGCTGCGAACGACGGACGCGTTGGGGTTCGCCGTCGGTGCCAAGGTGAGCAAGACCGCCGAGGAGCCCTACTTCTTCTCGAAGATGCAGGGCAACGACTCGGCCGAGGATCGGCCGATCGTGCACGAGGCCACGCTCTCGGAGTATCGCCAGAAGCCGAACTTTCCCGACCTCGAGACGCCGCCGCCGCGCGCCCTGCCGCTTTGGTCCCAGGTCGACTACAGCAAAGGCCATCAGTGGGGCATGGCGGTCGACTTGAACGCCTGCAGCGGCTGCAACGCGTGCGTCATCGCGTGCATGGCCGAAAATAACGTCCCCGTGGTGGGGAAGCTCGAAGTGTGGCGCGGTCGCGGAATGCACTGGCTCCGGATCGATCGTTACTACGTCGACCGGGCCGATCGCGGCGCCACGCCGGACGATCCGCTGGTCATCCACGAGCCGGTCATGTGCGTGCACTGCGAAGAGGCGCCGTGCGAGAACGTTTGCCCCGTCAATGCCACGACGCACGGTCCCGAGGGACTGAACGAGATGGCGTACAACCGATGCATCGGCACCCGCTACTGCGCGAACAATTGCCCGTACAAGGTGCGTAAGTTCAATTACCTCAACTGGCACAACGACTCGGTCTGGAAGGAGACCGGCGGGTTGCCGGAGACGCTTCAGATGCAGCAGAACCCAAACGTCACCGTTCGCTTCCGCGGCGTCATGGAGAAGTGCACGTATTGCGTGCAGCGCATCCAGAGCGCGAAGATCAAGGCGAAGCGAGAGTACCGCGACCTGAAAGACGGCGAGATAACCACCGCCTGCGAGCAGACGTGCCCGGCGGACGCGATCGTATTCGGCGACCTCAACGATCCGGCGAGCCGGGTCACACGGGCTACGCGCATCGACCGCCGCTTCGGCTTGCTCGCCGAGCTCGGAACGCGTCCGCGAACGACCCACCTCGGCAAAGTCCGGAACCCCAACCCGGAGATGGCCTGATGGCATACTGGGAACCCATTCGCGAGCTCGACGAGGCGCCGCTCGTCAAACCCGGCAGTTCTCTCGCCGACGTGACCCACGACATCGCGCGGGTCACCGAAACGCCGGCGCCGCGCGGGTGGTGGGCTTGCTTCCTTCTCGCCGCGACCTTCGCCGGCATCTTCGTCGTCTGCGTCTGCTATCTATTTTATCGGGGCGTCGGCGTGTGGGGCAACACCGCCCCCGTTTACTGGGCCTGGGACATCACGAACTTCGTGTGGTGGGTCGGTATCGGCCACGCGGGCACGCTCATCAGCGCCATTCTCTTCATCTTTCGACAGCGCTGGCGCACGGCGATCAATCGCTTCGCCGAGGCGATGACCATCTTCGCCGTCATCTGCGCGCTCATATTCCCGGGCATCCACGTCGGTCGCGTGTGGGTCATCTACTGGATGTTCCCTCTGCCCAATCAGATGAACGTCTGGCCGAACTTCAAGAGCCCGCTCATCTGGGATCTCTTCGCGGTCGGCACCTACTTCACGGTCTCGCTGCTCTTCTGGTTCACGGGCCTGATACCCGACCTCGCCACGTTGCGCGATCGCTCGACTGACAAGTGGCGCCAGCGCATCTACGGTTTTCTCGCGTTCGGCTGGCGCGGCAGCAACCGCCATTGGCAAAACTACGAGCGCGCGTACCTCATCTTGGCGGCCATCTCGACGCCCCTGGTTCTCAGCGTCCACAGCGTCGTGTCGATGGACTTCGCCACGTCGGTCATCCCTGGATGGCATACGACGATCTTCCCGCCCTACTTCGTCGCGGGCGCCATCTTCAGCGGCTTCGCGATGGTCGAGACCGTCCTCTTGATTGCGCGAACGGTGTTCAAGTTGCACCGCGTCGTTCTCATGCGGCACCTCGAGCTGATGAACAAGTTCCTACTCCTGACGTCGCTCCTCGTCGGTTACGCGTACGCAATGGAGTTTTTCATCGCCTGGTATTCGGGCAACGAATACGAGATGGCGCATTTTCTGAAAATGCGCCCCACCGGCCCCTATTGGTGGGCGTGGGCGTGGATGGTGGGCTGCAACGTCGTCGTTCCGCAGCTCTACTGGTTCAAGCGGATGCGCACGAGCCTTCCGGTGATGTTCGTGGTCTCCATCCTCATCAATATCGGGATGTGGTTCGAGCGATTCGTCATCATCGTTTCCTCGCTGAACCGCGACTTCCTCCCGAGCGCCTGGGGCCTGTTCCGTCCGACCATCATCGACGTCGGAATCTTCACCGGGACGATCGGCGTCTTCTTCACGCTCTTTCTCCTTTTCATGCGGTGGCTGCCGATGGTCTCGATGACCGAGGTGAAGGGGACGATGCCCCAAGCGGATCCGCACCGGCACGCCGAAGGAACGACGGCCGAAGACAAAGTGGAGCTCCCCGCACGCGGCGGCATGCTCCCGGAGGGCGCGGAGTGATGGAGGCGAAGACGGCGACCAAGAACGTGCGCGCGCCATCGGTCGTCCTGGCGGAGTTCGACTCTGCCCACGACGTGCTGCACGCGGCGGAGAAGGTGCGTGACGCAGGCTATGCCCGCTGGGACGCGCACACGCCGTTTCCCGTGCACGGCATGGACCGCGCGATGGGCCTCAAGGACTCGAAGGTCGGCTGGATCGTCATCGTCTTCGCCCTGACCGGTCTGGGCGGAGCGTTCGTGATGATGCACTGGATGAACGGTGTCGATTACCCGCTCATCGTCGGCGACAAGCCGGGAGGGGCCCCAGGAACCTTGCCGTCCATGGTCCCCATCATGTTCGAGCTGACCATTCTTCTTTCCGCCTTCGGTGCGGTGCTCGGCATGTTCCACCTCAATCGCCTTCCCCGGCACAATCACCCGGTATTCGAGTCCGAACGCTTCCGTCAGGCCAGCGACGACCGCTTCTTCATCTCCATCGAGGCCGACGACCCGAAGTTCGAATTGACGAAAACGCGCTCGCTCCTTGAACGAGCCCACGCCAAGCACGTCGAAGTGATCGAGGAGGACGTCTCGTGAGCCGGCTCCTTTTGTTGTCGACCCTCGCCTGCTCGGGGCTGGCCCTGGCCGGTTGCCGCGGGCAGACGAGCGACGACCCTCCCATCATGCTCGAGCGCAACATGTACGACTCCGAGCGGTACAACCCGGAGTCCTATTCACAGTTTTTCCCCGACCACCTCACGATGCGAACGCCGGTCGAGGGAACGATCGCGCGCGATCGATACGAAGACGATCCCGAGATCGCGACCGGCATGGTCGCCGACAAGTCGGGCTATGCGATGGTCGTTCCCGCCGCCCAGGTGCAGCGCGCGGGGGGTCTCGAGAAAATGCTGGTCCGAGGCCAGGAGCGCTTCGGCATCTACTGCGCGCCTTGCCACGGGCAAACCGGCGACGGCAAGGGGATGGTCGTCTGCAAGCGCGACAAACCGAGCGACCCGTGCGAGTCGCGGGGCTTTCCTCCGCTCCCGTCGTACGAGGATCCCAGGCTCCGCCAAATGCCGGACGGGCAACTCTTCGCGACGATCTCCCACGGCGTGCGGACGATGCCGGCGTACGGCGCCCAGATTCCCATCCCCGACCGCTGGGCGATCGTCTCGTACGTCCGCGCGCTCCAACTCAGCCAGATGGCGCAAGCAAAGCCCTCGCAACCGGAGCTGAAGAAGTGAGCACGACAGCCAAAGAAAAGAACGGTGCGAAAGCCGGAATCTATCGCATCGGGCCCGACTCGCCCTGGGCAGGCGCGTGGAAGATTGCCCTCGGAGTGGGCATCGTCGGGCTCGCGGTGGCTTTCCTCGGCTACCGGGCAGATCCCGCTCGCTTCGCGTTCTCGTACCTCTTCGGATACTTCGTCTCACTGAGCCTTGCGCTCGGCAGCCTCTTCTTCGTGCTCGTTCTCTACATCACGAAGGCGGCTTGGGGCGTGACGGTCCGGCGGGTGGCCGAACTCTTCATGCGGCCCATGGGCGTGCTCATCATCCTGGTTCTCCCCCTCGTTCCGATGCTGTCCAGCCTCTTTCCCTGGATGGGCGCCAACCAGGCGCACGTCGAGGCGGAGGCTGGGGCAGAGCACGAGTCGCCAATCGCCGAGGCGCGAGGCTACCCGGACCACGAGCCGGCAGCGCTCCGAGACCTGCCCATTCCCGATTCCAAGCGCCTGGCCGCGGCGGAAGAAGGCGTGGACACGAAGATCGTCGAGCACAAGAGGTTTTTCCTCAACCAGCGCTTCTTTCTCGCGCGCTTGTGCATCTATCTCGCGATCTGGTCGTGGCTCGCGTTTCGATATTTCCAATGGTCGGTCGACCAAGACGAAAGCAAGGCCGTCGCGAACACCGCCGCCGCTCAGAGCTTCACGCCCGTCGCGCTGATCCTCTTCGCGCTCTCGTTGTCATTCTTTGCCTTCGACTGGCTCTTGTCGCTCGACGCGACATGGTACTCCACGATCTTCGGCGTCTACATTTTCGCGCAGTGCGCGCTCTTTCAGATGGCGTCGCTCGTGCTCGTGACGCTGCTGCTGCGGCGCGGCGGTTTTCTCGGCAACGCGGTCACGGTCGAGCACTTCCACGACATGGGCAAGCTTCTCTTCGGCTGGATCGCCTTCTGGTCGTACATCGCTTTCGCCCAGTTCTTTCTCACCTGGTACTCGAACATCCCCGACGAAGTCGCCTGGTTTCACAAGCGTTGGGACGGTAACGGCGGAACGTGGCGGGCCGTCAGCCTGTCATTGGTCGGATTCCACTTCTTCGTGCCCTTCTGGTTTCTGATGTCTCGAAACGTCAAACGCCGCCTGCCGCTGCTCGCCGTCGGTGCGGCGTGCATGGTCGTGATGCACGTCGTCGAAGTGTATTGGGTGATCATGCCCAATGTGGGGCGTCTCGCGCCGAGCTATGTCGACGCGGCCTGCCTGGTCGGTGTCTTCGGTCTGTACATTGCCGCCGTCTTGCGAGGAATGGTCGACCACTCCCTCGTACCGATCGGCGATCCGCGTCTCGCGCGCGCTCTCGATTTCGAGAATGCATAAGTTCCTCCACCTTTAGAGAACCAATGGCCACGGACAAGTCGCAGCCCAGAGTCGGTCTCATCTTCAAGATCGGCCTTTTCTCAATCGTCGCGCTCGTGGTGATTCACACGGCCCTGGTGTCCTACTTCGACAAGGTTGCGCGGGCAGAAGACCATCGCAAGTCCGGGGACCTGAAACCGGAGGCGCTGATGAACATGCGCGCCGACGAGAAGGGCCGCCTCGCAACCGGAGCGATGCCGATCGACAAGGCGATGCAGCAGATTGTGGCTCGTGGCCGCGCCTCCGCGAGCCCCGACATCATGCCGTACGCGTCGAAAGACATCGCTCCGCTTCAGGGCTGGTCCAAAATGCCTGGCGAGGTTCCAGGCCCCATGACGGCGGAGCCGCCCCGCGCCCCCGCGCCCGTGCTCGACGCGGGTCCAGGTTCGCGGACGGACGGCGGCGAACCCAAAGGAAACAAAACCGCGCGACCCGACGCCGGCCGAGCCGCATTGCCGCAAGCCACGTAGCACCCCGTGAAGCCCCCCGCAGTCCCCTCACGCGTCTTAGCCGTGGTGGCCATCGTGGCCCTCGGCCTTGCGCTGTCCGCCGATGCCCGCGCTCAGGCGTGGCGCGACCAAGCGGGGGGAATGCCCAACACGATCCCCCCCGAGCTCGTGGGGGTCGACATCGTCGAACACCTACGCGACCCTCTGCCTCGCGGAGCGAAGTTCCGCGACGCCGAGGGCAAGAGCGTGACGCTCGGTGACTACTTCGACGGCAAGCGCCCGACGGTCTTCGTGTTCGCCTACCACACCTGTCCAATGCTCTGCAGCTTGGTGCTGGACGCGACGGTCAAGGCGCTCAACGACGTGCAATGGACCGTCGGGGACGAGTTCGATGTCGTATCCGTGAGCATCGATCCGAACGACACTCCGGAAACGGCGTCGAAAAAGCGCGCGCAAGTGGTTGACGGCTATCCGCGCGCGAGGGGAAGCTCGACCGGGTGGCACTTCCTCGTCGGCGACGAGGAAAACATTCGCCGCGTGACGGATGCGGTCGGCTTCAAATACCGCTACGACGCGCGTCAGAAGCAGTATGCGCACCCGGCGGCCATCTACCTCCTTACGCCCGACGGCCGGATCGCTCGATACTTGTACGGCATTCAATTCGACCCCGGCGACGTGCGCCTCGGCCTGCTCGAATCGAGCGAAGGCCGCTCGATCACCACGACGGAGAGGCTCCTTCTCTTTTGCTATCACTACGACCCGCAGGGGAAGCACTACTCACTCGTCGCGATGAATGTCATGCGTCTCGGCGGCGGTGTGACCATGGTTGTCCTCGGCGGTTTCCTCGCCCTCATGTGGGCGCGGGAACGCGGCCGAAGAAAACAGCATGAGCGAGACAAGACCGCATCGTTTGCGATCACGAGAAACGACAAACCTGGGACGGCCATGTTGTCATGAATGAACCCGCCACCTTCCAGTTGCCCGAACAGATGTCGACGATCGCCGCCGACCTCGATTGGCTCTACTATTTCATCTACTGGCTCAGCGTCGTCCTCTTCGTGGCGATCGTCGGCGCCATGGTCTATTGGGCCATCAAATACCGCGAGCGAAAGGGGCACAAAGCCGAGCCCACGGGGCACAACATGCCCCTCGAGATCGCGTGGACGGTCGCGCCGATCTTCATCCTGGTCTTCCTCTTTCACAAGGGTTTCCAGGGCTACATGGACATGACGGTCGCACCAGCCAACTCGATCGAAGTCCGCGTCAACGCCAAGCAGTGGGGGTGGGAGTTCGTCTATCCGAACGGCGGGGCGGACAACGAGCTGCATGCGCCGGTGCACAAGCCGGTCAAGCTCATCATGTCGTCGACCGACGTCATTCACTCGCTCTTCGTACCGGCCCTGCGGATCAAGCGCGACATCGTCCCCGGCGTATATAGCTCGCAGTGGTTCGAGGCGACGCACGTTGGGCAGGACGACATCGTGTGCGCCGAGTACTGCGGAGGCCGGAGCAAAGACGCGAACGGCGACGAGCTGCCCTTCGCGCAGATGACCGGTCACTGGTCGATGCACTCTCTCTTGCACGTCGAGTCGGAAGAAGATTTCACCAAGTACCTCATGGGCATCGGCGACAAGTGCGCGGGCTTCACGGCCAAAGGCCAGAATTGTCCCGACAGCGTGATGCTCGCCGAAGGCTTGAAGCTCTACACGAAGAAGGCATGCATCGGCTGTCACACGACCACGGGGGCGCGGCTGGTCGGACCGTCGTGGAAGGGCATCTGGGGCAAGCAAGAATCGACGGACCACGGCTCGGTGAAAGTCGACGAGAACTACATTCGCGAGTCGATTCTCGACCCCCAAGCAAAGATCGTGACCGGTTTCCCACCGACGATGCCGCCGTTCCGCGGCCAGATCACGGATCAGGAAATCGACGAGCTCGTCGCCTATATCAAGTCGCTCAAGGACTGAGGAGATTCCAGCCATGGCAGCAGTCGACATCCCGCTCGTAGGGGGTCACGCGGAAGACGAACACGGCGACCCGCACGCCAACTACCTGAAGGCGAAGCACGGTATCGCCTCGTGGATGTTGACGGTCGACCACAAGCGTATCGGTCTCATGTACTTGACGATGGTCAGCATCGCCTTTCTCATCGGCGGGGTCTTCGCTCTCCTCGTACGGCTTGAGCTCTTCACGCGCGGCAAGACGATCGTCGACGGCGAGACCTACAACCGCTTCTTCACGCTGCACGGCGCGGTGATGGTGTTTCTCTTCATCATCCCAAGCGTCCCGGCGGCGCTCGGCAACTTCTTCTTGCCGATCATGATCGGCGCCAAGGACGTCGCCTTTCCCCGGATCAACCTCCTCAGCTTCTACATCTACCTCCTCGGCCTCGCGGTCATTCTGCTCAGCCTCGTGCTCGGCGCCGTCGACACCGGCTGGACGTTCTACACGCCGTACAGCGTGCAGACGGCGAACAGCGTTCTCTCGATGACGATGGGTGTCTTCATTCTGGGCTTCTCGTCCATCCTCACGGGCCTCAACTTCCTCGTGACCGTGCACACGATGCGGGCACCGGGAATCACCTGGCAGCGGATGCCGCTCTTCGTCTGGGGCATGTACGCGACGGCGCTCATCCAAGTGCTCGCCACGCCGGTGCTCGCGATCACGCTGCTTCTCCTGTTCTCGGAGCGCTTCTTCGGAATCGGTATCTTCGATCCGAAGCTCGGCGGCGACCCCGTGCTCTTCCAGCACTTCTTCTGGTTTTACTCCCACCCGGCCGTCTACATCATGATCGTCCCCGGAATGGCCATCAACAGCGAGCTCATTGCAACGTTCTCGCGACGAGCCATCTTCGGACAATTCGCCATCGCAATGAGCTCGGTGGCCCTCGCCATCCTCGGCTTCCTCGTTTGGGGTCACCACCTCTTCGTCGCCGGGATGAGCGAGTTCGCGACGATGATTTTCTCGGCTCTGACCTTCCTCGTGGCCATCCCGAGCGGCGTCAAAGTCTTCAACTGGACGGCGACGATGTACAAGGGCTCGATCGTGTGGGCGTCGCCAATGCTCTACGCGATGGCCTTCATCTTCCTCTTCACGATAGGGGGACTGACGGGGTTGTTCCTAGGGACGCTGAGCGTCGACGTCCACTTGACCGACACGTACTTCGTCGTCGCGCACTTCCACTACGTCATGATGGGCGGAACGGTCATCGCCTTCCTCGGTGGCCTCCTCTACTGGTGGCCCAAGATGACGGGAAAAATGCACGACGAGACGAAGGCCAAGATCGCGTTCTGGTTGGTATTCGTCGGGTTCAACACGGTTTTCATCCCCCAATTCATCATGGGTTCACGCGGGATGCCGCGGCGCTACTACGATTACCTTCCTCAGTTCGAGCCCTTCCACAAGGCCTCGACGATTGGCTCGTGGATTCTCGCGACCGGCCTTTTTCTCACGGCCTACACGCTGCTCGAGGCGCTCTGGCGAGGGAAGAGGGCGCCGCGCAATCCGTGGGGGTCCGCCGGCTACGAGTGGATGACCGACACGCCGCCTTGCCTCGCCAATTTCCACGCGACGCCGGTCTTCACACGCGGCCCGTACGACTATCACCTCGCGACTCCGGAAGAGCTCTCGACGGGGTGGGACGAGGTCGAGGCGGAGTCCGCGGGCGCGCACGGCGACAAGTCGCACCGCGACAAGACGAAGAAGAACGGCGAAGCGAAGAGATAATGCCCCGCGGGGGCATCAAGCACGCATCCAGCAGAGGAGCTCATGGCGAATGTCAGCGAATCGGCGCACGGCGAAGTGGCCCATGATGGCCACGACGTTCACGCGCACGCTCACCCCGATTTCCTGCAGCACCACTTCGACACGCCAGCGCAGCAATTCGACGCCTCGAAGTTGGGGATGTGGGTCTTCATCGCGACCGAGATCCTCATGTTCGGAGGCTTGTTCTGCGCGTACGCGATTTGGCGCGGCCTCGAGCCGGAGATCTTCGACCAAGCGCACCACTTTCTGAACAAGATTCTGGGCGCGACCAACACCGTGGTCCTTCTGTTCAGCAGCTTGACGGCCGCTCTCGCCGTGCGGTCCGCGCAGGTTGGAAAGCGGAATGCCACTTCCGCTTACTTAATTATCACGATCCTCTGCGCGTTCGTGTTCCTCATCGTCAAGTACTTCGAATACAGCCACAAGTTCCACCTCGGCTTGCTTCCGGGCCACTGCTTCGGTCATCCAGGGATGAGCGCCGCGATCCAGAACGGCGAAGAGGTGGGCACCTGCTTGCGCATGCAGGGCGACGCATCGCCCGTCATGCCGGAGTGGGTCAAGGCGGTCGACGAGTCGGGGCACGTCCAGCTCCTTTCGCCACGGGCGAACATGTTCTTCGGCCTCTACTTCGTCATGACCGGCTTGCACCTCATCCACGTCCTGGTCGGGATGAGCGTCCTCACCTGGGTCCTCATCAAGAACCTCCGCGGTACGTTCTCCCCGCAATACTTCACACCGGTGGACCTCGGCGCTCTCTACTGGCACCTCGTCGACCTCGTGTGGATTTACCTCTTCCCGCTTCTTTACCTCGTAGGAAAGCCGGAGTGACCATGGCTACCGAGCACGCCCACGCGGCCCCCGAAGACGACGGCAACGTCCATGTCCACGTTGCGAGCACTCAGTTTTATGTTGGGATCTTTGCGGCGCTCATCCTTCTGACGCTGCTCACCGTGCGGGTCTCCTATTACGATTTCGGGTCGGCCAACATCATCATCGCGCTGGTGGTGGCCACCATGAAGGCTTCGCTCGTCGCTGCGTTCTTCATGCACCTCCGGTACGACAAGCTCTTCAACACGCTCGCCTTCCTTTCGGCGTTCCTCTTCCTCGCCATCTTCATTTTGCTCACCTACGACGACTTGGGGGTCCGGGGGCGGAGGTCGCCGAGCTACATCACGACCGTCGACCCACGAACCGGGGAGCCGGCGCCAGGTGGCGAGCCGGCGACGTCAGCCACTTCGAACGAATTGCCGGGCGAGGCTCCGAAGGAAGGGCGGGGAAGCGCGGAGAAAAAGTAGTACACGCTTGCACGATCCAAAGCCGGCAGCCTTCGGGGGCGCGACCTGCGTCGCCCTTGCCCTCGCCCTCGCGCTACCGGTTGCCGGATGCAAGCGGAGACACGTCCCCGTCGACGCCTCCCCGGAGCTCGGCTATCCCGCTTGCGAAGACATCGGCGGCCGTGACGCCGGCACAGTCGTCGCCCAGGGGCACCTTCGCGCGGGGCCGCTCTCGCAAGAAAAGAACGTCGCCGAGAGCTTCGAGCTGCAGCGGACGGCGTGCGGGTATCTGCTGCGCTCGCGCCAGGAATGGCCGCTGGCGATATCCGACGTGGAGGTTTTCTACGATGCGGGTCTAACCCCGCTTTGGGCCTGGAAGCGAATGACCATCGCGGGATCGCGGCGCGCAGACGGCAACGCAGACATCCGGCGCTACGAGCTCCGAACCGGCGAGGTCTTCATCAAGAGGCGCGATGCCGAAGGGCGCGTGACCCAAGAGAAGCTATTGCCTGGCGGCCGGATGGCAGCCCCGGTCGAAGCGCACGTGGGGGCGGTCGTGGGTCCCGGGCGCGGCCTCATCACGGCGTGGCTCAAGCGAGCCAAATTGCCGGTCGGTGGGAAGGTGCACGAGCTCGTCCTCGACTTCCGGGAGATGGTCGAAATGCTCGAGATTGCCTCGCTCGAGCGCAATCCAGATCAATTCGAACTGTCTCTGGGCAGGACGGTCCGGGTGTATACCTTCTTCGGAAGGGAGACGGTGTTTGCCGATCAGGACGACGTCGTCATCGCCGATCTGGCAGGCATGCGCCCGAGCGACTCGCTTTCGACCCCCGAGCCGGAGCCACTTCCGATGTACGGGGCGCCGGATCCTCGGAATACTCCGTGATCGTGCGGTGCACGAAACGCGTGAGGCCGAGGCGTCGCCTCAATTCTCCGACCGCCTGCCGCATCGCGGGCTCCCTGGGCATTCTGATTCTCCCCGCCTGCTCTGCCGCGGCGGCTGGCGGCGGCGGATACTGCAGGCCGCCCGTGGCGGCTGCGTTTTCCTCGGCCCCCGGTACGGCTTCGTCGGACGTCGGTCCGCGCGACGTGCGCATGGCCACTCTGCTTGGACTCGGTGGCGTCACCGCCAGTCTGGCGGCCCGCTCGAGCGAGACCCGCGCGCGGGTGGTCGAACGCGTGGGGCTCGCGAGCCTGGCGATTGAATCGACCGCCGCAGAGCTCGAGTGTGAGAGCGAGCGAGCAGAACAAGCGGCGGACTACCTCACCCGCGGCCAAACCAGCGCCGTACAGGCGCTCACCATCGGCTCGATCGTCGCCGCGACGCTCACGAGCATCGCGGGAGTGCTTCTCTCCACCTCGGCAAGACCCGCTGCCGAGCAGGACGTCGTGGCCCTCTCCGGTGGCGTCGTCACTGCAGGGCTCGGCCTCGGCTCCCTCTTCGTGCACCCGCAAGTGGACTTCGATCACGCTCGCAATCTGCTGTCCGACGTCTGGTTCGGTCCTCAAACGTCGACGACGTACCCTCCCATCGTCTGGGCGTACCTCTCGCGTCCGGAGTTCTCGAACGGCGGTCGCGAACCGATCCGCGTCCGGATTGTCGGTCGCTGGAAGCAGTTCCGCCAAGTCGACGATCCGAAGACGGCCGCCACTCTATTCGGAGCCGGCGGCTCCTACGACGCGGAAGCGCTCCACCTGCGCGCCGCGATGCTCGCCCAGGTAAAGGCCGAGGTCGAGCTCACGAATCAAGAGCTCGTGGCGCTCTCTGCGACTCTGCTGGAGTAACTTGGTCGGACGACCATGCGCGAGTTCCAATTCGACGGCCTCGTAGGGCCGACCCACAACTACGGTGGTCTCAGCCCCGGCAACGTCGCGAGCACCACGCACGGCGGCCAAGCGTCCAATCCGCGCGCGGCGGCTCTGGAAGGGCTGGCGAAGATGCGCTTCGTGCGCGACCTCGGCATCCCGCAGGGAGTCTTGCCGCCGCACGACCGACCCAGCCTTTCCACGTTGCGCCGAATCGGTTTTCACGGCAGCGACGAAGAAGTCATCGCCGCCGCCGCCGCAGGCGACGGGTTCTACCTGCGGGTTTGCTCGAGCGCGTCCGCGATGTGGGTGGCCAACGCGGCGACGGTCGCTCCGTCGAGCGACACCGCGGACGGCCGCGTTCACTTCGTGGTCGCCAATCTCCAGCAGATGTTCCACCGATCCATCGAACCGGCCACGACCACCCGCATCCTTCGTGCGATCTTCGCCGCGCCGTCGCACTTCGTCGTGCACGAACCGCTCCCCGGCGGCGGCCAGCTCGCCGACGAAGGCGCCGCCAACCATATCCGACTTTTCACATCACTCGGCGCCGCTCACCTTTTCGCTTGGGGCCGCAGCGCTTGGCCCGGCGATTCGAGCTCCGGCCCGAAGCGCAATCCCGCCCGGCAGACCCGCGAAGCCAGCGTCGCGCTGGCCCGATTGCATCGCCTCGAACCGGCCCGGTGCCTCTTCCCGCAGCAGCACCCCGACGGGATCGACGCGGGTGCTTTTCACACCGACGTCCTTGCGGTCGGAAGCGGACCGTTTCTGATGATGCACGAAATCGCCTTCGCCAATGGCGCCCAACTCGCCGACGACCTGAAAGCGATGCTCGGCGACGAGCTCCTCGTGGTGCGCGCGGCGAGTGCCGAGCTTTCTTGCGCGAGCGCCGTCGCCTCCTATCCCTTCAACTCACAACTCCTTTCCCTCGCCGATCGATCGATGGCCATCGTCGCGCCCGAGGACTCGCGCGAAGACCCTCAGGCGCGCACGTTTCTCGAGCGCGCGGTTGCCTCGGGCGGCCCCGTTCGCGCCCTGCACTACGTCGACGTGCGCCAGTCGATGCAGAACGGCGGCGGCCCGGCGTGCCTCCGCCTGCGGGTCCCGCTGACCGAGCCCGAGGCCGCCGCCCTTTCGGCCAATTCGCTCCTCAGCGATGCGGTCCACGACGACCTTCGCGCGTGGATCGGCCGTCACTACCGCGACAGGCTGGTCCCCGCCGACCTCGGGGATCCCGAGCTGGCGCGCGAAGCGATGCGCGCCCTCGACGAACTCACGGCGCTTCTGCGTCTGGGGTCCGTCTACGACTTTCAGCGCGGCTGAGGTTGGGAGCCAAAATGTGTGCTAATGCGCGCGATCCCCATGCTCTTTTCGCGCGCCCTCATTCCCACGATGAAAGAGGCCCCGGCCGACGCAACCAATGCCAGCCACGTGCTGCTGACGCGCGCCGCGTACATTCGCCGCGTCGGCGCCGGGATTTACGACTTTCTCCCGCTCGGCCTGCGCGTCCTGCGCAAAATCGAGGCAATCGTCCGTGAAGAAATGGATCGAGCCGGCGCGCTCGAGATCCTCATGCCCGCGTTGCTACCGGCGGAGTACTTCAAGGAGACCGGGCGCTGGGAGCTCTACGGAGACGTTCTGCTTCGCCTCAAAGACCGCAAGGGCGCCGACTATCACCTCGGTCCCACCCATGAAGAGATCGTGACCGACATCGCGCGTCGAGAGATTCGGAGCTGGCGCGATCTTCCGAAGAATCTCTATCAAGTGCAGGTCAAGTTCCGCGACGAGCCGCGCGCGCGCGGAGGCCTGCTTCGCGGCCGCGAGTTCTTGATGAAGGATGCCTACTCGTTCGACGCGGACGAGAAAGGCGCGCTCGCCAGCTACGAGACGATGCGTCAGGCGTACGTACGCATCTTCGATCGACTCGGCCTCACGTACAGAATGGTGCAGGCCGACTCCGGCGCGATCGGCGGCTCGACGAGCGCCGAGTTTCAGGTGCTCACCGACTCGGGTGAGGACGCGATCGTCGCTTGCGACAAATGCGATTACGCGGCGAACGTCGAAGTCGCGACGGTGAAAGCCGCACTCGACGGGGCCGCGCCGACGGAAGACCCCGTCTCGCGCGTCCACACACCGAAGCACGGGGCCATCGCCGACGTCGCCAAGCTCCTGCACATCTCCGAGCAAGCAATGCTCAAGTCGCTCCTCTATCTGGCCGGCGAAGAAGTCGTCATGGCGATCGTCCGTGGCGACCACGAAGTCAACGAAGTGCAGCTCGCCCGGGCCATGGGAGTCGGCGAAGTGTTTCTCGCCAGCGAAGCCGACGTCGAAAAAGCGACCGCCGCGAAGGTGGGCTTCGCCGGGCCGGTCGGGTTCAAAGGTAAAGTGCTGGTCGACCGCGCGGCTTCGCTCGTCCCGAGCGGAGTCACGGGGGCGAACGAGACCGATTGGCACCTCAAGAACGTGCGCTTCGGGCGCGACTACACTGGGCACGTTGCCGACTTGAGACTCGCAGCGACGGGCGACCCATGTCCGCGCTGCGACGGCGGCACGCTGACGAGTTATCGCGGAATCGAAGCCGGCCACATCTTCGTCTTGGGAACGAAGTACTCGCAGGCGATGGGGGCGAATTTCATCGACGAAAAACAGCAGACAAGACCCCTCGTCATGGGTTGCTACGGAATCGGCGTATCCCGCCTCGTGGCGACCACCATCGAACAACATCATGACGAGAACGGCATCCGCTGGCCGATGAGCGTCGCCCCCTACCAGGTCCACCTGGTCACCCTCGGGCGCGACGGCGACGTGCTCGCCGCGGCGCGTTCCCTCTACGATGCGCTGGCGGCGGCCGGGATCGAAGTACTCTGGGACGATCGCGACGAAAGGCCGGGGGTCAAGTTCAAGGACGCGGACCTCATCGGAATTCCTCTGCGCATCACCGTCGGGAGCAAGGCGCTCGCCGGGGGCAACGTCGAGCTCAAGCCGCGCGCGGAGATCGATCCGAAGAAAGCCGAGCTCGTGCCGGTCGGCGACGCGGTGCGGCGAATCGCGGACCTCGTTCGAAAGGCGATCGGACACGTGAGCGAGCTCGTGCCGCCCGCCACGGCTTAGTGATAGGTACGAGATAGTGGCCCGCCTCGCCCGACTGCCTCCTCCGCCCGCCGTGCCCGTGCGGTCCCCGCCTGTCGTCGTAGCCGGCGAGGAGGAGACACGCATCGCCGGCGTGTCGGGTGGACCGTCGATAGAGGCCCGCGTGTGCGCGCCGCCCAGTGCCGTTCGCGTCGTGGTCATTTGTCATCCGCATCCCCTGTACGGAGGCAGCATGCACAGCCCGGTGCCGCTGGCCATTGCCAAGGCCCTCTCGGACGAGCCGCGCGGCCGCGTCGCTTGGGCGCGCTTCAACTTTCGGGGTGTCGGCGCGAGCGAAGGTTCGTACGACGAGGGTCGCGGCGAGGTGGACGACGCGCGCGCGGTCACCGAGCACCTGCGGCGCCTGCTCCCGGGCGCACCGATCTCCATCTGCGGACACTCCTTCGGATCGTGGGTGGGCTTCCGCGCCGCCGCCGCTTCTCCCGGCGTCGATCGCGTGCTTCTCGTCGCACCGAGCGCACTTTTCTTCGCGGTCCGTGGCGACGGGCTCGGGTTTTCGGGGCAGAAGACCATCTTCGTCGGGACCGAAGACCAGTTTTGCGACGTCGACGAAGCGCGTACGTTGGCCGACGAGATGGGTGCCGAGCTACGCGTATTCGAAGGCTTCGACCATCATTTCCTCAAATCGCGGCGCGCCATGGCCAATGCCGCGCTGCCGGTTCTGGTTCCCGAGAATTCCGCACAATGAGCGACCGCAAAGGCATCACGTCGACCGAATCGGTGCACGCAGGCGACGACAAGCGAAAGCCGTACGACGCCGTCGTCACGCCCATCGTCCAGACGGCAACCTACGCATTCACCGACACCGCAGAAATCGTCGCGTATACCGACGGCAGCCACCCGATGGAGGACCGTGGCGAGTACGGGCGTTACGGCAATCCGACGGTCCGCGCGCTCGAAAAGCGCCTCGCCGCGCTCGAGGGAACCGAGGACGCGGCGGTCTTCGCCAGCGGCATGGCGGCGGTGACGACGACGCTGTTCGCGCTCGTGCGCGGCGGGCAGCACATCGTTCTCTTCCGCGACTGCTACCGGAGAACTCTAGAATTCGTCACCGATGTTCTCGGGCGGTACGGTGTCTCGCACACGCTCCTCGACAGCGGCGATCTCGACGGGCTGGAGAAGGCGCTGCGCCCCGAGACCCGCCTGGTCGTCAGCGAGTCGCCGACGAATCCTCACCTGTCGTGCATCGATCTCGAGCGCCTCGCGGCGATCTGCAGCGCGCGCCGGGGGGTCAAGTCGATGATCGACGCGACGATCGCCACGCCGGTCAACTGCCGGCCCGCGTCCTTCGGCATCGACCTCGTGATGCACAGCGCGACCAAGTACCTCGCCGGTCACAACGACGTGCTCGCCGGCGTCGTCTGCGGTTCGAACGGCCTCATTTCGATGATCCGCGATCTGCGCGGCATCCTCGGGGCCGTCTGCGACCCGCACGCCGCATTCCTCGTCGGACGGGGCCTCAAGACGCTGAGACTGCGCGTCGAGAAGCAGAACGCGACCGCGATGACGGTCGCCACCCACCTGGCGAAGCACGCGCGCATCGAGCGCGTTTACTACCCCGGACTTTCCACGCACCGCACGAACGCATTGGCGCGCGCCCAGATGCACGGCTACAGCGGCGTCATCAGCTTCGTCGTGAAAGGGGGGCTCGACGCGGCGAGCCGCTTCGTCGACACGATGAAGCTCGCGCGGATCGGTCCGAGCTTCGGCGGCGTGGAGACGCTCGTAGAGCAACCGGCCGTCATGAGCTACTACGGAATGACGAGCGACGAGCGAGCGGTGGTCGGGATCGCCGACGGGCTCGTGCGACTGTCGGTCGGCGTCGAAGACGCGGAAGACCTGGTCGCCGACATCGAGCAGGCGCTCGGGTAAAGCCCATGCCATGCTTTCGTGCATGGTGACGGCGACGCTGGCCGAGCGCGTGCGCGACACGCTCCTCGAGCGTCCAGAGGTCTTGGAGGCGTATCTGTTCGGCTCGCGTGCGCGGGGGGACGCTGCGGCTCACAGCGATATCGACGTCGCGGTCTACGTCGACCGCGATTACCTCGAAGAAGCGGATTTTCCCTTCGGCTACGACGCGGACCTCGCCTCACGACTCATCCGCGCTCTGGCGAGGAACGACGTCGACCTCGTCGTGCTGAACGCGGCCCCGCCCCTCCTTTATCACCGCGTGCTTCGCGATGGCGTGCGTCTCTTCGCGCGGGACCTTGCGGCCACGACGGTGCGAGAGGGCCGCGCCCTCTCGCGTTGGTGCGACTACGCGGAGCAGCTGGCCAAGATCGACCGAATCGTGCGGCCGGGGCGGATGCCCGAAGGCAGTCCGTGAGCCCTGGCCGCGTCGATCCGGCGGTCATCCGCCGTCATTTGCTCGCGCTCGAGCGCGCGGTCCAGCACTTGTCTCGACACACGGGGCGGCCGATCGACAAGTTGATCACGGACCTCGACGAGGCCTGGCTCGTCGAGCGTGGCCTCCAAGTCTGCGCGCAGAACGCGCTCGACGTCGCTACCCACATCGCCGCGGCGGGAGCAACGGACGCTCCCGATTACGGTGCGGCGATCGACGCTTTGGTCCAACTCGGCGCCCTGCCCCCCGATTTCGGCGCCCGCTTCCGAGCGGTCGCGGGGTTTCGCAACATTCTCGTGCACGGGTACTTGGAGTTGGACCCGTCGCGTGTCCACGCCGTACTCAACACGCGCCTCCAGGAATTCCGAGAGTTCGCCCGCTACATCGAGGAGTACTTGGGACGGGTGTAGCCTTCACCGCAAGAGCGCCAGGATCGCGCCCGCGTTCGCCGCCGCTTCTCTCGCCGTCGTCGGCACCTCGGCGGTGACCTCTTGCTCGTCGAAGAGCTCGGGCGGCACATCCATCAAGAAGCGACTCGGCGTCCGGGCGATCGGTTTGCCCCGCATCATCCGAGACTTCGCGCGGGACACCGCGAGCTGCTCGCGGGCCCTCGTCACGCCGACGTAAAGGAGCCGCCGCTCTTCTTCGATGTCGTCGCTCCCATCGATGACGTCCGTCGCTTTCGTATCGAGCGTACGGGCGTGCGGGAGATACCCCTCTTCACACCCGATGAGGAACACGCAGTCGAACTCCAGACCTTTGCTCCCGTGGAGCGTCGAGAGGGTCACGACGTCGCTCTTGTCCTCTCCTTCGGCTTCGAAGCCCATCGTCAGCGCGTGCAAGAAGGACGACAGCCCCTCCATCGGCGCACCCCCCTTTGCCTCTCGCCGCGCCAGCGCGCCGAACAGCCACTCGACGTTCGCCCAGCGCTTCGCGCCGACGTCGGCCGAAGGGGCGCTCGCGTCGGTCTCGCGCTTGTACTCGACCCGCTCGCAAAGCGCGCGCGCCACTTCGCTCGGAAGGCGCTTTTCCCCGAAGAGCTCCCGGCGCGTCGTGGCGACCACGTCGGAAAGCGAGCGGCAACCGTCGCGCGCGGCGCCCGGGACGTCGTCGAACGCATCGACGCGCTCCACCGCCTGCCACAACGTCCAGCCGCGCTTGGCCGCGTGGAGCGCCAGCTTTTCGAGCGTGACCTCGCCGATCCCCCTCGGCGGATGGTTGACGACGCGCCGCAGGCTGATTTCGTCGGCGGGGTTGAGCGCGAGCTTGAGGTACGCGAGGACGTCTTTCACTTCTTTGCGTTCGAAGAACTGAACGCCGCCGACAACGCGATGGGCGATCCCTTGTTCTCGAAGCGCTTCTTCGATGAGACGCGACTGCCCGTTGGAGCGATAGAGCACCGCCACGTCGCGCGGCCGCTTTCCGTCGTGATGAATCAACCGCCGAACTTCTCGCCCCACCCACGCCGCCTCGGCTTCGGGCGTCGGCGCCACGGCGAGCCGCACTTTGTCTCCGCCAGGGCGCTCCGTGAAGAGGACTTTGCGCCACTTGGCGTCAGTGCGCTTGGCGATGATCGCGTTGGCGACGGCCAGGATGGGCTCGCGCGACCGGTAATTGTGCTCGAGCTTGACGACTCGCGCCCGCGGGAAGTGCTCGTCGAACTCGAGGATGTTGCGCACGTCGGCGCCGCGCCAGCCGTAGATCGACTGGTCGTCGTCGCCCACCGCGCAGATATTCTTCCGCTCGCCGCAAAGAAGCCGCAGCATCTCGAGCTGAGCGCGGTTCGTGTCTTGGTACTCGTCGACGAGTACGTGCAAGAATTTTTCTTGCCACCTCGCGCGCACCTCGTCGCTTCCCTGCCAAAGACGGGCCACTTCGCAGACCAAATCGTCGAAGTCGTAGGCGCGGTATTGTTTCAGAGCGGCTTGATAGCGAGGAAAAACCGCCTTGCTGATTTCATCGTACTCGTCTTTCTCGGGAAGGTCCTCCGAGGCCAGAAACGCGTTCTTGGCGTTCGAGATCCGCGCGAGCACCGCCTGCGCGTCGTACGAGCGATCGACGCCTGCCGCGCGCAGGAGCTGCTTGACGAGCGAGGTCTGATCGCCCTGGTCGAAAATCGTGAACGCTCCGCCGATGGCCTGCCTCTCCCGGCCCAGCACTTGAAGGCCGAAGGAGTGGAAGGTGCACACGGTAAGCACGCGCGCGGCGGCGGATCCGGAGGGGCCGAGCATGCGCGCGATGCGGTCGCGCATCTCGGCCGCGGCCTTGTTCGTGAACGTCAGGGCCACGATGGCTTGCGGTGGAACACCCCGCTCGATGAGGCGGACGATGCGGTGGGTGACCACACGGGTCTTCCCGGAACCCGCTCCGGCGAGGACGAGAAGCGGACCGTCGCCGTGCTCGACTGCTTCGCGCTGGGCGGGGTTGAGGCTTGCCGCGAGCGTCATGGGTAGAGCCCCGTCACCAGGCCCTTAGCTATGCCTGCGGCGCATCATGTGCGCAAGCGTGCAATTCGACCTTTCCGCCGCGTGCAGCGATCTATGCTCGTCCTCCCATGAGTCTTCGCCGCGCCGCTCCGGT
The DNA here is from genome assembly GCA_964628155.1 of uncultured Polyangiaceae bacterium. Classification (GTDB taxonomy): domain Bacteria; phylum Myxococcota_A; class Polyangia; order Polyangiales; family Polyangiaceae; genus Palsa-1150. The sequence continues at coordinate 23,195 of CAZVPE010000001.1, read as the reverse complement.
GGCCGCCGCTCTCTTTCTTGCCCCGTCCTGCGCCGGCGCCCCTCTTCCCCCGCTGGCGCCAGCGGCTCCGGTCAACTCCGCGGCCGCGGTCGCACCGCCGAAACCGCCTGACCTCTCGGCGGTTGCGGCCCCTCCCGCGCTCGTGGTTTCCGGTCGAGTCGCGAAGCCGAGCGCGACCCTCGCAATCGTACGCGAATGGTCCAATCTGCCCGAGCCGCAATCCGCAGAGGTCACCGAGTTCGTGGTCGGGGAAGCGATGGGCCCCCTCGTCGATCTCGACCAGCCCATCGACTTCGCAGTCGCCGTCGCGGGCTCGGGTGCGGCCATTCATGATCGAACGGCCGTGTCGGTGGCCCTCAAAGACGTGGAGCGCGCGAAGGCGGCCTTCCAAGACCGGTACAAGTTGATCCCGGGTGACAACGGCGCGCTCTTCATCCAAGGCCTCGGGCGAGGCGGGCACCACGATGCCGACGAGGCAGAGGACGACCGCGGCGAGGAACATCGAGCGTGCGAGATCGCACCCGCCTACGGCTCCACCCCCGTTCGCCTCGTGTGCGGCTGGGGAAGCCGAGCGCTCGTGGAGCTCGCCCCCTGGCTGACTCGCACGGCGACGCGCGCCGAGACGACCTCCGACCTGCACGCGGACCTCCGAATGCAGCCGCTTCGAGCCACGCTCTCGGCGGCGAAGCGCTTCATCGCGACCGTCCTCGCGAGCACCCTCGGATCGCGACTGGGCCTGTCGGGCGCGCGGGATCTCGTCGTGAGCGCCGGCGGCGACGTCGTCGATTTCGCGCTCGATCTCGAGACCGCGTCGGTCGACGTCAAGCTCGGCGATCCCGCCACCACCGCGACGGCGACGCTTCGCATGTCCGGCCGGGCATCGAGCTTGGCGCGCCTCGCCACGGCTCACCCCGAGCGAAGCGCCACCCCGCCCCCGTCGTTTTGGCAGCTCCCCGGCGACGCCGACTTGGCCTTCTTCGAGCGAGGAATCGACGATACCGAGCTAGGGCGCGGTCGCGACCTCTTGCTCCGTTTGGCGAGCGACGTGCTCGCCGACGGTGGCCTCAAAGACGTCGACCGCAAAGCGATCTTGGAACCCCTCGGGAAGCTGGCAACGGGCTCGCCGCTTGCCTACGCGAGCGGGCTCGATGCGGATGTGGCAGAGAAGGCGATGGCCGCGGAACGCGCACATCGCGACGCGCCGGATGCGGCTCTGCTCGAAGAAGCTCAGCGCGCGTCGACGGAGGCGCTCCTCGGCTGGCGCGTGATGGAGCTCGACGAGCCTCCGGCTCGCTTGGTCGGGGCCGTGAAAGACCTGGCGACCGCGTGGGGAAGGCCCGCGGTGGCGGCGGCCTTTCGTTCGAAAGGACGACCGGTCCCCGTCTTGCGCCCGCTGCCTTTGCCGAAAGGCACGAATCTTCCTCTCGGTGCGATGCATTACGTCGTCGAGTACCCGTTTGGCGAGCCGCGCCTCGCGGCCAAATCGAGCGGTGCGGCTTTGCCAGGCAAGCCCATCGCGGTCCAACTTTATATTGCCCCCGACGGAGAGCGGACCTGGGTGGGGCTCGGGGCGGGCGACGTCCTCGTCGCAAGGAAGCTCGCCTCCGCCATGGGAGCTTCACCGGACAGTCTCGCCGCTCGGCCTGAGATCGCACCGCTCAAGACGGCCACCGTCGGCGCGGCGGGCTTCTTGACGCTCCGTGCGATCCCCGAATCGGCGCTGCTCTTCGCGGGCCCGCTCGGAGGTCGGAGCACGACGGAGGCTTTCGACGAGCTGGCGCTCCTGCCGCATCGGGGCGGCGTGCCCATGTGGTTCTCCTGGACGGCGCGGTCCGAGGGGGGCGCGGCGCCTGTCGTCGCGACGCTCGAGATCCCTCGGGGAGCGATGGATGACATCGTCACGACGATCGTACGCCATGCGTTCTGACCCCAAGACGATCCTTCTTTGGGCCGTCGCCTCCGCGCTGGCGGGATGCAGTCGCCCGCCTCCGGACGCTTCGCCAGACGGGGCCGTGCGCGTGTTTCTCGACGACATGGAAGCCGCCGAGAGCGACGCGCGCGAGACCCGTCACGCTTACGATTTGCTCGGGCCCGTCGCCCGGGCGAACCTCGAGGAGCGCGCTCGGCGCACGAGCCTCCTTCAAGGGCGCCAGGTCCCCCCTTGGGACATGCTCGCCGCCGGCCGATTCGGCGTCGCCTTCCGCCCGAAGACCATGCGGTCGAAGATCGTCGGCGACCGAGCATCGGTCGAAGTGCTCGGCGCGGACCCACAGAACGAACGAGCGACCGTGTCCTGCATTCGCGAGGTGGGCGGATGGCGGATCGAACCCGAGCTTCCTCCGCCGTGACGACGGATTTGCCCGCCCCGGCCGAACGGGCATAAGACTGCCGACATGGTGTCTGAGTTCCAGGCGGGGCTCGCTTGCAGTTTCATTGCGCTGGCGGCTGCGTCGAGCGCGTGCGCGCGCCCGCGCGAACTGCCCGAACCGGCGATCCCGACCGTCGTGTCGATCCCCGTCGCACCGCTTGGGACCGCCGCGACCCAGTCTCCGGCTACCTCCGCCGTAGCCCCGGAGGCGCTGCCCGCCGCTCCGCCGAGCCCGGGCGTGTCGCTCGCCCCGCCGCCACCGGCCGCGGAGCCCGCGCCCGCAGCTCCGCCGAAGCCGCTCGTCGTCCTGGCCGACGAGCTCCCGTACCGCTGGTCGCACTTGGTCGCCAAGGAAGCGTCCGAGCGACCCCACGGGTCGCGCGCGAAACGGAGTCACGGAGGGCGGCCCTACCATCCGGGGCCGGGAGTCGTCGTCGATACGACCGAAGACCAAGGAGGGCCGGGCACCGCCGAGGTGCAGCGCGTGGCGCGAAGTACGGGCTACTGGCCGTTTCGCCGGTGCTACGAGGAGGGACTGCGGCGCGATCCCGGGCTCGCCGGCAAAGTCTCCGTCGACGTCGCCGTGGCCGCAAACGGAGTCGTCGAGCGAGCCGAAGTGGTCTCGGCGACACTCCGCGACGAGAGCGTCGCGCTCTGCATCGGTCGCGAGGCGGCGCACTTGGCTCTTCCGCACGGGGAGTCGCCGACCAAGACGACGATCGACATCTCGCTTTCCGCGGGCGACGAGCCGGTGACGGTGCCGAGACCGGCTCCCCACGCCGACGAGCTACGCGAGGCGCTGCGTGCGTCGTGGCCAGCGGTGGAACGGTGCTACGCCTCCGAGCTCTCGAAGCGCCCGGGCGTCGGGGGTCGAATGGAACTGCGTTTCCGCGGGCGGTCGAGCGGCGAAATCGTGGAAGTCACCGAGGAGGGCGAGCCGCGCTTCGCGGACATCGACGTCACCCGGTGCGTGCTCGGCGTGTATCGAAGCACCAGGCTACCTCCGGCGCGCGTCTGTACGGCCCGTGAGACAACGTTCGGGTACGCGATCCACTTCGAAGCCAGGTAGTCGCAGGCCCCTCCGCGGCGCCGGCCCGGCCTTTGCTCGAGTCGCTCCGCGAGCAGTTTCTCAGCTCTCGAGCGGCGCGAACAAGGCCTCAATCTCCCCCTCGCCGATCGGAGCCGCAGTCCCCGTGTCGCCGAGGAGCGCATTCGACAGCCATCGCTTGCGCTGCTGGAGGGCGAGCACGCGCTCTTCGACGCTCCCGGCCGCGTAGAGGTTGTGCACGAACACCGGCCGGCGCTGCCCGATGCGGTGCGCACGATCGGTGGCCTGCGCCTGGGCGGCGGGATTCCACCAGGGATCGTAATGCACGACCGTGTCGGCGCTCGTCAGGTTCAGCCCCGTGCCGCCGGCCTTGAGGCTGATGAGAAACACGTCCGCTCGTCCCTTCTCGAAGGCGTCGACCACGCGCTGGCGTTCGCGCGTCTCACCCGTCAAAAGAAGATAGCCGACGTCGCGGGCGCGCAGCGCATCGGCGATGATCGCCAGCATGCTCGTGAACTGAGAAAAGATGAGGATGCGGTGCCCGCAGGCGAGCTCCTGACCCACGAGCGCGAGAAGGGCTTCGAGCTTCGCCGATTCGTTTACCGGTCGCGCCGCGTCCAAAGCGACCAGCCGCGGATCGCAGCAGACTTGGCGGAGCTTCGTGAGCGCGTCGAGGATGGCGATCGTCGAAGCCGCGATGCCTTTCACTCGGATGGCGCGGCGGACGTCGGCGTGCGCGGCGACGCGGATCGACTCGTAGAGTTCGCGCTGCTTTCCGCCGAGCTCCACCGGGGTGAAAAGCTCGGTCTTGGCCGGGAGCTCGCGCGCCACGTCGCACTTGAGCCTCCGGAGAACGTACGTCGAGACCGTCGCGCGGAGCGCGGCGAGCCGCGTTTGATCCCCGTCCTTTTCGATGGGCGCTCGCCAGAAGCGCCGAAACGAAAGCTCGTCGCCGAGCAGTCCGGGCACCAGCCAATCGAAGAGCGACCAGAGCTCACCCAGGTTGTTCTCGACGGGAGTCCCCGTGAGGCAGACGCGGTGTTCGGCCGCGACGCGTTCGAGCGCGCGTCGGGCTTGGCTGCGCGCGTTCTTGATGGCCTGCGCTTCGTCGAGGATCGCCAGATGAAAGCGGAGCTCCGCGAAGCGCTCTTCGTCGCGGACCAGGACCGGGTACGTCGTGATGACCACGTTCGCGCCGGAGACCTCCTGCCAGCGCGAGCGCCGGGCCGGGCCGTGCAGGACGAGGACACGAAGATGCGGCGCAAACTTCGCGATTTCGCGCGACCAGTTGCCCACGAGAGTCGTCGGCGCGACGACGAGCGCAGGCGCGTCCAACCTCCCTGCCTCGTGTTCCACGCAAATGTGCGCGATCGTTTGGAGCGTTTTCCCCAGCCCCATTTCGTCGGCCAAAATCGCGCCTTTTCGAGCCTCGCGCAGGCGCTGGAGGAAACACACCCCCTCGGCCTGGTATGCGCGGAGCGTGGCCTTTAGGCCGCGGGGCGTCTCCACGGCTTCCAGCGGAGCTGCTCGCGAAAACACGCGCTCGGTCAGCCGCGCCGGGTCCGTCCAGGCGATGGTCCTTCCCCCTTTGTGAAACGTGGCGTCGAGCTCGGCGAGCGCCGCCGCACGCGCCTCGGGGAACGCCCGCTCGAGGTGGTGGCCGCCCTGGTAGAGCTCCGCGACGACCCGCAGAAGCGCGCGCAGCCGCTCGAGCGGGATCGTCACGTGGTGGGTGTCCGTCACGCGAAGCGCCCAGAGCGGCCGACAGGAGTTCGCCAGACCTTCGAGCTCTCCGTCCGCGTCGGCGCGGTCCAAAAGCTCGAGCACCACGGGAAGCAAGTCCACGCGGATGCCGTCGACCTCCACGCCGAGCTCCAGGCCGAACCAATCGGGCCGCTCGCTCGACGGCTCGACGTGCGCGTACCAGGGCGGTTCGGGCTCGACGGTGCGAAACGGGTAGCCGTCGTCGACCACCACGTTCCAGCCGAGCGAATTCCACAGGGCGAGCGCGCGCGCGGTGAAACCACAGAACGAGTGTTCGTCTCCGTCGGCGCGAACGACGTAGTCCGCGTCGCAGCCTTCCGGTGGAGCGATCATGTCGCACATGGAGAGCTCGACGGCTCCGAGGCGTTCGAGCGCCCGACGCGCCTCGCTTTCGAATGCGCGGTCTCGCTCGACGGTCTCGACGGACCCGCCCGCAGCGCGAAGCAGGCGCGTCCGATCGTCGTTCGCGCGCAGTCGCGTGCCGCCGTATTCGAACGACAGCTCGACGAGCGGTACCAGCACTTCTGCCTCGTCGCAGGAGAGCTGGTTCGTGCTCGTGACGAGAACTCTGTCTGCGAAGAGCCGCACACAGGGTACGAGCGTTCGCTGGCCGGCCGCGGCCTCTTCGGATATCGGCGACGGAAGCGTCACACTCGCCTTACCCTTTCATCACATTCGGGAAAGCTTGTCGAACCTTTGGACATGCCGTCAGAACATTTCGCCTGCCGCGAAGTAGCCCCCGAGGGGCCGGGCGTCGGGTGACCAGGCGACGTCGGCCCGGACGACGAACGCGGTCCCCTGCTGCACACGGACACCAAGGCCCGTGCCCCATTTCAAACCGAGACCGGTGCCGTCCAAGATCGGCTGCGACGACCAATCGGCCCAGAGGCGCCCCGCGTCGAGAAAGGCGATCGCGGCGATGCCCCAGGGCTTGCCGACCGCGTGAAAGCGTGTGATGTCGGTCCGCACTTCTACGTTGCCGATGAGTTTTGCCTTGCCGTAGTAGCGCTGCGCGGGGACGCCTCGGACGCCCGCCGTACCGCCGATCGCGTACGTGTCGTCGTAGAGAGGGAGACTGAAGAAAGGCGGGTCGCCGAACAGCGCGTCGGCGAGGCCGCGCAGCGCCACGACCACCCGCGGGCCGACGGGGATGTAGTCCCGCGCGATGGCCAAGATCTCGGCGTATCCGTAGGGCAGGGCGCCGCCGACCTCGGGAGAAAGGCGCAGGTTCACTTCGTCCCACGTGCCCCGACGCGGAACGACTTCGTCGTCGCGGCTGTCCCAGCTCACCGACGCCTGGGCGAACGCTACGCCGGCGGTGCGTGCGGTTCCGAGGAGCGAGCGAACTTCGGGCGGCCCGGTGCGCATGTCGATGGCGAGCTTTCCGTCGGGCGGGACGTCGAGCCAGTTGGCGGTGAACGAGGCGCCGAGGGTGACGAAGAGGTGCGGGTCGAGCAGGACGCGCGCGTAGCTCTCCAAGGTCGGGTGCGTGCGCGTGTATTCGTAGCGCGGCGAGCTCCAATCGGGTGGGAGGGGGGTCGAGTTGCCGACGCCGTAGTAGCGCACGTTCGTCTCTTCCGTGAATGCCACGCGCGCCGTGAGTCGAAGCCTGCCGTCGTCGAGGTCCGGCAGCGTGAGCAGCAGCCAGTAGTCTTGGTAAGGGCTGGCGAACCGAGGCGATACCCGGACCGTCGCGAACGCGCTTCCCTCGAAGCGCCACGCCCAGCCTCCTTCGTTCTGTTCCGTCACCGGCGCGCCAAAACGGGTGAGCGCGCCTACCGCTCCGCCGCCGATGCCGATATCGCTGCTACCGCCCGCGATGGGAACGATGTCGAATTCGGTGTCGCTCTTGGGCTCGTCTCGAGCGAGCGCTCCTGTCGGAGAAACGAGCACGAGCGAGACCCCGAGCGCGAGTGCAAGGATACGGCGCATCCGTTGCCGGTACCGGGCAAGGGCCGGGCCTCGGCCGCACGCGGCTGAGATGGCCCGGTCTTAAGCCCTATGCAGTCTGAGCCTGCCTCTCAGTCGAAGCTACGCGAGCGTGTGAAAATTCTGGCTCAACCAGGCGTCACGGCGTCCGCTTCCGAATGCCTCGTCGAAGTACTCCAGGAGCTTTTCGGCGCGCATCAACTTCCCCCGGACGAAGAGCACGCGCAAAGCTTCGATGTTGCGGTGGGCTTCGGCGACTCGAAGGAGTCTGACGATTTGGTGTCGATCGAAATCGAGATAGGTCTTGATCGTCCGGTCGTCCACGGGAACATCCGTCAGAGTGAACGTGAGTCCGATGTTTCCCGTGCACGGGTCCGAGCCGCACAAGCACGGAATCGGCACTCGGCGCTGCCAATGGTAATCGACGGTGATCTCCTCGCCGGCCTTGATCGGGCGCCTCGCGCGCATGAGGAGTGCGTCCCGATGCTTCTCGCGGACAAGGGTGTTCGGATTGCAAGAATGGTTGGCGATATGTCCGCCGATCCTGCTCGGGTCTGGGCTAATGGTGAGGTGGGCGCCGCTCGCCTCGTCCCATGCGTAGCTCATTGCGTATTCCCCATCGGAGGACTTGCTGAACGCATCCGCCTCTTCTTCGGTGTCGAAAGGAGGGATGGATATGACTTTACCCGTAAAAGCGGCCACGAGATCTCCCTTCTTGTGATCCACGAGCGAGAAGATGCCTCGACCTCTTTCCGTCTGCCGGATTTCGATCAGCTGGTGATCGATCACCTGCTTCAGTCTCTTTGCCTCCTGCCATGGACGACTCATCGTTTTTGCTCTCCCGTTCAGGGTACACCAACGAACGGCGAAAGCGCGCCGGTGCCCGCGGTTCAGCGCGGCGCGTCGGCGCAGCAGCGGAACCCTATCTGATAGTACTGGTAGGTGGGGTTGTGATCGGTCGTCATGGGCCTGCACCGATCGCGGACCGGTCCCCAATATCCCCCTTTGAGACCGCTCACGTACGGTCTTTCGGTCTCCCGCCCTCCCTCGTTGACGACCCACTCATCGACATTTCCAGTCATGTCGAACACGCCATAGGGGCTGACGCACGAATTGCGAGCGCCGCTGGGGTCGCGCTGATCGAGACGCGCGAGCTCGCCGCTGCGCGTCCGAGGGTCGCTCCACTTGGCTTCGTCGGGGACGATATAGGGCTTGTCGATGTTGCACGCCTCTGGATTGCGCGAATACCCGTACGGGTACGGAAGCCGCTCCTGGCCTTCGCAGGCGAGCGTCCACTCGCTCTCCGTGCACAGCCGCTTTCCGGCGCCCGCGCACGCCTCTCGCGCCGAAACCCAGTCGATGGCGACCACCGGTTTGACCCCGGCCTGGTTGGGCCACTCGAAGCGGTCGACACAGAAGTGCTTGTGGAGCTGCGTGCCCATGCATCGGCCGTTCGGCCCGAACTCGGCGCAGCGATCGTTCTCCGGGTGCTTGGGGTCGACTGGTCGAAGACAGAACTGCTCCATCCACGGACACCAATCTCCGTTGACGTCGACCATGTCCGCTGGACAAGGGGAGGGCGTCTCCGGCGACGGAGTCGTCGAGATGGCCGCGGCGAAGACAGCGGGGACGAGCAAGCGGGTCAGGGCACCGCCATCTTCGCAGCGGCCGCCACACGAGGCCAATTTCGGACGGCCGCCGCCCTGCGCCGCCGCCCTATGATAGCGTTGGTCGAGTGAGCGAGTCTGTCGTCGGAGACATCGTCGACGTCCGCTACGAACTCAAACGGCTCATCGCGCGCGGAGGAATGGGCCTGGTGTTCGAGGCGCACCACAGGTTCACGCGCCGCTCGGTCGCCATCAAGCTCTTGCCCGATGACCTCCTCCTGCAAAACGAGGCGAAAGAACGCCTGCTGCGCGAGGCGCACGCGCTGACGACCGTGCGCCATCCGGGCTTCGTCGAGGTCCTCGACGCGGGCGTGTGCGACCACCACGGCCCTTACGTCGTCCTGGAGATGCTCGAGGGGCGCACCCTCGAAGGCATCCTGGCCGCGCGCCGGCGCCTCACGATCGAGGACGCCGTGCAGCTCGGCCGACAGCTCTGCGACGCGATCGGCCACGCCAACGCGCGCGGCGTCATTCATCGCGACCTCAAGCCGAGCAACGTCTTCGTTGCGCGGAACGAAGTCGGGCTGGAAACGGTCAAGATCATCGATCTCGGCGTCGCCGCCCTGGCGGAAGGGCACCTGGCCGCGCACGATCGGAAGCTCACGACGGCCCATGCCGTCATCGGTACGCCCGAGTACATGGCCCCCGAGCAGCTCTTCGGCCAAGAGGTCGACGCGCGGACGGACGTCTACGCGATTGGCATGACGCTCTACGAATGTCTGACGGGCGAGGTGCCCTACGCCGGCAGCTACCCCGAAGTGCTCGTGCGCGTGTCGAACGCGGCCGACCCGCCCCGCGTGCGCGTGAAGCGAGCGGACGTCCCGGCCGCACTCGCCGTCGTGATTGAGAGCGCTCTCGAGAAAGATGCGATCGCGCGCTTTCAGACGGCGACGGAGCTTGGTCGGGCGCTCGTGGCTTCGAGCGGGCTCGCGCCGCACTGGTCGTCGTTGCTCTCGGCGCCGGACGAGGCGGTGTCGCCGCCGGCCCAAAAGAAACAGGAGTCCGAGCGCGCGATCAAGCTGGTGCGAAAGAAGCCGCGCCCCGGGGAGGGCGGGACGCCGGTGGCCGCGCCGGCGCCGGAGTCCGACAAGGGCCCTGCGGTCTCGCGTCGCCGGCAGTTCGTGCGGGCGCCGTATGTCACTCCTGTCGTGGTGGTTTCGCCCGACGACAGCTCGATCCACGCGCGCAGCGAGGAAATCAGCGAAGAGGGAATGCTGGTCGTTTCGCCCGTCTCCTTTGCCCTGGGGGCTGCGCTGCGTCTGCGCTTCGCGAGCCCGACGACGGGCGAGATGATCGCCATCTCGGGGAGCGTCCGCTGGACGCGGGAGGGACGTGGGCGGACCGCGATGGGGCTCGAGTTCATCGACGCGCCCCCGGCGCTTCGCGGGGTCGTCGCTCGCTACATCGCGACCCTGCCCAAAGCGCGGGGATGAGGCTCGTTCCCGGTGGCGCGCGGGCGTTGTACGCGTTCGCCCCTCACACTATGAACGCTGCCCGAGTGATGCGAGTGGCGTTCGTGTGTATGGTCCTAGAACTCGCCGCTTGCGAACCGATCGCTGCGGCCATCTCCCCTTCGGCGCCGCCCTTTCCCGGCTCCGTCGCGCGCGGTCCGGAGGAAGCTTGCAACGAGGCGTGCGAGAGGAAGGCGAGCCATTGCACCCGTAAGGATTGCTCGCGCGGGTGCAACCTCGTCCTCGATCGTCTCGCCGAAGGGGAAGGGGCCGGCGTCGTTGCGTGCGTGGCGAAGTCGGCGCCCCGATGCGACGACCGGGCGTGGGCCGCGTGCGCGGCACGGATCGGCGAGCACGCCGACGGCGGCCCACCCGCGCCTCCTCCACCGAGCGACGAGACGTTCGAAGAGTGAACGCCTCCTAAGTATTCGTCACATCATGTCGTGAACCGGCTGGTCCAGCTATTAAACCTCACCCCCCGGCCCCCTCTCCGCGTGCGACGCGTGCGGAGAGGGGGAGCAGCGCCGTTATCGCGAGACCCGCAGACACCCCTCTCCGCTTGCGGAGAGGGGCCGGGGGTGAGGTTCTCTGGGGAAGGAAGGGGCGCCCTGGCGTGGGCCTTTTCTCGAAGGCCGAGCACGATGTGACGAATGCTTAGGAACGCCTCACGTTCCGGTCGTGGCGCTAGAGAGACCTCCGATACAAACTCGCCAAATCGTCGCGCGTGACCGGCCTCGGATTGCTCCGGTGACAGGCGTCTTCGATCGCCTTGTCGGCCAACTTGGCCACGTCGGCTTCCGTCACTCCTTCCGCGCGCAAGCCGTCCGGCAACCCCACTCGCTTGCGCAGGGCGCGGAGGCCCTCGCCGCAGGTCTTCGCGTCGGGCGTCAGGATCGCACGAATTCGCTCGAGCTTGGCCGGCACGGCCGATTCGTTGAAATCCACGACGGCCGGCAGACACAGCGCGTTGGCGAGGCCGTGGTGAAGCCCCTTTTCGCTCGAGAGCGGGTGCGCCAGCGAATGGCACGCGCCGAGACCTTTCTGGAAAGCGACCGCGCCCATCATCGCGGCCTTCATCATGCCTCCCCGCGCCGATAGATCGTCGCCGTGCTCGACCGCGCGCACCAGGTGCTGGGCACATTGCTCGAGCCCCCCGAGCGCGATCGCATCGGCCATGGGGTGGTCCCCGGTCGAGCAAAATGCCTCGAGACAGTGCGTCAGCGCGTCGAATCCAGTGGCGGCCGTGATGCGCGGAGGCATAGACCGGGTGAGCTCCGGGTCGAGAAGCGCGACTTTGGCGAGAAGGTGCGGGCTGAAAATGACCGTTTTACGCCCGGTCGCGGCGAGCGTCACGACGCCCGAACGACCCACTTCGCTTCCGGTTCCGGCCGTGGTCGGGACAGTCACGATCGGCGGGACGGAGGACGTGATGAATTGCCCGCCGTCGACAGCGTCGTCGTAGTCGACCAGGGGCCGGTCGTGGGTCACTTTGAGGGCGATGAGCTTGCCGGCGTCGAGGGGCGAGCCACCTCCGACGGCCACGACGCACGTGGCCTTGTGGGCCCGGTACGCGGCGACGCCCTCGAAGATGTTCTTTTCGACCGGGTTCGGGTCGACCCCGTCGAAAACGGCCACGGCGATGCCGCCGGCGTCGAGGATCGCCCGTATTCGCTCGGCGATTCCGACGCGAACGACTCCCGGGTCGCACACCAGAAGCGCACGGCTCGCCCCGATGCCCTTCACCTGATCGGCAAGCGTCTGCACCGCGCCCGCCCCGAAGACGATTGTCGTCGGAAAGCTCCACGTCACGGCTTTCGTCATGGCTCGATGCCTACCACGTCAGACCGCCTCGAAGTAGCGTGCCAGCTCCCAGTCGGTGACCGCCCGTTCGTACTGCCTGCACTCCCATTGCCGCGTTCGGACGTAGTGATCGACGAACCCTTCGCCGAGCAAGGCGCGCGCGTGTTCGCTCTTGTCGAGCCGCTCGGTGGCTTCGCGCAACGTGCGCGGAAGCGGGGCGAAGTCCCCCCTGGCCGACGCGTCGCCCTGTGCCGGCGGCGGAGGCGACTTCCCCTGCTCGATCCCCCAGAGCCCGGAAGCCACCACGGCCGCCATCGCGATGTAGGGGTTGATGTCGGCCGCCGTCTGCCGGTGCTCGAGGCGCGTAGACTTGGCGCTGCCCGGGATTGCCCGGATGGCGCACGTTCGGTTCTCGATGCCCCAGCTTGCGTTGAGCGGCGCCCAGACCCCGGGAACGTAGCGTTTGTAGCTGTTCACGGTCGGCGAGACGAGCGCGGTCAGCTCCGGCATGAGGGTGAGCTGTCCGGCGAGGTACTGCTTGGCGAGCAGGCTCAGTTTGTCTTCGCTCGACGCGTCGTAAAACACGTTCTTCTGCTGCTTCCAGAGCGACTGATGCAGGTGCCCGCTCGATCCGGGAAGATCGTGGTTCCACTTGGCCATGAACGTCACCGAATAGCCGAGGCGCGCCGCGACGATCTTCATGGCCGTCTTGAAGAGCGCCCCTTTGTCGGCCGCGCGCATCGCGTCGTCGTACTTGATGGCCGCCTCGTAGACGCCTGGTCCCGTTTCCGTGTGCAGTCCTTCGATCGGGATGCCGAAGCGTTCCATTTGGTCGAGGATCGCGTGGCACAAGTCGGCGTGCTGCCCTTCGCGCACCCACGAGTATCCGAACATCCCGGGCGAGATCGGCTCGAGGCCACGAAACCCCTTGGCGTGAAGGGAGGTGGCCGTTTCTCGAAAGACGAAAAACTCGAACTCGGCGGCGAGCGACACGTCGTAGCCGGAAGCCTTCGCGCGCGCGATGACCTGCTTGAGCAGTCCGCGCGGGCAGGCGGGGTGAGCCGACCCGTCTTCACGCACGAAATCGAGCAAGAACGAAGCCGTGTCCGGCTCCCAGGGGAGCACCCGGAACGTGGACGGGTCGACGCGCGCTCGGGTGTCCGGATAGCCGGTGTGCCAACCGGTCAGCCGCGAGTTGTCGTACAGCACGTCCGCGGCGTCCCACCCGAAGATGACGTCGCAGAAGCCCATGGGCTCGTCGAGCGCCCCCCAGAACTTGTCGAGGGCGACGTACTTGCCGCGCAAGATGCCGTCGATGTCGTAGCCACCGACCTTCACGCGCCGGATTCCCTGCTCGGTGAACGCTTCTCGAATTTGCTTGGCGTCCATGGGAGCGAGGGTACTGCGTGTCCGGCTGGAAGAATGGAAAATCCCGAGCCGCGGCTCGTTCAAGGAGCCAGCTTTTCGTATGCGTCGATTATTTGCTCGAGCGCACTGGCGAGAAAAAGCCGCGCATCGGCAACGGATTCGGGCGGATCGCCCGGCCCGGGCGTCGAAAAGTCCTTCTGCTCCGCGTGAAACTGCGACGCGATGATCGGCCACCCCGGCGCCTTCGAGCGGAACGCCTCCGGCACCGTATCGCACGAGCCGGGACCGCTCGGGTTGGGAAAGACGCCGTCCCGAGGGCCGGCCGCGACCACGTCCGCGCCGCAGAACGCACTCGTGGCGAGCACTTCGAAGCGATCGAGCTCGCCGCCGGGGAGGAACACGTCGGGGCGGATCGCGTCGGCGTGCAATTCGGGCAGTGCTTGGGTCGTCGACCGCCGAAGCGGCCCGGCGAGGTCCTCGAAAAGCGGATCGCTCGCCAGAAACGCGATCTTCGCGCGCGCTGGATGCGGGTCGCTGGGCCACGCCCGCGCCACGTCGATCGGCGGGGCGAAGCCCCGGATCCGCCGACCGTTCGTGCGGCGGAGCACCCGGTCGATCGTTCGTAGGTCTTCCTCGGGGCAGGAGGGCGCGCCGCGCCTGGTCGCCAGCAGGGCGAGAATTTGCGCTCCGCCGCAGAAGCCGAGGAAGGGGGCGGCTTGCGCGCGGACCGCCGGCGCGAGCTGACCCATCCCTCCGAGACGGGCGTCGCGCAGGGGATCCCAATACCAGCGCTTCGGGTGCGCGGCGTCGGCGGCGGTTTTCCCCGCGTAGTCCCAGTCGTTCGAGCCGCTGAGCACCGCAACCGGCGGCGGGCTCTCCTGCGACAGAAACTGCGCGTCGAGAAGCGGATCGTCGCCCTCGATGGACTCGAGGGCCTCGCCGGCCTGGTCGCTCGGGGGGGCATCCAGCGGCTCTCCGTGGTCGCCGAGAGATCGCGCGTAACGGTCGTCTCGTCGAAGGACGGGGAGAAGCTGAGCGAAGCGCGATTGCAGGAACTTCGCGTGGTACGCGTCGTTGGTGAGTTCACCGCCCGGGGTCCAGTGCGACTCCGCGGACGGGTTCGCATTTACGCTGAGGATCCAGGGAGGGGCCAAAACGGGGCGCTTGTCGTCCGCGCGGTATGCGGCGATCTCGCGAACGACCGGGACCGCACCGGCGACCGGTACGCCGGTCGCCCCGGTCGCGCCGGTGATCACCAGCCGGAGCGAGCGCACCATCCGAGACGCCGGAAGCGTGACCAGTCGGCGGCGGAGTGGCAGCGCGCTGCCGTCGGCTCGCAGCGGGTCCGCCGCGACCGGCGAGAAACTCCGGCCGTCTTCGCTGATCTCGAGCCCGTAGTGAATGGGACCCCAGGCCATCGCATACCCTCGGCCCGTGCCCGCGTGCGGAACGCTCGTGGCGTCGAAGCCGAGCACCAGGCGGACGCGGTCGATCGGTTGTCGTTCGGGCAGGTCGACGCGAAGGGTCCACCGGGATTTGCCGGGAGCGCCCGCCCAGCGACCGGCGTAGGTCCCATCGACGGCGCCGGCCGCGCGAAAGCCCGGATAAGCCCCGTCGTCGCTGGCCTCGGCGCCGCGCAGCACGTCGCGCGCGCTCTCGATGGCCTGCACCTCGCGGAGGACGGGCGGGCCGGCGTTCGTCCGGTCGACGACGAGCCGGAGGCCGCACGTGTCCGAGTCGACGAACCAGGAACGCCGGGTGGGCTGAGCCAAAAAGTCGGACGGGGGCGCGGTTTGGTCGGACTCCTCCAGCGCGACCCAGCGCTCGTCCTCCGAAGGGGCGGGGCAACGCACGCCGTCGTCGGCCGGCAGGCGCGTCTCCCAGCGGAACGTCGTCGGCACGCCGCTGGTCGGCGAGTTCCCGAAACGAACGCGCAAGAGGCCCACGTGCATGGGCTGCGCGAAGGTCCCCGACCATCGCCATTGAAGTTCCCCCGCGCGCCCCGTCCACGCCGTTTCATCGCGCCCGTCGATGGCGAAGCGGGCGTCGTCGCCCGAAGGGTCGGCGGCTCGAACCTCGACGAGGCTCGGCGTCCGGAGCGCATCGAGGACCGGCGCTCGCCCGCGCGAAGAATCGACCGGGCGCGCGGAAGCCGGGGAGGCGGGCGAGAGCGCGATCGGCACGGTCCCGGCGAGCGCCCCGAGGGCGACCTGTGCGAAGGCGATCCGTCCCCTCCGGGCTGCCTTATCCGACTGCACGCCAGTGCTCTCTCATGACGTCGTGGCCCTTCATTTCTCTCATTTTTCCACGGCGCGCCAGGGCGCTGACGAGAAGCACGCCGCGCTATAGATAACTGACATCGCCCAGCCGCACGAGCATCGCGCCGCGCGCGTCCAGTTCGAACGTCGTCAGCGACGCCGGCGGACACGCGAAGCGCTCGCGAAAGCGGGCGATCGGCACGTCGAGGAGGGCGCACACGAGGATACGGATGGTCGCCTTGTGGCTCACGAACATCACGTGGCCGCTGGCATGCTCGCGACGCGCCCGCACGAGCACGGGCAGCGCGCGGGCGGCGACCGAGAACGCGCTTTCGCCGCCCGGTGGCGAGAAGAGCGCGGGATCGCGCATCCACGAAGTGAAGGCCTGGGGCTCGGTCTTCTCCACCTCGCTCTCGTTGCGCCCTTCCCACGAGCCGTAGGCTATCTCGCGCAGCCCGTCGTCGATGATGGGCTGCAGGGTGCACGCGCGCTCGATCGGCTCGGCGGTCATGCGCGCCCGCAGCTTGGGACTCACGTAGAGCGCCTCGAGGCCCAGTCCGGAAGCAACCCCCGCGACGGCGTCGGCCTGCCTGCGTCCCTCGCCCGTGAGCGGCGGGTCGATCTCTCCGGCGAAGCACCCCTGTGCGGCTTGGAGCGTTTCGCCGTGGCGTACTAGATGCAGCGTGAGCATGCGCGGCATCGTAGCGCGAAAGGAACTCCGTTCATGAGGCCGTCCCCTTTTGCGGTCTTCACCGCCGCCGTCCTCGCTTGCGGCCCCGCCCGCGCGCTCGAAAACGGCTTGGCCCGAACGCCCCCGATGGGGTGGAACAGCTGGAACAAGTTCCAGTGCGACGTCAGCGAAACCCTCATCGAGCAAATGGCCGACGCGCTCGTGGCAACCGGTCTGCGGGACGCCGGGTACGCGTACCTCGACATCGACGATTGCTGGCAAGGCGCCCGGGACTCAGGGGGTTTCATCCATCCCGACCCAGTTCGCTTTCCGAGCGGAATGAAGGCGCTCGCGAGCTACGTGCACGCCCGTGGACTGAAGTTCGGTCTCTACTCGGACGCCGGAGCCCAGACTTGCGCAAAAAGGCCGGGCAGCCGCGGCTTCGAGCAAGCCGACGCTCGCCAGTACGCCAGCTGGGACGTGGACTACCTCAAGTACGACTGGTGCTACACGGACGGAATGTCGGCGCCCGCCGCGTACGGCGCGATGCGGGACGCCCTCGCCCACGCGGGCCGTCCGATTCTTTTCAGCATCTGCGAATGGGGCAAGAGCCAGCCTTGGACCTGGGCGCCGTCCGTCGGCAATCTGTGGCGAACGACGGGGGACATCGGAATCTGTTGGGAAAAGAAGGCGTGCAAGAGCGAGTGGACCACCGGCGTCATGAACATTCTGGACTTACAGGTCGGTCTCGAGGACGCCGCCGGGCCCGGCCACTGGAACGACCCCGACATGCTTCAAGTCGGCAACGGGCTGAGCGACACCGAAGACCGCACCCACTTCAGCCTCTGGGCGCTCCTGTCGGCGCCGCTGCTCGCGGGAAACGACATCCGGTCGATGTCCGCGGCGACGCGCGAGACGCTCACGAACCGGGAGGTCATCGCCATCGACCAGGATCCGCTCGGCGTCCAAGGGCACAAGGTGCGCGATGACGGCGCGGAAGAGGTTTGGGCCAAGCCGCTCGCCGGAGGCGCGATGGCCGTGATTCTCCTCAATCGCGGCGAAGCGCCCGTTCGCATCCGCTTCGCCTGGATGGAGCTCGGCTGGTCGGCACGGCCGGTCGCGGTCCGCGACCTTTGGCGCAGGGCGGATTTAGGGCCATTTCGCGAGGCCTTCTCGGCGGAAGTCGCGCCTCACGGCGTCGTCCTGGTGCGACTCACCCCCTCTCGCTGAGCGCTCGCCGATCGCGTTCGCGGATTGGCTCGAGAAACTGTACATTCCCGGCCCCCATGGCCCGATTCATCGACGAACTGAAGCGCACCCACCACGCTGGCGAGCTCCGAGCCTCCGACGAGGGCAAGACGGCTGTCCTCTTTGGCTGGGTGGCGAGCTACCGCGACCACGGCGGCTGCGTGTTCATCGACCTGCGCGATCGCGAAGGCATCACGCAGCTCGTTTTCGACCCCGACCTCGTCGGCCACGGGGATCTCCCGCGCGCCGCGCACGACGTGGCGCGCACAGTTCGCTCCGAGTGGGTGGTCGGCGTCCGGGGCGTCGTCAAGGCGCGCGGGGCAAATCGCAACGCGAAGCTGCCGACAGGCGACATCGAAGTGCACGGCGTCGAGCTCTTCGTGTTCAACCGGAGCGAAACGCCGCCGTTCGAAATTGCCGACCAAATCGACACGAGCGAGGAAAAACGGCTCCAGTACCGCTACCTCGACCTCCGGCGCGCACCGCTCCAGCGGACGCTCCGCGTGCGGCATCGCGTTCATCAGGTCACGCGGCGCTATTTCGACGAGAGCGGGTTTCTCGAGCTCGAGACGCCGTTCATGGTCAAGTACACGCCGGGCGGCGCGCGGAACTTCCTGGTCCCGTCGCGCCAGCACGCCAACAAATTCTACGCGCTGGCCGAGAGCCCGCAGCTCTTCAAACAGCTCTTCATGGTGGCCGGGTTCGACAAGTACTTCCAGGTCGTCAAGTGCTTCCGCGACGAAGACCCCCGCCTCGACCGGCAGCCGGAGTTCACGCAGATCGACGTCGAGATGAGCTTCGTCAACCAGGACGACGTGTTCCGCGTCATCGAGGGGCTCGTCTTCCGAATCTGGAAAGAAGTGCTCTCGATCGACCTCCACGAGCTTTACCCGGGCGGCACCTTCCCGCGCATGCCGTTCGAAGAGTCGATGCAGCGTTACGGAAACGACAAGCCGGACCTGCGCTTCGGACTGCCGCACGTCGACCTCACGGACGTCGTCATCGAGCACGGGGGCGGCGGCGTTTCGTTCTTCAAAGCCATCGCCGACAAGTTCTCCCGCGGCGAGTACAGGCGCGACCTTCCGGCGGAAATCGTCAAGGCGCTCGTGGTCCCCTCCGACCTGGCCGGCAAGCTGTCTCGTACGGAGATCGACAAGTTCGAAGAGTTCGTCAAAGGGATGGGCGCCAAGGGCCTTGCCCGCGCGAAGATCGACGCCGACGGCGCGTGGGTCCAGTCGCCGCTCTCGAAGACGATCACGCCGGAGCTGCGCCAGGCGATCAACGCGCGAACGGGCGCAAAAGAGGGCGATCTCGTCTTCTTCCAGTTCGGCCGCGAGAGCGTGGTCCAAACGGTGATGGCGAATCTGCGCATTCACCTCGGCAAGAAGCTGGGACTCGTTCCGGAGAGCGGTCACGGCGGCCAGTGGAACTTCCTCTGGGTCGTCAATCCGCCGCTCTTCGAATACGACGACGAGAAAAGGACGTGGGTCGCCGCGCACCACGCGTTCACGCGCCCGCACGACGACTGCGTCGACCTTCTGGACAAGGACCCGGGCCGGGTCCTCTGCTGGCGCTACGATCTCGTGCTCAACGGGTTCGAGATCGGCGGCGGGTCGATCCGCCTCCACGACCCTGCCGTGCAAGCGAAGGTGTTTCGCGCGCTCGGCATCTCCGACGAGGAAGCGCGGAGCAAGTTCGGCTTTCTGCTCGACGCGCTCAAGCTCGGCGCCCCGCCGCACGGCGGAATCGCCATCGGGATGGACCGTCTCTCGATGCTCCTCAGCGGAGCCGAGAGCCTGCGCGACGTCATCCCGTTCCCCAAGACCCAAAAAGGCACGGATCTGATGACCGAAGCGCCGGGCACGGTGTCGCCGGAGCAGCTCGCCGAGCTACGCATCCGGGTCGTCGAATCGGGATAGTTTCCCGACCGAATGCCAAACGGCGTGGGACGGGCGAAAAATCTGCCCTTTCCCGCGCGATCGAATCGCGCCCTTCCCGATTAAGATCGTGGAAGGAGCAAAGGCCGGCCTCCGGCGCGTTCTTCCTGGCGGGGAGGCGTAGCTCGCTAGGGCGCGGAGACGCTTCTTCAATGAGCAAAGACGCATTGCCAACGAACAAAGACGCTCTGCCGACTGAAAACGCGACTCTGCCAACCGGAAATGCGACTCTGCCGACTGAAAACGCGACTCTGCCAACCGGAAATGCGACTCTGCCAACCGGAAATGCGACTCTGCAAACCGGAAATGCGACTCTGCCAACCGGAAATGCGACTCCGCCAACTGAATCGGTCGCTCGCTCGGCCGAGAGCGCCGCATTTCTCGTTGAACGAGACGCTTCGCCAACGAGAAAAGACGCCGGACGAACTGAACGAGACGCAAGACCAACGAGAAATGCCGCTCTGCCAATCGAGCACGCCGCAAGACCAACGAGAAATGCCGCTCTGCCAACCGAGCAGGACGCGTTACCGACACGAAATGACGCTCGACGGATTGAACGCCACCCCGATGCATTGCCCGTCTCGTCTCCGCCGTCGGGCGAGCGGTACAAGATGTCGTAGACGCTTTCGGCGTCGGCCTGCACGTAGCGCGAGAAGCCCTGGAAGATCGAGCGGACGGGCGTCGGTTGTCTCTTTGGGTGAGCACGCCGGTGGCGTTCGTGGCAATGCAGAAGGAGGCCGAGAGCGCCTCGTTTCGCATCGCGTGCACGACCGTCGCCCCCCAGATCTCCCTGTCGATAAGTCTGCGGCCGACTTCAACTGAGATCGGATTCGCAAGCGCGCCACGTGTCCCCACTCTGGCTTCGCGCTCGCGCGTTTCACGCCCAGTCCTCCACGCGCAGTTCGTGGATGCGAGCGAAATGACGGACGTTGCGCGTAACCACCACGGCGTCCGCCGCGAGCGCGTGCGCGGCGATCGCAACGTCAAAGTCGTCCACACGCTCGCCACGGCGCTCAAGGCCCGCCTTGATCTCGCCGAACCGCCGGCTGACTTCGTCGCTCCACGGAATGCCCGGCAGTGTCCGTAAGAGGAGCGTCAGGCGCTCCTCCATGTCGGTGCGGCGGCGCGAGGGCGGCGGTTGACGCGGCGCGACCGAACCACGGCAAGGCTCTTCTCGAGCTCGTCGCCGCTCCTTCGAGTGACCGGCGCCTCGAGCATGCGGACGAGCTCGGGCGGCCACGTACCCGTCGGACCGAGGCTGGTCTCGATGGCGTCGACGATGACGCGATTGCGGCTCGTTCCCAGCGCCCGCGCGCGCTGGTCGATGCGCTCAAGGAGGTCGTCGGAAATGTGGATCGTCGTGGTCACGAATAGGATCCTATTCGCGCGGTCGCCCTCGTCAAGGACGCCGCGCCAAGCCGACACGCTCAGGCCGTGGAGGTCGCGCGGCTCATGTATCGCGGGTCCGATGTGCCAGTTCTTACGGTGCTCCCAGACGTATCCCGTGGCCTCGTCCAGGACATCGGGCTCGTTGGCGAAGAGACATAGCCAAGCTTCGCCTCGCGCGCGCTACCTCTCGAGCAGTCCTCGGAGCAGCGCCAGCGGATCGAACCCCAGCAGCGCGCCGACGTCCTTGCCCGTGAGCTTCGCGATGCGCGAACGCGCGCCATCGACCAGTGGCGCCAAGAGCGCGGCCGGCACGATCCTGCCCGTGAGCGTCATCAGTCCCTGGAGGGCGAACCGGGCGCCGTCGAAGCCGATCGCCACGCGCACCCCGGCGGGCATCGGTGCGATGACCACGTCGCGGACCGCGACCGCGCGGCTCCATGCTCCGGGGCGGCCGTCGGTCTGCAGCCCGCGGAACGTCTCGAGCTCCGAGAAGCAGCCGAACCCGAGCGGCCCGTAGCGGTCTTCGACCGCGTGCGCGAGGTGGCGGTAGTCCCGCCGCCAGTCGCCGGAGAGCAGACCGAGCGCGGGTCGAAGCTCGTCCGGCCCGGCGATGACGTCGAATGCCGGGCCCCGACGACGCGCGACGAACGCGGTCCACAGGTCGCCGGCGTCGAACAACCCGAGGGCAATGGTGCGTCCGTCCGGGCAGAGCGCGTCGAGCGTGCGACGAACGATGACCGGCGTCGGGAGCGGCACTCCGCGAAGGCGCTGCGGCCATGCCGTGATCGCTCCCTCGTCGAGCATCTCGCGGGCGATGCCGACAAGCATCAGCGCCTGCATCGTGAGATCGTCGCCTCGCCTCGCGCGAGCACCGAAGCGCTCCATCACCTCGTCGAGCGCTCCGAGGCGCATGCTGATCCCCCAGCTGGCGCCGTGGACACGGGCGAGCTGGGCGAGCGCCGAGGGCCGCCCGGAGCGAAGTGCCAGAGCCTGGGCTTTCCCTTCGTCTTGCGGGTGCAGCGCGGACCCCGGGTCGAGCCTTCCCTGGTGCGTGTGGAGTAGCTTGAGAATCTCGCCGTCGTCGTGGACGACGATCACTCCGCCCTGCGGCCCGGTCGGGTCACGCTCGGCGGTGGCGCGCGGTTGCCAAACACGCAGGAACCGAAGCCACGCCTCGGTGGTCCAGCCCTCGAATCGTACGTCAGGGGTAAGCACGGCGGCGCGCGAGCATAGCGCGTCGTGCTAGAGCACCGAACAGGCTTGCCTCCCGCCGGGTTCCTCTAGGACTTTTTTCTTGAACGCCGAAGAACTCTTCGCTCGCTTCTTTTTGCCGCTGTATCCGCCGGACGCACGCACCGTCGCGGACCTGGCGCGCGCGCGAGCCACGGATGCGAACCCGGGGCGGAACCGCTTCATCGTCGCGCACCTCGACGACGCGACCGAGCGCTTCATCGTAATCGCCCGGGAGCTGTTCGGCACCGACCTCTTTTTGGATCGCAGCGACGCGAGCGTGCACCGCCTGAGCGCCGCGATCACGTCCGATCGTCGTGACGCCTGGGCTGCGGGCGGAGCTCCCGGGACCGCCGACAACCTCCTCTTCAACGCGACGATCCATGGGGCGGCCTACGTGGGGTCATGCGTCGTCGCCGCGCATGGAGGCGTGTGGAGCGTTCGAAGGCCGTTGTGGGAGAGCGTCGTCCAGCTGCGATCGCGTGCCGGTGACGCCACCCTTGCCGTCTTTCACTGGTGGCTGAAGTCGCTCGCCGGCGACGCGCAAGGGACGACGCTGGCCGATCGTTACCGAACGCACGTCGAAGTTCCCTGCGCGCGGCCCGAGGAGCTTCCGGTGGCGGTCGCGGGATTGCGGCAGCTCCCGCGGCTGACGAAGCCTCGGTACGATACCCTCCGCAAGTACTTGAGCGCGCACCTTCCTGAGTTACGCGACCTGGGAGAGGACTTTCCGAGCCCCGAGCGTTTCACCAGCCTGGCGCTCCGCTGGATTGACTTTCATGTCCTCGGAGGGGGACGCATGGTGCTCATGGCGGGTCCCTCCAGCGGAGGACTCCACCTCTTCTGGGTGTCGGCGGGCGGTTTCGAGAAGAGCGCGTTCTTCGCATGCGACGCGTTTCCCGATCCAGTCGTTCGGGTCACCGACGACCGGATAGTCGCCCTCACCCGCGACGGCGGAAAAGAGCAAATCCACGAAATGTTCTGGTGGGGCCCCTAACCTGCCTAAACCTCCTGCTCCCTGTCGCGCTGAACGGCAAGACCGCCGTGATGCGCTTCAGATTCCTTTTC